>CAJQPR010000162.1 GCA_905480255.1 uncultured Woeseiaceae bacterium | reverse complement strand
ATGACCGTCGTATTAGCGCCGGGTGTTATGGCGCTATCGGAGATCGACTTGATGAGATTGCCTTCAACCAAGACGAAGTGATCTTCATAGAGGCGATTATCGGTACCGTTGAATATGTTTACGTTTGTGAAAAGAGTTTGGACGGGTGATTCGTCCTGTGCATGGGCGACAACAGACAGGCTTACACACATCAAAGCAACAACGAATCTCATTATTTGGTCCTTTTTTTGGTTCTTTTTAAGCGGATTGTGAACGGCCGCTTTGGGTCAAAAGCAGCCGTTCAATTAAGGCTCGATATTAGCACCCCGATGTCCGGTATTGGGGGTATAGCGGACACTCGCCACTCAACGCCAGGGGCCGCTTTCGCCCAAAAGCGGCCACCAGAAGTAGCAATTGTGGCGGTTTGTCAGGCCGGACTACCGCTACTCGTCTGTTTCCAGAAGCGCGAGCACTCCCTCCGTACGTCGAATGAACAGCCGGACCCAGTACAACACGTCGGTTCCATACGTGATTTCTGCGTTTGCGGCCGCATCAAAGCGAGGATCGCTCCTGAACGCCTCAACTGACGCAGCAATGGTCGCACTGTCCGCATAGCCGGTTCCGAACCGAAAATCGTAATAGGATTGACCCGGAAGCGTTTCGAACAACAAGCGTCGATAGCCACCAATCGATTGACTGACCACTGGCCGAAGTGACCTGTAGTCATTGAGATTGCTTGCGATCGCGCCCCGAAGCTGCGCGCCACGAAGTAGCGCCAGTCGACCAGTACTCTCGAGCTCCTCGTAAGTCTCCGAACGCAAATCCGGTAACGCAACGTATGCAGAATTATCGAGCTGATACATGAAAGCATCAGGATCTCGCTGGATAACCTCATCCAGGTGCAAATCTGGCAGGGAGAGAATGAACTGAATCTTCTCTTCGAATACCTGCTCATGTTCCTTTAAGGAACTGAGATTGGCCCTCGTTTCATCGGCTAAACGCGAGATGTAGACCTGCTCAAGTTGAAGATTCGTGCGCTCCTGATTCCAATCTTCAGCTTGGAGTGCGACAAAAATGCCCAGCACCACGACCGCAAATTCGATCGCGACGGCGGTCCAATCTCTTCCACGAAGGGCCGTGGCAATGCGGTTTAATATCACCCCGAAGTCCTACTCCACGAATCCTGATTCTCGAATGCAAGGCCACTACATTCTGCGCCAGATTGCGGCATTTCTCACTCAATCTAGGGCAGTTCCGACTGGCCACTAAAGGTCAATACCGGACAGTCTAACTAATTTCTGGTAAGCGGCCACTTTCGGCCAAGAGTGGCCGGCGAGTTAGGTATTGTCACTCAAGATTATCGAGTTTCCCGTTCATTCAAGACCTCATCTAAATGGGCAATAAATGCCGGCACGAAATTTTCCCTGTTGGTCTGATAGAGATAATCAAACTTTTCGCGTTCAAGCATTCCTATTGCCTGATTTCGTCGCGCCAACCAGATCTCCTCATCGAGGATGCCATCTTGCTGCTGGATAAAGGCATGCTCTGCACTCTTGAGCCACGCGGCAAACCAAGCGCCAAACTGCATTCGTTCAGACCCCGTCATTTCTTCAAGCGAAGTCTCACGGGAAAGTAGTCGAGCGAGATCGGGCGACGTTGCGACCGAAAGTGTAATCTGCCTGATACCGTCGGCGACAGATTGGCGGGACTACTCTGCAAGTTGCTCGTTGTTTTGCCGCAATTCGTAAGCGACGAGGACAAGCCCTAAAACAACTGCAGCAATACCGACCAATTCCAAAGTATCTTTCAAGCTTGTTGTTTTCAATACAGGTAATCTCAGATTGTTGATGTCCGCTTCGGGTCAAAAGCAGCCGCTCAAATCAATTCTAGCGAGCGGCTGCTTTCGGGGGTATACCGGACACTCGCCACTCACAGATCAGGGGTATTTTTTGGTCCACTATTGGTCTCCCGCGCCGTTTTTTTCTGGCGCTTCGGCATCATGAAACAACCACATCTCCAGTGGAGCCTTGATGAAGTTGGCGAACACCAGGTACATGACAATCAGTATGCCGACGCCCCATGGGGACTTAAGCTCAATGATGTGGACCGGCCAGATGAACGCACTGATGGTGTTCTGGATCGATTCTCCGAGGTACTTGAACACTATCTCGGTGGCCTGCTCGCTGAAGAACGCTCCGACGCTCTCGGCCTCAAAGATGTCAACGACAATCATCCTGATTTCCAGGTAGACGAAGGTAATCACGAAACCACAGGCATAAAGTCCACCGCCACGCGCATGCCATACTTTCCGTAAGGACCTGCGAATCACGCCATGGACTTCGGAGGGGAACTGTTTCGGTTCGTCCTTCAGAGTTACGCCGAGCCGCTTCGCTTCACGACCACGCGATTTCATTCGTTCGACGAACGAAGGCTTCTTTTCCTTTTTCTTCTTTGCGTCAGCCATATTGTCGTTTTCGTTGACGCGACCGGCGAAATGTCAGCGAACTACCCGACGACCGGCTCCGGGTGCTCTGTCACTCTGTCAGCGATCTTTATTGACTCGCGAAATCTTTGTACCTTCCAGGGTCAGGTTATACATCAGCCCCTTGGAGCCAAAAATGAATCCTACAACCGGATCTTTGATGTTCTTGGTGTTGATCTGCTTGCCTGCACCAAGATCGATCAGTGCAACTGATCCGTCGATGCCGACCTGCCAGCCCGAGCTGTTTCGAAATGCAGCCAGGGACTCTTTGGTCATGAACGCGATGACTATTGATTTGGCTTGCGCACCGAGCTGAAAGCCGAAGGATCCGGAGGTTGTTCGGTAATAGGCAGCCGAACGACCGGCTACCCGCAAAGCGCCCTCGCCCGTTTCCGCGCCCAGGCCAATTCCCACTTTAATTACACGCGGAAATACCAGGTATCCGGCGGCCTGCCTGAGGAATACATCGCCGCCGTTGACTTCCCGCTGGAAGGCTTCGATGGTCTCGCTGACCTTGGCGTCAAGCACCGCCGCAGAGTCCGCAGCGCTCGCGGAGACTGGCAACAGAAACGCTGCCGCAATAATCGAATAGAAGACTCTCTTCATCGTTTCAGATCCTGCAAAAAATTAGCGAAGTTAATTGGGGCAATGATAGCCCATCTGGCAATTATTAATGTAGACGTCGCAGATTACCGACTGGTTCCTGAAAGAATGCTGAATATCAGTGAAAACTACGCCGAAATATCGGTTTGGAATGCCACCAGCATGTCCCGAATGGTCGATCTCAACCGGGCAGCACGTTCCTCATCGAATTCAAGCGATCTCTCATCCATATAAGTGTGCTGGGCAAGTTCAAGTTGTATTGCATGGACGCCATTTTCCGGATTGCCGTAGCATCGGGTGATATGACCACCTTTGAAACGCCCGTTCAGAACACTCGAGTAAGGCGATGCGTGGGCTACCGCCATGACGGCGGTCTCAAGCCCTGGCGCTGCAGTTTGTCCGCCATTAGTGCCGACATTCAGATCCGGTAAATGCCCGTCAAACAATAGCGGTACCTCGGTCGCAATCGAGTGCGCGTCCCACAATAATGCGTAACCAAAGCGCGCCCTGATCGCACTGATCGTTTGCTGAAGCGTGTCATGATATGGCCGCCAGTAGTCCCTGACCCGACTTGACTGCTCTTCGGCAGACACGCTTTCTCCGAATAAATAAATATCCTCCCCGGCAAAGGTTCTAAGCGGGCAAAGTCCCGTTGCGATCTGCCCGCCGTAAAGCGCGCTATCGTCTGCCGGCCGGTTGAGGTCGACGACGTAGCGAGAGTAATTGGCGGCAACAACACTCGCACCGAGTTCCGTTGCGAACCTGTAAAGCCTCTGAACGTGCCAGTCCGTGTCCGGCAGTGTCCTGCCTGTGCTCGTCATCCGTTCTTCCTGGCCAGGCATCAGTGCCCGCCCATCGTGAGGAATACTGACGAGAAGCGGCGAATCTCCCGCAAAGTGGGAAAAGACTTCGGTCATGCGCTGGGCAGGATCGAATCGCAGTCGGCAAAGAAGTGGCCGGACTCGATTAATGCGCAGACTCCGTCGACATCAGGTTTCAATGACCGGTCGCTGTCGAGTCTCGGAGAGATTTCGCGAATTCGCTTGTGCGCTTTTTCGAGGATTTCCGAACTGCGGCGTGGATGATGGAAATCGATACCCTGGGCTGCCGAAAGCAACTCGATGGCAACGATGTTGTTGACGTTGTCGAGCATCGAATGCAGTCGCCTGGCAGCAAAGGTAGCCATGCTGACATGGTCCTCCTGGTTGGCAGACGTCGGAATACTGTCGACGCTTGCAGGATGAGCAAGCACTTTGCTCTCCGACGCAAGGGACGCAGCAACGATCTGAACCATCATGAATCCTGAATTCAGTCCACTTTCATTCACGAGGAACGCCGGCAGGCCGGACATGTGTGGATCCACCAGGAGCGCAATGCGTCGCTCCGACAGCGACCCGATTTCTGCGATTGAAAGCGCCAGGTAATCAGCTGCAAACGCCACCGGCTCCGCGTGGAAGTTGCCGCCCGAGAGCACCGCGTCCTTGAATACCAGTGGATTATCAGTGACCGCGTTTGCTTCAACTTCAAGCACGCTGCATACGTGGCGCAATACATCGAGGCAGGCTCCATCAACCTGCGGCTGGCAACGAATAGAATACGGATCCTGCACGCGGTCACAATCCACGTGAGACGCGCGAATATCGCTGCCGTCCAGAAAACGACGCAACATTGCAGCGACGTCTCGCTGCCCATGGTGTCCACGAATCTCCTGAATTCTTTCATCGAACGGACTGTCGCTGCCTTTTATTGCATCCGTCGCCATGGCGCCGGCAATTAACGCAGCGGCAAATACATGTTCCGTGCGAAACGCGGCCGTCAGCGCGATTGCTGTGGACACCTGCGTCCCGTTCAACAATGCGAGACCTTCCTTCGGTGCCAACCTGACCGGACTGAGGCCCGCATTCTTCAACGCATCCGTGGCCGGCATTATCTGGCCGCCAACACGCACATCGCCAAAACCGATAAGCGCTCCGGCCATATGCGCCAACGGCGCGAGATCACCCGATGCACCCACGGAGCCCTGGCCGGGAATAGCGGGATAAATTTCGTTGTTGAGCAGATCACACATCGCCTCTACCAGTGCCGGTCGAACGCCGGAATATCCCCGGGCGAGTGCATTGACTTTCATCAGCATGATCAGGCGCACCGTCTCATCCGGCAACAAATCGCCAACCCCAACTGCATGGGAACAGATCAGGTTTTCCTGGAGCTGGCCCAATTCATCGTCACCGACCCGTACATTAGCAAGCAGGCCGAATCCTGTGTTTACGCCATAGACCTGGTCGCCACTCGCCAGTACGTCGGAGATCTTTTGCAGAGATGCTTCGATTCGGCGCCGTGCCTTGTCGCCGATAGTCAGACTGATCGGTGAACGCCAGGCGTCACGCAACATTCGGAGCGTAAGTTTCTGATCATCTATTTCGAGCTCCATCACCCCTTCCCTCCAATCATAGGTAGATCGAGTCCGTGCTCCTTTGCGCAATCAATTGCGTCGTCGTAACCGGCATCGGCGTGACGCATAACGCCACTGGCCGGATCGTTCCACAGAACCCGGCCAATGCGCGCGTCTGCTTCTTCGGTTCCGTCGCAAACGATCACGAGACCTGCATGCTGCGAATAGCCCATGCCGACACCGCCGCCATGATGAAATGACACCCATGTCGCGCCACTGGCGGTACTCAACAGCGCATTCAGAATTGGCCAGTCAGAAACGGCATCGGAACCGTCTTTCATCGCTTCCGTTTCCCGGTTGGGACTTGCTACGCTGCCGCTGTCGAGATGATCGCGACCGATCACGACAGGAGCCTTGAGTTCTCCAGTACGAACCATCTCATTGAATGCCAATCCGAGACGATCGCGCTGTCCCAGCCCAACCCAGCAAATGCGCGAGGGCAGTCCCTGGAACTGTATGCGCTCCCGCGCCTTGTCCAGCCAGTTATGCAGATGGGGGTCATCCGGAATCAGTTCTTTCACTTTCTGATCCGTTTTGTATATGTCCTCCGGGTCGCCGCTTAGTGCAGCCCAGCGAAACGGTCCGATGCCGCGACAAAACAAGGGTCGAACGTAAGCCGGAACGAAGCCGGGAAAGTCGAATGCGTTCTCAACGCCTTCGTCAAGCGCAACCTGCCGGATATTGTTGCCATAGTCGAATGTCGGCACACCTAATGAATTGAATTCGAGCATCGCCTGCACGTGCAATGCCATCGACTTAACTGCGGCCTTAGCAACCGCGTCGGGATCGGAACTACGTTTTTCGATCCACTCTTCTACGGTCCATCCGCCGGGCAAATAGCCGTTCGCGGGATCGTGTGCTGATGTCTGGTCAGTCAGCGCATCGGGTCGTACGCCTCTTCGCAGCAGCTCCGGCAGAATGTCTACGGCGTTGCCGAGCAATCCAACCGATAGCGGCTTCTTGTCATTTACCGACTTGTCGATCATCTCCAGCGCCTCGTCCAGCGTGTCGGCACGCTTGTCGAGGTAGCCAGTCTCCAGGCGCTTGTCGATTCGATCTGCCTGGCATTCGATGGCAAGCATCGACGCGCCGGCCATCGTCGCCGCCAATGGCTGCGCACCACCCATCCCACCAAGCCCCGCCGTCAGGATCCACTTACCCGAGAGGTCTCCGGAGAAATGCTGGCGACCCATTTCCGCGAACGTTTCGTATGTGCCCTGCACAATTCCCTGGCTTCCGATATAGATCCACGAGCCGGCGGTCATCTGGCCGTACATCATCAAGCCTTTCCGGTCGAGTTCGCGGAAGTGCTCCCAGTTAGCCCAGGCCGGCACAAGATTGGAATTCGCAATCAGGACGCGCGGCGCGTCTGCATGCGTTTTGAAAACACCGACCGGCTTGCCAGACTGCACCAGCAGGGTCTCATCGTTCTCGAGCTCACGCAGCTTTGCAACGATTGCGTCGAAGCAATCCCAGTTTCGTGCCGCCTTACCGATGCCGCCATACACGACCAGGTCACCGGGACGCTCGGCCACTTCCGGATCCAGGTTATTCATCAGCATGCGAAGTGGCGCTTCCGTCAGCCAGCTTTTGGCTTGCAGATCAGTACCGGTTGGCGCCTTGATCGTTCGCTTTCCCTTATGACTCATTCTGTCTTGCTCCATGTTCAGGGCGACGACTCGCCGCTTCAGCTCCAGGCGGCGCGTAATGACCTGATAATTCAAATCGACTGCCCGGGTGATACAACCTCGCGAAACTAACCGGCTGGCCGTGCGCCCAGGTTGTTCTCGTAACGACGAGACAAGGTTCGTTGTCTTCCATGTTCAGGCTATTCCTTGTTTCTTCATCGGGCATTGCCGCCCGCACAACATGCTCCGCCTCCTGCAGCGGCGATACGGAGCTCAGGAATGCGCTCGGTGTAATGCCAGCAAAATTCTGTTGGAGAAATTCCGGCGCGAATTCCGGCAGCACGAATCGGTCTTCCAGCTGAATCGGAATGTCGCTCTCCATGTGAACCAGTCTCAACCGCAGTAGTGGCGCATTGATATTCACGTGTAGCGCGGCAGCTGCTATCGCATCCGCTGGAGTTTCGGAGCTAAGAAGGATATTTGCTGAATGATCATGTCCGCGCAGCGAGATTTCATCTGCGATATTCCGAACCTCGAGCACGTGAGATGCGGCTTTAAAATCAGCAACGAACGTGCCCACACCGGCAACCCGATCGACATAGCCTTCATCGTTCAGCTCGCGGAGCGCACGGTTTGCGGTCATCCGGGAAACGCCGGTTGAATCAACGAGTTCATTCTCCGACGGAACGCGGTCCCGTGGTCTGAGCTCGCCGGTGGAGATTCTTCGGATGATCAGCTCCTTGAGCTGACGGTAGCGTGGAATAGCGGCCGCAGTCACAGTGCAACCTCATCCAGCCTGAGTTCTTTCGCAACCGTCAGGTAGGCCTCTTCTGCGACTTCTTTGTTGCGATGCCGGCCATTCGTCACCTGCCATTCTCCATTCACCATGATGCGATCTATTGGCAGCGTGAAGCCGGAAAAAACCAGTGCATCCAGCAAAGACCGTGTTGTATGCCCTGCAAGCATCGGGCTGTCATCGTCCAGCACCATCAGGTCCGCGTTGGCGCCGATCGACAACTGTCCATCCGCGTGTCCGCATGCGGCAGCGCCGCCGGTTACTGCTGACTCAAAGAGGCTGCGGCCGGTCTGGGCCCTCCGAATGGCCGCCACATTTCTACGCTGGCTTACGAGGCGTTGACCGTATTCAAGCCAACGCAGCTCCTCGAATGGATTTATTGAAACATGGCTGTCCGAACCGATTGCAATCTGCCCGTCTTCCTCGAGAAACCTCTGCAGCGGAAACAGACCATCACCCAGGTTTGCTTCTGTGCTGGGGCACAGACAAACCACAGCCCGACATTTCGCAATTGCAGACAACTCGACTTCGTCGACGTGAGTTGCGTGGACCAGGCACCAGCTTTCATCGACATCAAAATTTTCTAACAACCACTCGACGGGTCTTGCGCCCATGACATCCAGACATTGTTCGACTTCGCGTTGTTGCTCGGCAATGTGTATGTGCATTGGCACGCCGTCGCGCTTCGCGACCGCTGCAATTTTCTTTAGTGACTCCGCTGTCACAGCACGCAAACTATGCGCGCCGATCCCTGTCTGAAACGAACCGCCGGATTGCTCCGCAGCGTTTTTGTAATGTTCAAGAAACTTGTCAACTGTCAACGCAAATCGTTTCTGATCAACTGTTGGACCGGCTTCATTCAGCCCGGCTCTCTCATAAAGTATCGGGACATAGGTCAGGCGAATGCCGGCATCGCGAGCTGCGGTCGCGATGGCCTCGAACATCGCAGGCGACGGGTCACTGTCACCTGGTTCGTTATGCAGGTAGTGAAATTCTGCTACCGACGTATACCCGGTGGCGACCATTTCCGTATAGACCTGGCGGGCAACCGCGAGCAGGGATTGGGCGTCGATCCTTCCAGCCAGTTCGTACATCCGGCTCCGCCAGCTCCAGAAATTATCCTTGCTCTCAGGGCCGCGCTGCTCGGTATGGCCGGCAAGCGCCCTCTGGAACGCGTGGCTATGGGCATTGGCGAGCCCCGGGATAACAATACCCCCGATGACGTCATCGTCCTGCGGCTTACTGCCGGTCTCAATCGACGTAATCCGGCCAGCGTCCGTCACGATACGCACGTTCTGGCCCCAGCCCTTTGCTGTCAGCGCCTGCCTGGCGAATAGTCCGGTCATTTCAGTCATTTCCCGAGGTTGTATATACAGGCTAGTGCATGCTACGGTCCAATGCAATTACTTGCTGAAGTGGACACCATGCCGGACTGGGATCTCCTGCTGACCGACGCGAACGTCGCAACGATGGCCGAAGGTGCCGGAGCCTACGGCGTTATCGAGAGCGCGGCAGTTGCCATATCGGATGGCAGGATCGCCTGGCTCGGCTCGGCTGATGATCTTCCCGAATCTACCGCCCGGGAAACCCGCTCGCTTAACGGCCAATGGGTAACCCCCGCCCTGATTGACTGTCACACGCACCTGGTTTTTGCGGGCAATCGCGCTGCAGAATTCGAACAACGTCTCCGCGGCGTCTCCTATGAAGAAATTGCCCGAGCCGGCGGTGGAATTATGTCGACGGTCAATGCAACCCGTGACGCCGATATCCATTCTCTAACCGAGCAAAGCGCTGCCCGGCTTCGGCTGCTCAAGGCCGAAGGATGCGCGACGGTCGAAATCAAATCCGGCTATGGTCTGAATGTGGAAGCAGAGCTTCGCATGCTCGAGGTTGCAGATGCCCTTGCCGCCGAATCCGGACTGTCGATCAGCAAGACATTTCTCGGTGCTCACAGCATCCCTGAGGAATTCAAGGGCAAAGCAGATGACTACATCGACGTCGTGTGCGGGGAAATGTTACCGGCGGTCCACGAGCGGCAAATTGCGAATGCTGTAGATGCTTACTGCGAGCCGATCGCATTTTCCAGGAAACAAGTCAGCCGCGTATTTGAAACTGCGGCTTCGCTTGGGCTTCCGGTGAAACTTCATGCCGATCAGCTGAGTGACAGCGGCGGCGCTGAACTCGCAGCCAGCTTCGGGGCGTTGTCTGCCGATCATCTGGAGTACACGCATTACAATGGTGTCAGTGCGCTGGCCGAAGCCGGTACTGTTGCAGTTCTGTTGCCCGGCGCATTTCTGACGCTCGGCGAGACGAAGTTGCCACCGGTCAATCAGCTGCGTGACGAAAATGTGCCAATAGCAATCGCAACAGACTGCAACCCGGGCACGTCACCTGTCTGTTCACTACGCACCACGATGGCGCTGGCAACCTCCCTTTTCAAACTGACTCCCGAGGAATGTCTTGCCGGCGTCACCCGAAACGCCGCACGAGCGCTCGGGCTGACAGACAGGGGGACTCTCGAGGTTGGCAAGCGCGCGGATATCGCACTGTGGGATATCAGTCACCCACAGGAATTGTCTTACTGGATCGGGACGAACGAGCTGGCGGCGCTGTATATCGCAGGGAATCCTGTCTGACCTGTCTTTGCGAGCGCAGCGATGCAGTCTTATTGACGTGGCAACCGTTCGTCGAGATTGCGTTGTCGCGTTGCTTTTCGCAACGACGCTAACGTGATTTCAATATCGCTTCGACGCCTGCATAGGTCGACACGCAATACGGTACCAGGTAGGTCAACGAAATTTTCCAGGCACTGTTGACGTCCAACGTTCCGGCAAGAATCAGGTCGCCGTGATTAATTGCTGTCAGTATTGTGCCAACGATCAGGCCAACTTTTGCGCCGCGAATAACCACGTCGCGTCGAATTGCGATTTTCAGCCATTCGTTCAATGAGATAGCCCCGCAGCAATGCTGTAAATACAGCAACGCTGTGATTTGAGAAAGTAAACCTCTATTCTGCGCGATCCCGCCTGTTTCTCAAGTGACCGCCAAATTCCAAGCATGAACGACAGCCTGGCGACATCGAAAAGATTTGTAGTAGTCCTCGGCCTGTTGACGGGCCTTGTGGCATTCGCCATTGATATCAGCCTGCCCGCAATTCCACCGATGGTCAGAGCGCTGGCAACGGATATGTCGGCGGGACAACAGGTCGTCGGACTTTTCATGGCCGGTATGGCCGTCGGCCAGCTACCTTTTGGACTGGCTTCGGATCGAATCGGTCGCATGCCCGTACTCTATGCGGGCGTCGGCGTGTTCATCGCGGCAGGTATCGTTACATCGATCAGCAGCTCAATTGAAGTAATGCTGATCGCAAGATTTGTACAGGGCATCGGTTCCTCGGCCGGAATGGTGCTCGCTCGCGCGATTGTCCGTGACATTTCAAGTGGCGCGCAGTCGGCTCGATTGATGTCGGTGATGGTCATGGTCTTTACTGCCGCCCCGATGCTGGCGCCGATGGTTGGTTCATTTCTCGTCACTGTAAGCGGCTGGCGAATGCCATTTGCGGCTACCACCATCGCGGGGGTCATGATTCTGATAGGAATAAAAACCTCGCTTCGGGAAACGCATGTGCCAAAAGTCAGGCACAACGTTCTCAACCAGCTGGGAAGCAGCTTCCGGGAATTCATCTCTCACCGGCGTAGCGTGTTTGGCGTTCTGATCATGATGGCTACGATCATCGGCATCATGAGCCTGATTAGCGGGTCAGCAGCGCTTGTTGTTGAAATCTACGGATACCCGGTGAAGTATTTTGGTTACATTTTTGCGTTGACCGGCGTTGCCATTCTCGCCGGGTCTGCAATAAACCGGCATTTGCTTCACCGGTTGGACGCAATGCAAATGATGGGTGTCGGCGCAGTGATTGCGGGAATCGCAGGAATTCAACTACTGGTGATAGCCTGGCTCGGGCATGCGCCGTTCTGGTGGATCTGGGGCAATGCCTGTCTTTTCATGTGCGCGACCGCCTTCCTGTTGCCGAATGCAACTGCCATTGCGCTCGATCCGGTACCGGAGATCGCCGGCGTGGCATCCTCGATAATGGGCACCATCCAAAGTTTCGCCGGCGCGGCCAGCGCAATTATCAGCAGTGTTTTCTATACGGGCACGATAATGAATGTCGCACTGGTGGTCGGTATTTCCGGAATTGCGTCGCCGTTGTTGTTCCTGCTACGGAAGAGAATCCTCGGCGACAAAGCGACTATTCAGCCTTAGACAAATGGGGTCAGAGTACTTTTCTCGACATCCGGAAAGGTACTCTGACCCCATTTCCATTTATCTAGTCCGTTTGCGTCAGGATCTCGGAAACATCTTTCCTGGATTGAGTCGGAAGCGTTTTCGGATAGCCATACCAGATCAAGCCGACAACAAACTCCTCTGCTGAGTCAATGTCCATGATGTCGAAAAGACGCAGATCCCTGGTAATCAGCCCGGTCGTCCACTTTGCAGCAACACCCGCCTCCGACAGGTAAAGCGTCAGGTTCTGTATCGCGCAGCAGACGCTCGCGTAGTCTTCCTGCTGCCTGAGCTCGTCAGCGGATTTCTGGCAGGTCACCAGCAACCAGCCGGGCATCGATCTCGCCGACTCCTCCTTGAACGCAGCAAGCTCATCGTCTTTTTTTGTTTCCCGAATCAGAGTGCCGATCAAATCGACACACGCTGCAATCTTCTGCTTGCCCAGCAAGTAGAAATGCCAGGGCTCTGTCAGGTGATGGTTCGGCGCCCATCTTGCCAGCTCGATCGCATCCAGGACGAGTTGCTTGCTGACCTCCTGCTTTAGAAACAGCTTGGTCGTGCGTCGGGAGCGGATACGTTCTGCAATGATGCGGAGATTTCTTGTCTCGCCGTCTGGAATTGCCTCACTCATGCCCGCTGGATGATCATCGCGATCCCCTGTCCGACCCCTATGCACATTGTGCACAATGCATAGGTGCCATTGGTTCGCTGCAATTGGTACGCCGCAGTCGTGACCAGTCGCGCACCTGACATGCCAAGGGGGTGCCCAAGTGCGATAGCACCACCGTTCGGGTTTACATGTTCAGCATTTTCGTCGATTCCGAGTTCGCGCAGCACCGCAATCCCCTGTGCCGCGAACGCCTCGTTAAGCTCAATGACATCAATTTTGTCGAGGTACAGATCGCTTATACCGAGCGCTTTACGCGACGCAGAAACCGGTCCGATTCCCATAATCCTTGGCTCGACACCTGCCGACGCCCAGGCGACAACGCTGGCGACCGGTTTCAGATCGAATTTATTAACGGCATCATCCGACGCAATCAACAAGGCACATGCGCCGTCGTTGATCCCGGATGCATTGCCCGCCGTCACCGTACCGTCTTTCCTGACGATCGGCCTGAGCTTCTGCAAGCCTTCGATGGTCGAGCCCGCGCGCGGATGCTCATCCGTATCAACGACGAGCGGATCGCCCTTTCGCTGGGGCACACTGACGGCAACGATCTCGTCATCGAATCGACCAGCCTCAATTGCCGCAGCCGCTTTAAGCTGGCTCCGCAACGCAAACTGGTCCTGATCATCGCGCGAAATCCTGAAATCTTCTGCGACATTTTCAGCAGTCTCGGCCATCGAATCGATTCCGTACTGCTCTTCCAGCCTCTTGTTTACGAACCGCCAGCCGAGCGTTGTATCGTAGATTTCCGCGTTACGACTGAACGCTGTGGTTGCTTTCGCCATTACGAACGGGGCACGCGACATTGATTCAACGCCGCCGGCTAACAACAAATCGGCCTGTCCTGCCTGAATGGCGTGCGCCGCATTGCCGATCGCATTCATACCCGAGCCGCACAGGCGATTGACCGTCGCCGCGGGCACGTTGGGCGGCAAGCCGGCGAGCAGGCCTGACATTCGTGCGACGTTTCGATTATCCTCGCCCGCCTGGTTCGCGCAGCCGTAAATCAGATCATCGATCTGTCCCGGGTCCAGGTTCGGGTTTCGCTCAATCAGCGCGCGGATGGGGATCGCACCCAGGTCATCCGTCCTAACGGTGGCAAGCCCTCCGCCATAACGACCAATCGGCGTGCGTACCGCGTCGCAAATCCATGCCTTTTGCAATTCTACTCTCCCTTTATTTCCTGGTCGGTCGCATCGGCTGAAGCAGCGATTGCGTTGTTGTAGGTTCGCCCAAGATAAGCACCGGCCATCGCCCAGATAGCAGCGATAACTGCACCAATCAGCGCCACACCACCCAATCCGAATGCAAACGATTCGCGCAACGCCGTGTGGAGCCATGCCGTGGCCATATCTCCGCCACGATAAACCACGATGTCGATGACAGGTTTTGCTTTGTAGCGCGTTTCGTCGTCAACCAATGTGAACAACATTTCTCTGCCTGGCCGGGTTACCGCGTAGTTTCCCGCCCGGCGAGCGATCTGCAGACCAATCAAAACACCGAGCAATGGCACGGCCGCAACGACGACCCAGCCACCGACCATCAATATCGGTATCAGTGACAATGTCGTTGCCATACCAAATCGAGTCGTCAACCTGCTCGTGGCAAAGATTGCGGTCAGTATGGCGAGCGAGTTTACCGCGAGGTCTATGCGACCAAGTATCTGGGCTCTTTCCGGCCGCTCATAAACTGCCAGCATCTCGCGCATTTCCATGTAGACGAACGTACTCATCGTCACATACATCAGAATGAAAATGCCGATTCCCAGCAAGTAGGGATTGCTTACAAACAACTTAAACCCGGAAAACGGGTTTTTTCCGAGCCGTTTTGCCTGGCTCAAATCCGCTTCAAGGTTTGCGTTGCCCAACTCCGTGACTTTCAGTTTCTGCAAAGAACCTATTATTGGAACGGGAATGAGCAACATCGCCGCCGAAATCAGCATCAGGTTCATCACGCCGATTCCTTCGGCGAAAAACCCGGGAATCGACGGTCCAACTATTGCGCCTACGCTGGCGCCGCTTGCGATTACAGCGAACAACCTCGGTGCCTGCTCCTTCGAAAACAGACCTGACATGAAGCTCCAGAAGACTGACACATGAAACAAACTAAAAACACTAAGCCAAACGTAAAAGGCCTTGTCGACGACGGTCGGGTCCGAAGAAATTCCGGAAGCCAGGTAAAAGGCAGCGAACGAAGCAGCAAAAAACACATAGACACCGGGAACGACCTTGCTAAAACTAACCCGGGAGATGATAAATCCGTAAAGCGACACCCCGACCACGCTGAAGAAAAACGTCGCGGTCCATAGCCAGCTCGTTTCGGCACGGGTCCAGTCGCTCGCCATAGCGTCACGGACCGGGCGAATAATGAAATAAGCCGCCATCAGCGTAAACACGAAAATGAAGGACAAGATAGTTGCCCGGACTTCGTTGGGTTCAACCTTGGCCGCTGCTTTCAGAATGCGCGAGACCGGGCCGCCGGATCCTTTGTTCATTATTCTCCCCACAGGAGTATTGGTTCTCCAGAATTGGAGACTGCCATAAAAATGCGCCGCCAGACCACTAATCGGGTCTGGCGGCGCAAGTAGTCCCGGCGGGGAGTTAGATGCCGGGTTCGACTACTTCAGGGATTTTGATCGGCCGCCGCTGTGGCCGCTGCGAGCAAGTCTTCTGACGGGAGCCTGACCTTGTAGTCAGGCTCGACAAAGGAATAAGTGACTTTGCCGTTGGTATCAATAATGTAAACAGCGGGCACTGGAAGTGCGTTGTATTGCTGGACCGACGAGCCGTCAATGTCCCGACCTTTCTCCTCGAAATAGTCAAAAATGCCGTCGTCAACCCGAAAAGCGATACCCAGAGCCCGTGCCGCGCTTGTGTCCGCATCGGAAAGAATTGTATAGCCCAGTCCCTCGATATCATCCTGCGTTTCGCGTTTGAGACTTGCATACAGCAATTCCGGGCGATCGCCGCTCAGAAAATACACGTCGACTCCCTTTGACTTGAGTTCCGGCACGACATGACGCAGTTCGGCAAGGTGCATATTGCAATAGGGGCACCAACCGCCACGGAAGGTGATCAGCACGACAGGCTGGTCGAGATTCATTGGGTCAAATACGAAGGGTTCGTCATCCACGGTCCGAACCGTAAATCCGGGCGCCATCTCACCGGTCTTGACCGGGTTGATCTCAGCGGCACTCGGGGCAATCCCATCCGCCGCAGAAACGGTATTCGATTGCGTACAAATGAATGCGCTAATAAATAGTGTGGTAAATGCGGCGTAAGCGAGCCGCTGGCCCATGTGCATCGTGGATTCTCCCCTTCTGATACCTAAGTGACCCGGCCGGGTATGGTTTTATTACCTGGCTGGCTGACATTTCAGCTAATGTTTCACAGGGTATCGCGAATCGGACGGCCTTTTCGAACCGGTCGCCGCCAACGAAAGCGCCGGATCAGACCGCTTTTTCGAGCAGGTCCGTGTCGTTGATGTCCTTGACACCCCGGCAGCGGGCCTTGGCACGATACATGGCCGCATCCGCTGCCCGCATCAGGCCCGTCAGGGTGTTCGCGTGTTCAGGGTATAGCGCGAGCCCAATACTTGCTGCACAGTCAAGATCCCTGCTGCCGATCCGATAACTCTTTTCGAGCGTTTTCGCCAGGCGGATCGCGAGTTCCTCCGCAACCTCTGCAGTAACATCAGGCACCAGCGCGACAAATTCGTCGCCGCCCGGGCGGCCGATAATGTCAGGGGATCGCAGGCTCTTTTGCAGGCGCTCGGCCGCTATTGTCAGCAACTGATCGCCGACCTCATGACCGTATTGGTCGTTGATTTGCTTGAAGTCATTCAGGTCGATGAATAGCAGCGCGCCGGTTGCATCGTCGCTGCTTTCCGTCAGGCGCCGCGCCGCGTCACGCTCAAAGCCGCGCCGGTTCAGCACACCCGTGAGCGGATCGGTAAGCGCGATCGATTCCATCTTTTCTTCTTTGGCTTTTCTATCGGTCACATCGACAAAGGTCAGCGCCACGTCTTCGCCCACAGGTTCGCTAATGATCCGGAGCCACTTTCCCTGACCCCGCGATTCGATACGCGCCTCCGTGTCCATTGCCTTGCCGCTCTGCGCGGCCTGAACCAACTGACCGACGAGCGATTCCCTGTCCTCCGTCTCCATACCGGTCATTGCCAGCTTCAGGAGATCCTCGGCATTGCAGTCGATCATGTTGTCAGGGTCTGAGTCGAGATAGCGACCGGCGGCGGCATTTGCAAAGATACAGCGCAACTCCTTGGTCGCGTCCGGCGCATCATCAATCATCCAGCGCAGACGAACAATCCCGTTGACAGAGTGATCAATCAGCGTGCGCAGAAGTTTCTCGCTGTTCTGTACTTCACGCTGGGCTTTCTCGACATCACTTACATCCCGGAACATCACTACATTCGCATTTCTTGCGGCAGCATTTTTTGTTGTGATCGGGGTGACCTGAATATGCAGGAATCGGCCTGAATTGGTGAGCATCTTCTGCGGCTCGCCTGTATCGATCGCGATGTGCACTTCCATAGCATCATCGCCGAACACTTTGTCGAGCGACTCCCGCAGGGCGTCGGACTCATTCATGTTCAGCAATGCTTCAGCGCCGTGATTTAGTCCGATGATGCGATCCTGATCGTCAACGACAATGACGGGGTCCTGCATATTCTGAAAAACGGTCTCGTAAGCCAGCGGCGTGAATTCGATAATTCGCTCACCAATTAACAGCCAGGCATAGATTGGCAACATCAACGCGAAGGTCGCCGGTAAGGTCGACACGGTGTTTGACCCTATACCCATGTCATAAGCGACGACAGCAATGATCGGGACACTCGCCGACCCGGCAAGCATATACAGGCCGCGGCGTTGCGATGGCGCAATCGCCGGGCTGTACATAATGAGTGTAAAGATACTGGTACCGACTACGGCGTAGCCGTACGGCAGGTGAACATAGTTGAACCATGGACCGAAATTTTCGGGCCGGGTCAGAAACTCACCGGCATCGTTTGCGACCGGCAGATACCACATGAACTCATGCCAGTAATTGGTCGCTGCGAGGATGATTGAGAGCACAGGAATGATGAGGAGCTCAATGACTGTCCGGGGCGAAGTCGTGCGGCCCGTAAACTCCCTAAAGCACAGCAGGATAAACACCGGGACGAGCGCAGTTCCAACATAGTGACCTACCCGGCCAATGGTGAATACCGGAAACGTGGTTGCCATGATTTCGATGGAACCGCCAACGACCCAGAATGAAATGACGAGAAATGCGGCACCAAGCGGAAGACTGCCAACTTCACGCTTGCCACTAATAAGGCGCACGCCGAGCAGGAAATAACAGACGGCGCTGAAAACTAAGACTACTGACATGACGACCGGCAGGTTCATAAAGGGAAATTCGGGGCCTGGTTTCGGGAATATGTGCAATGGTACTGAGCACAAGTCATTGATTCCCTGACCGGTTTCACAGCTTTGCAGCGCGGTTTTTTCTGTAAGTGGTCGAAAATCCTCACTGAATGTCCACAGCGTCCCTCGCACGTCGCCAGATCACGCTTAAGTCTGTGAAATTGAACGGATTCCCGGGATCGTGACACAGTTCAGTGTCTGGCCTGGTGCCGGCGGTGCAATATCAGATTGCCCCTGTATTTTGGTTATCGACATGTCGGAAGACACATCAGGAAAAGTACTGGTAAAAAGACCCAGCCGTATCCGAACAGACGGCTCTGGCCGCTCCGCCTGGGCCGATCCTGTCGAAAGCGCCGAGCTTGAACTTGTCTCAACCCAGATGCTGAAACAAATCCTCACCTCGCGTGACGATACCGAACGCAGGGCCGTAGAAAGTGCCGCAAACACGTCCGCCGACGGCGTACTGGCCCGTCATCCGGCGAGCGGCCGATTCGAAGTCATTGACGATGAGGAGCTCCAGGCGATTCTCGATAACAACCAGGGTTTGCCCGAGATAAGCAGACCAGCAGACGCTATGCTCGAGCCTCTTCATGACTATGTCGAAGACGATAAATTGTCACTCGTCAGTACTCAGGCCCTGCGCAAGGTGCTGAAACACGCCGATGATGACAAAGACGACAGTGATATCGCTGTCGATGCGGGCGGTGGTTTCAACCCTTACGATCATGGCTAGATTCATCCACTGACGCACAAATCTGTCTGAACAACTGGCGGGCACTATCACGCGGAATCTCGCGCATACGGCATAGAAAATTTCCCGCAGATGCCTCCCCTTCAACCTGCTTTTCGAGGTAGGGATCGTCTGCGCCACGCATCGCCGCGCGCCAGTCAAGAATGGCAATCGACGTGCATAGCCGAGCCTGAATCAACTCCCGGAGGATATCTGTCTCGGCGTGTTCCAATGGTTGAACACTGTGGTAACCGGCAATAAATTCTGCGATCAGGCGAAGCGGATCTCCATCCGGGGCGCGCAGATACGACGCGCCGATTGCCACATCGACCACCAGTGGCGCATACAGCATATCGCCGAAATCAATAACGCCGGCAACCCGGTCCGGGTCCTCCGCATCAATCAGAACATTGTCAGGGTTGAAGTCGCTGTGGATGACCTGAGCTCGCAATGACCCTAATGCCGGCGCAGCGTGACTCTCGAATTCATCAAGCGTGTCGGTAACTGCCTGTGCCACATCATCACCATTCACGTATTTTACGAGCCCACGCAGATTGAGCGCCTGTTGCAGGTCCCACAGCAGGCTTTGCTGTGACCCGGGATGAGAAAAATCCCTGAGCGCAACTCCCAGGTGCGCGAGGTACGCGCCCATGTTTCGAGCAAGCTGAGGCGACGCGACACGCTCAGCCATTGGAATTCCTTTGACGAAGGTGACTACCCGCGCGACATGCTGTCCGGTTGTCGAATTCAGTTTTATCTGGGATTCGCCATCAACCGTCAGGATGACCGCAGGTGAATCGATTGGAATCTTCTCGCGCGCGACAACCGCAGCGATGTGCAATAGCGCCTGAACCTGAAAATCCGTCACCGCGGAAGCTTCGGCAGCGTTTGCAATCTTCAGAACATATTGCTCTCCACTTGCGGTACGGACGCGAAAATTCTGATCACGCTCACTGACCAGCGTGCCGACCGTTGCGTCAAAGCCGTAGCGCTCTTTCAGAACGGCGATTGCCTCAGCATCACTGAATCTTGGTGCCTCTTCGGCGATTACCGCAAGCGGGTCGTTTTCCTGGATCAATTTGACGCTCTCCCGAGCCCGAAAGACTGCGGAGTATGCCTGAAACGGCCAAAGAATAAGGTTCATCGGGCGATTTCAAATAGCCGATCGCGCCCGTTCCGTATACAATTCGGGGTGTTCGACCGTCAGGCCAGCAGAATTATCAACACAATCAATGGCTTTACGGGCGAAGTCGGGCGTCCGGAGCGAGCATAAGACTCGTATTCAATTCGATGCCTGGTCCGTAAAACCAGAAAACGCAAAAGGACGGTTAGTCATGCCACTTGATATTACTTTTACGCTGAGCGATCAGGATCTAGGTCATTTTCAGACAATCGTCGACAAGGCCAAATCGGCCATGCAGGACGACCACAATGCTGAGGCTATCGAGGCTGCGGCCAAACAACTGATAGCCGACGCGAGCGAGGGCGACCTGCCCGCTTTCATCGGCGACCGGCTGGCCAAGCTGGAAGTAATTATCAACATGGTCGGCGATGATGAATGGCAATTGTCCGATGAGGATCGTAGCCGGGTGCTTGGTGCACTGGTCTATTTCTGCGATCCGGAAGACCTGATTCCCGACCATGTTCCCGGCCTCGGATTCCTGGATGACGCGATCTACGTGGAACTCGTTATTCGCGAGCTGAAATCAGAAATCGAGTCCTATGAAGAATTCTGCTCGTTCCGTGCAGCCGAGGAAGGAAGGCGCAAAGCCAAGGGCGAAGACCCGCACGTTGAGCGTGAAGAATGGCTTGCGGACAAACGTGCCTCACTGCATGCCAAGATGCGCAAACGCCGCACGTCCAGGTCATCCGGGGGTGGATGGCGCCTTCGCTGGTAATTTCGGGCCCAGCCGGGCTTAACTAACTTACTGATATCAAAGAATAACCTGTCGGAAACGGCAGGTTATTTTGTGCCTGGCGCAGATTCTTGGGTGACCATGCCTGTTTCCCTGCGGCCAGATATTGCGCCGACCATCGCCCGGAAGTGCCGATTGGTTCCGATGCGGACTGAACATAATCGGTCAGAATCAATGCAGGATGAACCGTCTGTTGAAAATAGCCCGGTCGGCTACGCCCGGGACCGGTGTACAGTTTCGCGAAGAAGCGTACGGAAATCATGGTATCCGTCGTTTTCTGAAGGATGTACTCGCAATCGCCAATGCAGCGGTTGATGGCCCGCGATATATCGTGACGGGCATCAGTTATGACGACAGGGGCAACAAGCATGCCCACACAATTGATCGTGACGACTTCTCCGGCAAGCCTTCCTACCACTCCCTGGTCGCTGACTATATCGAGCCACCGCTACGGGTGAAATATCAGCCCGTGACGGTCGACGGAAAACGCGTTGGCGTCTACGAAGTTTCTGATTGTCAGGACAAGCCGTACATGATGCGGATAGACTTTTCTGAAAACCTGCGACGCGGCGACGCCTATGTGCGGGTGGATACTGCAACCGTGAAACTCGGGCGCCGGCAATTGCAGGAAATGTTCGAACAGAAGTTTCGCGAGTCCATCTCACACGAAAGTGTAGAGGTGGGATTTCCGGGGGAAATTATCCACAAAGATATTCAGCTGCCCACCGCCGATCTTTCGAAGATGCCATCTGCGGTTGCAGCGGAAAAGCTGAAGCAAATGCTGGACATTCGCAAGAAGTTCTCAAACACGGGCTCCACAACTGTAATGGCGCGACTGACGCACGCGCGTTTGTTCGGTTCTGACAGGCCATACGAAGACCGGAGCGCCGAGGACCTGGTGCAGGAAGTTTCGGACATTCGAAATAAACACCGGACTGAGGATGACTATTTCCTGTACGAAGAGCATGTGCAGAAATTGCAACTCGTTGTTCACAACCAGGGCGATGACCCGATTGAAAACGCATCGTTGTCACTAGTCCTGCCAAATCATAATTCATTCTACGTCGCCAGCAGACTACCGAAAATTCCGAAAGAAGATCGGTGGGTTGAACGAGGCCCGGCGGCACGCGCATCCTATCCCGCAGTAAACCTCAAAGATGATTCGATACACGTCACGACCGCCCTGGGCATCCTTCCAACAGACGCACCGGTCCAGGTGTTCGAGACACCTTTAAGGGTTTGTGTGGGACATGAACTCAGGGGGCGCAAACTGGGAATTCGCTATTCCCTGTTTGGCAGCAACCTGAGAGGCGCGGTAAAAGGCAAGTTGCGACTGATTTTCAGGTAAGGAGGCGACCGGAATATCGCGAATCTACATCCATTTGTGGGTATCCGGCGGCTCATAGTGTTCGAACAAATCGAGCAGTTCTGCGGGCGTGTCTGCAACCAGCAGCATTTCTCTGTGTTGTTGTTGAAGAAAACCGCTCTTCGTTGCGTGATCGAAAAACGCGAGAAGGTGATCGAAGTAACCATTGATGTTAAGCAGGCCGCAGGGCTTCTCGTGAAACTGTAGCTGGCCCCAGGTCAGCACTTCAATAATTTCTTCCAGCGTCCCGAAACCACCGGGCATCGCAACGAAACCATCCGACAGGATAGCCATGAGGGATTTTCGATCGTGCATGGAATCGACCACGTGCAATTCGGTCAGCTGTTTGTGCGCGATCTCCTTTTCCTGCAATGCCTTTGGAATCACTCCACTGACCCGGCCACCACTTTGCAACACCGTGTCGGCGATGACGCCCATCAACCCCTTTGTTGCGCCTCCATACACCAGATCGATATTCGCTGAAACCAGCAGCGTGGCGAGTTCACGTGCCGCATCGACATACTGTTTATCGACACCCGCGCTCGAGCCGCAATATACGCAAATCCGGTTCATCGGTTCAGGAGCCGGCAGATCCGTAGACTATTTCATGGAGTTTCGGCCGCGCCTCGAGCATCTCCGCGGGCGTCAGTGCATCCAGCTCGTGCGGAAAGACCAGCCACTCGGACGTCTCGCGCAGGTAGAAATCCGGCACCATATCCGTTTCATTTCTGCTCGGCTTGAACCATGGAACAGCAACCCGGATTTCTTCCGGCGTATTGCCGCGTGCTCTGCGCCTGATCTCGTCAACGACGGCCTTAATGGTGTTGCCGGTATCAAAAACGTCGTCGACAATCAGAACGCGATCGTCACGGCGAATCTTCTTGATGATGTAGTTGAGACCATGAATGGCAACTTCGCCGCGCTCGTCAACACCCAGGTAGGATGACGTCCTGATCGCAATGTGGTCGGACTCGACGCCGCAGTACTCAAGCACCTCCTGCAAGGCCATGCCTACAGGCGCTCCGCCCCTCCAGATAGCCACAATAAGCGTTGGCTCAAAACCGCTTTCAAGCACTTTTACGCCAAGGCGAAACGAATCTTCGAGGAGATCCTGAGCAGAGAGGACAGTCTTATCCATGGTCCGGCCTGTGTATCGATAGTTTGTCGATGAATTGTCGTTATAATGCCACCGGCAATACTACACGCATTCCTAAAGCCGTCGAAAGAAGATCTAAACAATGAAAAAAACTTTCGTCGCCGCAAACGACTTGCTGCTCGATTCGTTTCAACTCGCTGCCAATATTTATGAGTCCGGATTCCGTCCGGATTTCCTCGTCGGACTTTGGCGTGGCGGCAGCGCTGTTGGTATTGCTGTACAGGAAGGGCTTGACCATTTCGGCGTCAAAACGGATCACATCGCCATTCGGACATCGTACCGAGGCCAGGCAACATATTCCGAGATGGTGGACAGTGCGGAAACGATCCGGGCGCATGGCCTTCGTTACCTGCACGAGAGAGTATGCGAACACCACTCAATGTTGATTGTGGACGATGCCTACAGCACAGGGTCGAGTGTCAATGCCGTCATCGATCAGCTTGCGAAGAAGTCCCGCCGAAACCTGCCGCACGATATTCGAATTGCGACCGTCTGGTATCGGCCGACAGAGAGAACCATACGGCCGCCCGACTTTTATGTGCACGAAACAAGCGACTGGCTGATTCTTCCGTATGAATTGTCAGGCTTGTCGATTGAGGAATTGCGCGAAAACAAGACGGAGATCCGGCCCGTGATTGATCGCCTGGAAGCTCTGCTTGAATCCCGCAAAAAATAGGCTCGGATTCAGGGCGACTCGAGCACGAGGCCCTGTTCCAGGAAACACTCCTCGCAGTTGCCCGCACCGGGCGCCCGATCGACTACCAGGAATTCCTGGCTCTCGCCAAGGGCGATTAACGGCATATGCCAGGTGCCACGATGATAATTGATTCCCTGCCGACCATTGGTCACAAACGCGCGCAGCGCACTGGCGTCAACGGACTCCTCTGGCGGAGCGACAACGACGACCATTTTACAAGGGCTTAGCGGTACGAACGCCTGGCTTCCCAGCGGGTGGCGCTCAACCATATCCAGTCGCAATGGTAGTGATGTAGGGGTTCGGCAACGAGCGATACTGACCGCAATTTGGCCATCATTGATCAGATCAATTTTGCACAGATCATCGAAGCGTTCGAAACGGGCCTCATTCATCGCGTCGCTAGCGTCGCGCGACGTTTCGACAACATCACCATAAGGCGCAAATCGTTCACTCGTTAATAGCTCGGGCTGCAAGGTGACAGTCATTCCTTTGCTCCGCCCACGCGACCAAACAAACGCAAACGACTGACACCGCCATCGGGGTAAATAGACATTCGGATATGAGAAATATCGCCAAGCGATTCAAGATCCTCAAAATAGTGTTGCTGATCCATTTTGAGCTTCGTCTCCGGCAACAGTGTCTGCCATTGGTCTGAATCGGGAGTCGCGGCTGCGTCGCCTGCAAACGAACCTGCCTCCAGCGAAACCCGGTCCGGATAGTTACCTTTGAAATGCGCGGTGTCGACCTCCACGCGTTCAATAACACCTGGTTGCGCCAGCGCGACGATGACCCAGTCGTTGCCTGGACCCCGCCT
>CAJQPR010000161.1 GCA_905480255.1 uncultured Woeseiaceae bacterium | reverse complement strand
TATCGAGGAAGCGCATTCGGTGTTGTCCCGGTGTTATGACTCCCTGCTGGATAATCCCGACTATACGTCGGTCATCAACGAGCGACATTGGCAGCGGCTCAAGGGGTATATCGATGACCTGGAGGCGCGCAAGGTGCGCATGGAGGTGTTCAATCCTGCCGGGGAATCCTTCGATGACCCCGGGAAGCACAAATTGCCCTTTGTGATGCCCGTCGAGCCGGATGAAGATTCCCTGATCATGCAGGATGAAATATTCGGCCCCATGCTGTCGATAAAGGCCTACCAGTCACTCGATAAGGTTATAGAGTTTATCAACAACAAGCCGCGCCCACTGGCGCTCTACTATTTCGGCAAGGACAAGCGTGAGATAGAAGCGCTGTGCCAGCGCACTACATCTGGCGGTGTCACGATCAATGACTGTGCCCAGCACGCAGCATGCTCCGACCTGCCTCTGGCGGGCGTTGGCAACAGCGGTATGGGCGCTTATCACGGACGCCATGGATTCCTGCAGTTCAGTCACAGTAAGGCTGTGTACCGGCAGGGGCTTTACAGCCTGGGTAGCCTGATCCGGCCGCCGTATGGTGAGCGCAAGATGAGAATGATCGATTACATGACGTGAAACCGATTGGACGCGCTTTGCGCGCGCTAATTTCTAAGAAAGATCAGGTTAAATAATTTTAACAGGGCCTGGCCCGAAAACTTCACACTACAGATTCCTCCAGGAGGAAAAGATGAAAAAATCGAATAAGTACTTGCTCACCATGGCCGTCAGCGCCGCTCTCGCACCGGGCGCATCCTTTGCGCAGCTGGAAGAGGTGGTGGTTACCGCGCAGAAGCGTGATCAGTCGTTAATGGATGTCCCGCTGTCTATTTCAGCCTTTACGGGTAACCAGCTCACGGAGATTGGCGCCCTGGACGTTAAGGACATCATCACGCGTACGCCGGGACTGGCGGGGTTCTCCAAGGACAGTTTCGTCGATAGCATTTCCGTTCGCGGCATCAGTACGAATGATTTCGGCGTGGGCGGAGACCCGTCAATTGCCATTTTTCAGAACGGCGTGTATTCCGGCCGGTCGGGCGAGGCTCTGACCGCGCTCTTCGACGTCGAGCGAGTTGAGGTGCTGAGGGGGCCGCAGGGTCTCCTGTTCGGGCGCACCGCGACATCCGGTGCGATACACGTGATTACCAACAAGGCCGTGACAGGTGATGCACTCAGCGGAGAAATTGGCCTCGGCGGCGGGGAAGACGGCCAACTGCGCGGCGACATCGCGCTGAACGTGCCGGTTAATGAGAATCTGGCATTTCGCTTCGCCGGCTATCACTCGGAGGATGATGGCTACGTCAAGAACCTGGAAGGTGGTGACGACCTGATTTCCCATGATACGGACGCGTTCCGGTTCTCGACAGCCTTCACGCATGACCGTCTATCAGTGGACTTCGTAGTCGACTACGAAGACCGGGACATGTCATCCACGATCTATTCGGGCCTTGATGATCGGGGCGAACCTTTTACCGGTGACTACACGGAAGTAGCAACCGATATACCCGATGGGGGCTACGACAAGTCAGAAGTGACCAACGTCAGCATGGCGATCAATTACGACCTCACGAGCATGAACCTGGTGTCTATCACGGGTTATCGCACCCATGATTTTGACTACCGGGAAGACACCGATGGGACTGCAGTTGCCTTTCTTGAGTATATCCAGAATCAGGATGGGGACTACTTCAGTCAGGAATTTCGCCTGGTTTCTGCTTGGGAGGGACCCTGGCAGTGGTTCGTTGGTGCCAGCGGTTTCAGTGAAAGCATCGACGCCGATTTCTCTGTGACCTCGGACGAGGAGGTCATCTGTGAATTGTTTATTGGTTTTTCCTGCGGTGCCATCGTACCCGGCTTTCAGCCGAACCCCAATGGACTTGTGGAAATGGGGACCGGGGACGGGGATAACTGGGGTGCCTCGGTTTTCGGGGACGTGAGCTACGCCTTTAATGAACAATGGAAGATCAGCGTGGGTGCTCGCTACAGCTATGATGAGAAGGACTTTGATATGTCCTCTGCGCCCTTGGAGAGTGAGCTGACCGATGCGGTAGGCCGTTTGGGTGTCCTCTACAGCTTTACCACACTGGAGACGGTAAAGAGCTCGGAGGACTGGGACTACCTGAACCCCAGGGTGTTGTTGGAGTTTACCCCCAATGAAGACTGGTTGTTGTACGGGTCCGTCACCAATGGATCGAAACCTGGCGCTTTTGACAGCTACAACGTTGATGATGTCATACCGGCCTTCCCCTCCCCGGTGGCGGCGCCGGGGACCGACGTACAGAGTGTAGATGAGGAAGACGTCTGGTCCTACGAGATTGGCGCCAGGGGTGAGTTTCTCGACGGCCGGGGTACCATCGCGATGTCCGCCTTTTACTACGATTACACCGATCTGCAGCTGCAGATTTTTGAGGGTACGGCGTTCGTTTCGAAAAACGTGGGTGAAGCAGAAGGCTCAGGCGTAGAGCTGGAGCTTGCATATAGCGCCAACGAGTATGTGCGGATGAGTGCTGGCGCGTCTTACCTGGATACGGAAGTCGATGATGTCGACCTCGATGTCTGCTCGACGACGAATGGCGGTAGTTGCAACGGCAATAACCTGGTCGGCTCTCCCGAGTACACTGCGAGCGCTGATCTCAGGCTGTCGTATCCGATCGGTGATTCGGAGATTTATTTTGTCAGCGAGGTGATCTATTCAGATTCCTTTTATAGCGAGCTGGAGAACACCGCGATTTCAGAAATTGATTCCTGGACGGAGTGGAATTTCCGCTTCGGTGCCAACGTGGGCGAAAACATTACCGTCAGCCTGTTTGTTGATAATGCATTCGACGAAGATCACTTCGATGGTGTATTAGATTTGACTGCGGACTTTGGCTATGCCATTGGTTTTGGTCCGGCAAGGCAGCAAACCTGGGGTGCGGAT
>CAJQPR010000160.1 GCA_905480255.1 uncultured Woeseiaceae bacterium | reverse complement strand
AATCCTTAACCTCGCCACCATGCGCCTCCGCCATTACCTTCGTCAGCGCAGCTGTTAACGTCGTCTTACCATGATCTACGTGACCAATCGTGCCAACGTTTACGTGGGGCTTGTTTCTTTCAAATTTCTCTTTGGACATGTTCTTACTCTCGTAACTCTTGTCTAAACCAGTATTTCGAATAGCTCCTGACCTGGAGCCCACACCCGGATTTGAACCGGGGACCTCTTCCTTACCAAGGAAGTGCTCTGCCCCTGAGCTATGTGGGCAATAGCCATTCAGTTTTAAAGCACAACCTTCCTGTTGTTGGAGCGGGTGATGGGAATCGAACCCACATCATCAGCTTGGAAGGCTGAGGTTCTACCGTTGAACTACACCCGCCTTGTTTGTACGACCTTGTCGGCATCCTGCCCGGCACTCACCGTTCTTTAACCACCGGCCCGGTCGTCCTGACCGTGCATTCGCTGCGCTGCGATCTGCTATTGCAGATCCGTCGCAACTCGCCCGCTAAACTACACCCGCCGTTTTCGGCACTGATGCCCTTCTCGAGGCGCGCAAAAATTCTGACAGTTCTAAATTAATCAAACCGTCCGAATTTCAAATTCTCTAATGTTTGTCTTCCCAAAAGAAAAACTTTCTTAAAGTTTCTCTCCAGCAAGCCAGACCGCGTCACACAGTTTTCAAACCGCCAATGCCAAACGCAAATCTGCCTGCAGGCTGACTGCTATGCTGGTCCGAAGAAACCAACTCCTTCCACCGTCTGTAGCAAAATCTGGTGGAGGGGGTAGGATTCGAACCTACGTAGGCATAGCCAGCAGATTTACAGTCTGCCCTCGTTGACCGCTTGAGTACCCCTCCGCGGACGCAAGCCGGGTATTGTCTAATCGTCTTATCTGACTGTCAACACATAAACGATTGTTTTTTCATGGCGGCGATTTGCCCGAGATTCAGCCGAAACCCTTATTCTCAGCCGGTTTCGGCCTCAATCACGCCATTCAACGCCCAATGCCAGGGTTCATAGATAAACCCCCGGGCATTATCTCGCGGGTAGGTCAGCGAAAAACCGAAATTTCCGGCATTGTCGCTCAACCAGGCGAAAGCTCCGGATTCCTCGAATTCTTCAGTCAGCGGGCGACTGCCCGGCGTTGCGATATCGATTGCACAGCCCGTATGGTGCTGGCTGAAACCGGGCGCCGCGTTGACCGTCAGAATTTCGCCAATTTCCTCGCCGGAATCGAGTTTGCGCCGGATTAATCCGGCCTGATATTCGTAATCACGAAATCCCGACACAATCAGCAAACGGATACCGTCGGCGCTGGCTGCTTCAGTCATCTGCTGCCAGGCGGCGGCGGCGGCGGGTGTGAGCTGTTGCATCCGCCCAACCAGGTTGGGTCCGATATCGACGAGATCGCTTGCCTCCTTATAGTAAGGAGGATGACCATCCTTGCCGTATCCGGCTGGAATCCCGAGTTCCTCGTGCAATTTCCGGTTTTCTTCGTTCAGCATGGTTTTTGCTGCCATAATCGCGGCCGGACGACCGCAGTAATGATCGCGATTGTCCCACAACCATCCAAAAGATCCAGAAGCATTAGCGAAAATCCGGAAAAATCGCCGAACCCGCGGACAAATGTCCCGAAACGATCAGAAGATGTCGAAAGACGAGATATTTAAAGACACCGACGCCGAAGCTGGCTCGTTCGAATTCAACAAAACTGTGGCCGATGTGTTTCCAGACATGCTGCGCCGTTCGATTCCCGGCTACGACGCGTCGATCGACGCCATCGGCGCGCTGGCGGCGCGATACGTTCAGCCAGGCACCCGTTGTTACGACCTTGGCTGCTCACTTGGGGCAGCAACAATCGCGATGCGTCGAAATATCTCCGTACCCGATTGCGAAATTCACGCAGTCGATCTCGCACCAGCGATGGTTCAACGCTGCCGCAGTGAGGTCGAGAAACTCGAGGGCACAACACCGGTTTCGGTTTCCCTGGCTGATATTCGCGATATCGACATTAACCACGCGTCCATGGTGGTGATGAACTACACGCTGCAGTTTCTGCCGGTCGCCGAGCGCGTTTCGATCATCAGCAGGATCAGGGAGGGCATGACCGAGGGCGGCGTGTTTGTACTGTCGGAGAAAGTCGCTGACGAAGATCCTGCCGTCGAAGCGCTACTGATTGATTTACACCATGAATTCAAACGTTCGAATGCCTACACCGATCTTGAGATAAGCCGAAAACGAACGGCTCTGGAGAACGTACTGATTCCGGAGACCATTGCGACACATCTTGAGAGACTTTCCGAGGCGGGATTCGCTCACAGCGGCGTCTGGCTGAAGCATTTCAATTTTGTCTCCATCGTCGCGATTCGCTAGTTGTGCTGGACGTCGATTCTCTTTTCGGGGAACTGGACAGGATCGGTCTCGAATCCTGGCGACTACCGCTGTCATCTTTGATTCGCGAACGCCTCGCTGACGGCGCCCATGGCCACCTTGCACAATGGCGCGAAGTCATCGCCTCTCTGAGCGCGACTATCCTGACTGAGCAGGATCGAACCCAGGCCCGCACCTTACTGAAGCAGCTTGCGCCCTGGCGAAAGGGGCCCTTCCACATTCAAGGGATCGACATCGACTCAGAATGGCGATCTGACATGAAGTGGGACCGGCTCAAGAACAACATTACGCCGCTTGCCGGCCGGAACATTCTCGATGTCGGCTGTGGCAACGGATACTACGCGCTGCGCATGCTTGAGGCTGGCGCGAAATGCGTCGTCGGGATTGATCCGGGAATTCTTTTTGTGTGCCAGTTTGAAGCGATTAAAAAATTGGCAGCCGTCAGTTCAGCTTACGTCCTTCCTCTCCGGCTCGAGGAGTTGCCGCGCAAATCACGGGCATTCGACACGACCTTCTCAATGGGCGTGCTTTATCACAGGCGGAAGCCGTTAGAGCACCTGCGCGAATTACTGGAGACGCTTCGACCCGGGGGTGAGCTTGTTCTGGAAACATTGGTTTTGCCCGGTAACGAAGCGACTGTACTGGAACCCGAAAATCGGTATGCCCGAATGCGAAATGTCTGGCATTTGCCAACAACAACCGCACTGAGCAACTGGATTGCGGACGCTGGTTTTACTGGCGCAAGACTTGTGGATGTGTCGACAACATCGACGGAAGAACAGCGCACGACAGAATGGATGCCCTTCGAATCGCTCGCTGAAGCGCTTGATCCGAATAATCCGAAATTGACCGTCGAGGGGCTGCCAGCGCCAACCCGGGCCATTTTCGTCGCAACATCCCCGTGACCTGGCGATCATCCGACTTGACACATCGCCTCTGCCTTTCTAAATTTCTGTCAGAACAGAAATAAGAGAAAGAAATGAACCTGTCACCTGCTGTAGAAAAGTACGTCCTCCACTGGGGAGAAATGGGAACCCGGTGGGGTACCAATCGGACAGTTGCGCAGATCCAGGCCCTGCTGTACCTGTCCCCCAGACCGCTTCGTGCCGATGAGATCGTCGATCTTCTGTCGGTCGCCAGATCGAATGTCAGCACCAGTATCCGTGAACTGCAAAGTTTTGGGCTCGTAAAGATGACTCACATGCTGGGTGACCGCCGTGACTACTTTGAATGTATGAGCGATGTCTGGGAATTGTTTCGCGTCATACTCGAACAACGCAAACAGCGCGAGCTCAATCCTACTCTGCTAATGCTGAAGGACGTTGCAGTCGAGGTAGATAGTGAAGATCAAACCGATCCCGTGACCAAGGAAAGAATTCAGAACATGCTGCAGTTTGTCGAAACCACCAGCGACTGGTATGAAAATATTCAGGCAGTGCCAACACCGACGTTGCAAAAACTGATGAAGCTCGGCACCGGCATCACCAAGGCGCTTAAGAAATAGGCAGCTCCGCGCCACCAGCGCTCGCACACCCTTCTACAATTTCGACTTCTTCTTCGCCGAGCGTGCGGAGAAACCAGGTCGCGCCACTCACCGTCTGCGTCTCCGGACCGGCATGAATCGCTCCTGGCGGACGATGAAAATAACCGCCCGTTGAATACTCCTCGGTGCCGAATTCGTCGCCACTACATTCACTGTAGGAAATCTTTCCTGTAACGAGATAGCCCTCGACCATTTGCGACGATCTTTGCCAGGGCAAGATGGCATCTGCGGAAATATTGAGCAACCATGTGCGCGCGCCACTGCCCGGGTCCTTGCGTAGCTCCTTAACGGAAATCCCGATGTCCAGTGGTTGCCAGTTCAGCAAGTTGCTGCTGGTAATAAGTGGCGTCTGGATGACGGCAGCGTCGTCTGCATCGTCCAGGAAATAAAGCATGAGAGCCCCACCGACACTTTTCATTTGCAGCCCGGACATGCCCGGCGGAAGAAAAGCATAGCCGCCCTCTGTCATCGTAAATTCGCCGAGCTGAATTTCGCCCGCGAGAACATAGATTTCGACGCTTTGACCAGGCGATGCGCCGGTCGTAAATGACCAGTCTGATGGGACCTGTATTTGATAACTCGCACGTTGCGTTCGCGGATCGCCGGAAAGATGTTTTGCCCGCACTCCCGGCAGACCCGCGATATAGGCATCGGGCAGATCACCAACAGCTATATACGCAGGATAAGGAGGTGGCAGTGGCCTGGATGAACATCCCGCAAAGATCAAAAGTGCGAGGAACCAAATTGCGGCCGAATTGAGTTTAATTTTCATATTGCATCCAGATACAGTCAGCACCATCGAGAAACATGTGAACCAGCAAACCGATACCAATCAGTCGAGTCTTCGGCCAAATCGCGGCAAGCGCATATATCGTAACAAGCGGGTACTGGTGCAGCGGATGAAATCCGATACTGCAACGCCCGGGGTCATAAATCGGATCAGCGAGCAGATGATCCAGATCAATCAGCATGGTCGCAATCATGATCAACCATGCCTTCACAAATTGCGTTCTGTAGGCGACACCGGCAATGGCCGCAGGCGCCGCGAAGTGGAGCAACATGTGCAGGATCGGGCGAATCATTGACCGACTAGTACCCCAAAGAAAAAAGCCGCCCAGAATCTGGGCGGCATATCAAGCAGAAGGTGTATCAGGCGCCGATCAAGCGTTTCAGGAAGCCTCAAAACCTCGTTGTTCTTTCGAACTCCCCTGGCTTAATCGTTATCACCAGCGAAAAGCTGTCCGGCTGATTGTCTCCCGCGCTGTCCAGGCGAACGGGGACCTATCAACGTGAGCGCGTGATGAGAGGTACACGCATTGCTCACTACCGAACCAACGCTTCCTGCATGGCTGTCACGCCGGCATCGCCTGAGATAACACCTCATCTCCGTGCGTACCGATGTGGTACGCGCAAATGCTACTACATCTTGTGCGGGAACGCGAGATTTGCCCAAGATGTGGTTGTTCGTGTTCGATTACGAACGAAATTTCATATTTTGCGGACCGCGCGCAAAGAAAAAAGGTATTCTGCTGCCGATTCCGAAAACGAGTTAAGACGATGTCCGAAAGCTTTCCGATTACAAAGAAAAACAAAGTTCGCCAACTGAAAGACAATGCGAAATACGACGCAGAGACCGTGCACAATATCCTCGACGCCGGCATCGTCGCGCATGTCGCATTCGTACAGGATGGTGAGCCGGTTGTAGTACCTATGATTTACGGCAGGAAAGGCAACACCATTTTTCTGCACGGCGCCCGCAAAGCCCGTGTTATTCGCCTGCTGGAACAAACCGAACGCGCGTGCCTTAACGTCACGCTTCTCGATGGTATTGTTTACGCCCGATCCGTTTTCAATTCGTCAATGAACTATCGGTCCGTCACTGTGTTCGGCGAACCGTCTCTGATCGAAGGCAGTGCGGACAAACTGGCTGCAATGAGATACATCAGCGAGCAATCAATGCCTGGCCGTTGGGACGAAGTTCGGGACTCTCATGAATCAGAGATCAAGATGACGGGCGTTATCAGCCTGACCATCGACTCAGCGTCGGCAAAGATATCCTCGGGATTGCCGGATGATGAGGATGAAGATTACGATATTCCAATCTGGGCTGGCGTACTACCGGTGACAACAAACGTTGGCGAAATAATCGATGATGAACGACTGCTGCCCGATGTTGAAGCATCTGAATCTGTCAGGTCGATGCAAAACCGGACGTTATAGATCGGGCGGCAGATGGCCGGTCTTGATCCAGGCGATCGTATCCTGCTCGGCGAGCAATGCCTCGCTACCGCCCTGCGGCAACCTAAGCCAGCATTCGTCGCGCAGTCTCGTTGGCCCGAACCATAGCGTGCCACTGACAACGAGCAATTCCGCTCCACCTGCCTCTCCGTCGAGAACGAATTCTTTTCCAGCGCTTACTCGTCGCATCTCAACCTGTTCGGTCCCAAAGTTGTGAAGCGCCAGCCGCAGTGTTGCGTCTCCCGCGTCTTGCCAAAGAGAGCCGTCGTTGGTGTCAATCACCACGGGCATGAGGTCGTCGCGGTCAAATTGTCGTAGCTTTACCAGGATTCGGCAACCATCATCGCTGTGCGGCGCGTGCCTGCTGCCAGGCGGATTCCTGACGTAGGTGCCTGGAGGATAGTCACCGTTCTCATCAGAAAACACGCCATCCAGCACCAGGAATTCCTCGCCCTTTGCATGTAAATGGCTGGAAAAGGAGCTCCCCGCTGCATATCGAACGATACTTGTTGCTCGCGCGACTTCCGTGCCAATCCGATCCAGCATCAGTCGATCGACGCCGGATTCAGGAGAACACACCCAATCATCATCCCGCGGTATTACCAGCGCATGCTGGTCAAAGTCTGCATTAATTCGCATGGTTTGATATTACAAAAAAAAGCCCCGGAAATACCGGGGCTCTTGTTCGCATCTTTGCAGCCTAGTTCATAACGAACTGGATTTCAGCACCGTAGACTCTGCCTTTGTTTAGCGGCGAGAACGTATTGCCCGGGAAGAATGGCAACTGCGTGTCGCCACCGATCGTCGCCTCATCCTTCAGGTTCTTGCCGAACACCGAAAACATCAGACGATCGTCCCAGAAGCCAATTCCAACCCGGGCATTGAACATGTCGGCTTCCCAGAGCTTACCGAGATTGTTGTCTGTGTAATAGGCCGCATCCCGCCGATAACCGCTCACCTGCGCAGTGAAACTACCCCAATTGGTGTCGCGGGAATAAATGATTTCGGCACCGTAGGACCATGGTGCAATGCGGGGAATTTTGAGTTGGGCGTCGGCGTCGTCAACGACCCCGTCGCCATTGAGATCGTAGCGAACCTCGTCATATCTGCCGTCGACGTATCCGAGATTTGCCTTGACCACGAGATTTTCAGTAAAGACTGCCGTCACCTCGGCATCAACGCCTTTGATCGTCGCGTCCGCTGTATTCCGGATAAGCTGAACGACACCCGCATTCGGATCGGAAAGGTTGATCTCGCGCTGCATGTTATCGATCCGGTTTAAATAGCCCGCGAGATTCATGCGGAATTTGCCGCCGGCAAAGTCTTTCTTATAGCCCATCTCCATAGACCGTTGCTCTTCTTCGTCAAACGCCTCATTTGGAATGAGCGGATTGGTATGACGCATGTTGTAACCACCACTTCTGAATCCCTTGGTCCAGAACGCGTAGAACTGCGTATCTTCGTCGGGCATGACCTGGATACCGATTTTCGGTGTGAAGTTATCCCAGTCGCGTGAATCTACGAAATCATATGCAGCACACCCTTCCGGATAGGTGCATCCGCTGAATGGTGAAATCGTAGCAATCTGTGCGTCTTTCTCTTCCTTGGTGAATCGTCCACCGAAGTTGAATGTGACGGATTCGCTTACCTGCCAGTCAACCTGCGCAAATAAACCCATCGTTGTCTGGTCCTGGTTGCCACCGCCCGTCATACCCGGCGGCACAAGGCCGACCGGCGGGATGATCCTATTCTCCAGGTAGGTAAATTCCTGGGTGAAGTAATAAAGGCCGGTTGTCAGGAAAACGTTACCCCACCCTCCGGAATAACGAAGCTCGTTCGAAAGCTGTTCCTGATCTATTAAACTTGGGGCGTGAAAAAGGAAAAGCGGTGTTGAATCGATATCACCGTTGGTAGAGGAATCGTACTCACGGTATCCAAGTATGTTCGTGATCCTGCCATCACCGAACGAAACATCCCAATTGATTTCTGCGATCAGGTTTGTCCATTCGTTATCGTAGAAGCCTTCTTCGTCGATCGCGAAATCAAATCCTTGCTCTTCATATTGGCCTGCACAGACGCCGGGGAATGCAAAATCGACACAGCCGCCGTTGTGCCCGGCTGGTCCGTCGCCGTCCGACTGGCCGAATTCCGCCCGCAAAAGGAGCTCAAACGAATCTGTGATATCGAACTGAAGCGCACCCCGAACCATGGTGGTATCGGCTTTGCCAAAATTGTCATTGCCGTTGGCCAGGTTGGTGTGCCAGCCGCCGTCAGAGTTATTGTAGGCAGCAAGCTTCCAGCCGATTGAATCGCCTATTGGGCCTGCGGCGACAGCGGACGCATAGTAGTTATCGCCTGTCTCAGCGGCAACACGGCCATTGAACGTAAATTCCTCGGTTGGGCGTGTCGTATTCATCACGACGGCACCACCGGTCACGTTGCGACCGAAAAGAAGGCCTTGCGGACCGCGAAGGACTTCGACGCTTTCCAGGTCGAACACATCGAGTACAACGCCAGAATTGAGCCCGTAATACATGCCGTCAATAAACACACCGACGGTCGGATCGATTGACGGGATCGAGCTGTTAATACCCAGGCCGCGAATCGAAAAGTTGGCGGTGCCGCGCGTTGTCCCGATATCTTCGAGCTGAACGCTGGGAGCGCTGTAGCCTATAGCCTGCAGGTTGCGCAGGTGCATGGCATCGAGCTGGTTTGCGCTGAATGCGGTTATTGCCACCGCCGCTTGCTGCGCTTCAACTCCGCCGACACGTTTCGTCGCCGTAACTATGATTTCTTCAAGGAGCGTATCGCCCAGATCCTGCGTCTGACCGATGCCGCTGACCACTAAGCCGGCGAATGCAATGGCTGACAAGGCGATACGTCTGATCGTTGATAGAGTCTGCATGACTTTAATCCCCGTAATAGTTCATAACGATTGCACTATCGTTGTTGTAATTATAACAACATCGGGAGATAAACCCCGAAATTACACGACAGCGCAATACATGCTTCGTATACTACTGAAATCTATCAATAAGCGATATGGACACTCGCCTCAGCAATACCGCGGCACGGCGCCAGAAACCGCAGTTTGTTGCGAAAAAAATACACTATTAACGAAAAACGTCCGGATCCTGACGATTTATCACGAATTAGGCTGAAACTGGCTGTTTTCCAGCTCCAGCCGGAGTAGCGCTTCCTTCGTTGGCAAGCCTCCACCAAATCCTGTCAAATCGCCGCTTGCGCCAATCACTCGATGGCATGGAATGACAATCGGAATCGGGTTCCGTCCGTTCGCCGCACCTACCGCCCGAACCGCTTTTGGCCGTCCGATTCGATCTGCGATGTCTTTGTAGGACACAGTCGTGCCATAGGGGATTTTCTGCAGCTCCTCCAGAACCTCCAGCTGAAATTCAGTTCCGGTCGGTTTCAGGTCAAGGTCAAACGCTTTCAACTTGCCGGCGAAGTACGCGGTGAGCTGCTCCCGGGCGCGGGCGAAGGGCTTCTCATTGAATATCCAGTCGGTTTCCGGCTCGTGTCGCATTGCGCCTTCGGGAAAGCCTATTAGTGAAAGGCCATCTTCATCTCCCGCAAGCAGAAGATCGCCAATAGTGGTTTCCAGGTAACAGTAATACATCAATCTATCCTCCGGAGCCCGGCAACGAGCCCCACAAAAGCATGGCGGCATAAGCTCGCCAGGGCCGCCAAACTTCGGCCCGGGTTAATAATTCTTTGGGCGTCACGCGATCCGGGTAGGCAATAGCGCTAATCAAACCCAGATCAGAACCGGGAAACGCGTCGGGACTTTTAAGCGCCCGCATCGCAACGTACTGTGCGGTCCACTCGCCGATTCCTTTGATGGCTTTCAAAGACTCACAAAATTCGTCCGGATCCTGGGCAGCATCAAAACTGACATCACCACGAGCGACGGCCACTGATACGCGCCGAAGAGTAGCGGCGCGACTTTGAACAATTCCGATATCGTTGAACCGAGCGCGTGACAACCGCTCCGGAGTCGGAAACAACCTGTTCAGTTGCGAATCATCGACGTCGGCACCGATCGTGAAAACCTCGCCGTAACGTGCAGCGACACGTCCGGCAATCGTCGTGGCCGCCTTGACGGAAATTTGCTGCCCGAGAATTGCGCGAATGGTGAGTTCATATCCGTCCCATGCCCCCGGAACTCTTACCCCCGGATTCTTGCGCAGAAACTTCTTCAGCGTCTTGTCGCGACCAAGCACATTAGTAATCTCAGATATGGGGGCGTCAAGGTCAAAAACTTCACGAGCGGTCTGCACCGCTTCAAAAAGGCTGTTGGTGTTGACCTGCCGAAGTGTCAATGACAAATAGCCATCGCGCCGGTCGGGCCTGATCTCGACCACACCATGGGCGCCACCAAAGGAAAGCGTCCTCGAATAGGTATCGCCAGTGACGCTCTCCACGCCAGGAGTGGCCCGGCCGGCAAAGAATGCCAGCAAACGCGTCCAGTCAAACGGTGGGCGGTACGGGAGACGCACAGTCAGAGTCGCGGTGCGCCCGGAAAGCTCGGAGTAATCGCCCGCTTTCCTGAGTTCGCGTGGTGGACGTCCATAGGTCTTCTGAAATGCATCGTTGAATCGTCGAATGCTGCCATAGCCTGCCGCGGTGGCTATGTGACTCATTGGCAGGCTCGTCTCATCAATCAGGCGCTTGGCGAAATGCAATCGCTGGGTATGTGCAACGGCCAGGGGAGAAGCACCGAGGTGAGTCGTGAACAATCGACGTAAATGTCGGCTTGTTACGCCGAGACGTCCGGCCAGTGTTTCGACGTTGCCATCATCCAGCGCGCCGCCCGATATCAATCTCAGGCCACGCCGTACCGTCGTGGATGTACCACTCCATGCCGGGGTACCTGGCGCACACTCGGGTCGACAACGCAGGCACGGCCGGAACCCGGCCTCACCAGCAGAGGCAGCACTCGGGAAAAACTGTACGTTTTCGGTTTTTGGAGAATTAGCCGGACAGATGGGTCGGCAATATATGCCGGTCGTTTTTACGCCGACATAGAATTGCCCATCGAAGCGCGCGTCCCGCGAAAGCCTGGCTCGTTCGTAAACTTCGGTCTGCAACATGACCTGATCTCTGGATGAAGGAGATCAGTATACGCCGCTACGCTAACGAAACTAGCCAGAATCGGACCCATAAGAATAATGCGGAAAACTCAGGTGACAACCAAAGCTCTCAAGCAAAACTCAGGTCCGATTTTGTTATCTCGAAGAAGAAATACGGTTGAATTCAGTCGTCTACTTGTCGATGCCGCCCATGCACATGTACTTCATCTCAAGATAGTCATCGAGTCCGTACTTCGAACCCTCACGGCCCTGACCTGATTCCTTCACGCCGCCGAATGGCGCCATCTCATTGGAAATGATGCCTTCATTGATTCCTACAATTCCATATTCAAGCGCTTCGCCGACGCGCCAGATGCGCCCTACATCACGAGAATAAAAATAGCAGGCCAGGCCGAACTCAGTGTCGTTCGCCATCGAAATTGCTTCTTCTTCCGTACTGAACTTAAAGATGGGTGCAACCGGGCCGAAAATCTCTTCACTGAAGACCCGCATATCCTCGCTGACATTCGTCAGGATTGTCGGCTCAATGAAGCAGCTGCCCAGATCTGAACGCGACCCACCGAGCTCGACACTGGCACCCTTGGCGACTGCGTCTTCGATAAACTCCATAACGTCATTGGCTGCCCCCTCGTTGATCAATGGACCGATCGTGACGCCATCCTCGCTACCATTACCAATCTGTAGTTTCGCGGCGATCGCCGCAAACTTTTTGGCGAACTCATCGTAAACACCTTCCTGAACGAGAATTCTGTTTGCGCACACGCAGGTCTGACCAGCGTTGCGATATTTGCAGATCATTGCGCCTTTTACCGCTTCATCGAGATCGGCATCATCGAAGACAATAAACGGTGCATTTCCACCCAACTCCATTGACGTACGTTTGACGGTTTCAGAACAGGCCGCCATCAGTTTCTTGCCAACCGGCGTTGACCCCGTGAATGTCAACTTGCGTACGATCGGGTTCGACGTCAATTCGTTACCGATTTCAGAAGTCCGTCCTGCGACGACGTTAATGACGCCCGGGGGCACGCCAGCACGTTCGGACAGTTCGACAAAAGCCAGTGCGGACAGCGGCGTCGCATTGGCCGGCTTACAGACAACCGCACAGCCCGCAGCCAGTGCCGGAGCAATTTTTCGCGTCAGCATTGCATTCGGGAAGTTCCAGGGCGTGATGCAAGCGACCACGCCGACGGGCTGTTTGATAACGACAATTCGTTTGTCGTCTGATGGAGCAGGTATGGTATCGCCGTAGATTCGTTTGGCTTCCTCTGCAAACCACTCGATATAACTTGCACCATAGGCAATTTCTGCACGCGCTTCGGCGAGCGGCTTGCCCTGCTCGGCCGTGAGGATCTCAGCAAGATCTTCCTGCGCTTCCATCATCAGGTTGAACCACTTGCGAAGAATGGCTGCCCGATCTTTAGGGCCGCGACTGCGCCATTCGGACTGCGCCTTCTCCGCAGCCTTAATGGCGCGCCTGGTTTCGTCCGCACCACAGGAGGCGACGTTGGCTATCGATTCACCATTCGCCGGGTTGGTTACAACAAATGTATTGCCGTCGTCGCTGTCGACCCAGTTGCCGTCAATGTAGGCCTGAGTTTTTAGAAGCGTATTGTCCGAGATCTTCATATCTTCTCCAGAAGTCGCTGGTGCCCGCAGGGCGACCGAGCATATCGGCTAAGGGCCCCCGCATCAATCCGGCAGAAAATCTGATCTGACAGACAACAAAAAAAGCCCCGACTGTGGAGTCGGGGCCCGGCAGCTGAGGGGGGATCAGGCCGCCTTTGACTGGTCTGTGTTGAGCCACTTGTCGAGATCATCGGCACCGCCAATCAGCTTGCCGTTGACAAAAACCTGCGGCACGGTGGTTGAACCGCTGACAGCTCGCAGACTGCGATCCGAATAGTCGCGGTTCAGCTCGAGAGCCTCAAAATCGATTCCCGCGTCGCGAAGCGCTGCCTTGGCACGAGCGCAATGCGGACAGCCAGGGCGAGCGAACACAGTGACGTCCAGCGGCTTCAATTCGCTGGGCGCGAGGTATGAAAACATCGTGTCCGCGTCGGAAACTTCAAACGGGTCGCCCGGCTTTTCCGGCTCGATGAACATCTTCTCAATGACTCCGTCTCGAACCAGCATCGAATATCGCCACGAGCGATTGCCAAATCCAAGGTCTTCCTTCGCAACCAGGAGTCCCATGCCATCGGTGAATTCACCGTTCCCATCAGGAATGAACGTAATGTTCTCGGCGTTCTGCGTTTCCTTCCACTCATTCATGACGAATGCGTCATTGACGGACATGCAGACAATCTCGTCAACGCCCTGCGCTTTGAATGCAGGCGCAAGCTGATTGAATCGGGGCACATGGGACGAAGAACAGGTCGGCGTGAATGCCCCTGGAAGCGAAAACACGATGACAGTCTTTCCTGCAAACAAGTCGTTGCTGGAGAGGTCTTGCCAATCGTTATCCGTACGGGTTCTGAAAGTCGCGTTTGGGACGCGATGCCCTTCTTTATTGTCAAACATGATCAATCTCCGGTATCAGTTCTGTATGTCTGGGCAACATACTAAGTAATCAATATTGATTTATAAATCAGATTATTTATATAATATTAATCGGTTTTGCCGATTATGAATATTCCAACCATCAAGCAACTTGGATACTTCGTTGCACTTTGCGAAGAAGGGCATTTCGGCCGGGCGGCGGCCCGGTCGTTTATTTCCCAGTCGGCATTCAGCACCGCAATTCAGGACCTCGAATCGTTGCTCGAGGCGCAGCTCGTGGACCGGACAAAGCGGCAGGTCACGATTACCGCCCTTGGTCAGGAGGTAGCCACGCAGGCCCGCCTCTGCCTGCGCGATATTGAAAGTCTTGTCGAAATCGCCGGCCAGCGGCGCGAACCGCTTGCGGGGCCACTTCGCCTCGGCGTCATTCCGACCATTGCACCATTCCTGCTGCCCGCACTTCTGCCGCAGCTTCGTCGCGAATTCCCCGACCTGAAATTATTCCTGATCGAGGACCAGACCGAACGTATTCATGAGCGACTCCTGGCCGGTGAGCTCGACCTTCTGCTGCTGGCACTGCCCTATGACCTTCGCAGCGTCGCAACAATGCCTTTGTTTAACGACCGCTTTTGCCTTGCTGTGCGCAAGGGCTCGACTGCAGTTGATCCGGAGAATTACCGCTTCAACCGGCTACAAGCCGACAGCATCCTGCTACTCGAGGACGGTCACTGCCTGAGAGATCACGCCCTCGCCGCCTGCAAGATAAGAAATACTGAAAAGGTCAGCCGATTTTCGGCAAGCAGCCTCCTGACGCTTGTCGAAATGGTCGACGCGGACCTGGGGATAAGTTTTCTGCCAGAGATGGCTCGCGACAGCGCACTGCTGAAGAACACTCGAGTCAAAATGTATCCGCTGGACGAACGCAGCCACCGGACGATCGGTCTTGCCTGGAGAAAAGGCAGCGCTCGAAACGATGAGTTTGAGATCTTCGGTGAATTCGTTCGGCAACATCGCAACGCAACATAAGGTGTCGATTGTGATCCGCATCACAAATCGCCAGCCAGGCCAGCCCCCGTGCCCGCAAGCTGTGAAACGAGACGCCGCAAAATCAGTCACGATCCGCGAAACTCGGTCCCATGAATTACCTGGACAAAAAGAGCACCGCGATGTGGATACCGACACCGATTTATGAGGCCCTGCCCTATCTCTACATCATCGGTGGTGTTTTGTTTATTTCAGGAACGCTTTATATCGGTCTGACCGCTCCCGGCGCAACGCTCTATATCGCTTGCGGGCTCATCAGCATTGTCTATGGCGCCGTAATTCTCGCCAAGCGCCAGGCGTACCGTCAGAATTCGGCCAGCGTCGGCTCCGCAGGGCCAGCCTGAACCTGACTACTCTATAACTCACCCGGCTGTGCGACATGCATAACGCCGTTGGTCTGCGCCCAATCATTGATCGCGGCCAGTTCTGAGTTGCCAATCGCCCTGATCTCGGCCTTCCGGTCATCCCATTGATATTCAAGATCGGTCAGTCGCTGCAGTGATCCGGCCGATACCGGCGCACCGGCGCGATCTATCACGTCGAGAACGTGGCGGATATGGACGTCCAACATGGGCGGCATGCTGTCTTCGTCTTCGTAAGTACCGTACTGCGTCTGTGTCACCATGTTTTCCCAAGCTGTCAGGCGCTCGACGGCGAGCTCACCGATCTCCTGCAATTCTTCGTCTTCCGGAAAATCGGTGAGCAAGAGTTTAATCTGACTTCGTGCTTTTCGAGCCGCGGCGAGATTGTCCAGCAATTCATTCAGCAGAACCGTTACTTCGCGGCGCTTGCCAGCAAGGAACCGGTAGTCGTCCTCCGTTGCCTCTACACGAGGATCAGCGAGAAGGGTCAGCTCGGCGCGGCTTTCTTCGTCTCCGACCGAAACACGTACCTGATACGTTCCGGGCGTGACAGTTGCGCCACCGAAACCTGCAAACAATTTCACGTCGTCAATACAATTGAGGCCATTGAAACGCATGTCCCAAGGCCATTGATTCAGACCCGGTTTGGCCGTCGGATAGTCCACTTCAAATGGAATACGTTGATCCATGTTGCCGATAATGCAGCGTTCAAAATCCCTCTCTTCACTCGAGAAATCCCGAACCAGGTTGCCTGCACTATCGGTAATCTCAATCGTTAACGGGCCGTCATGCTCTTCAGCGATGTAGTAAGACAAAACCGCACCACGCGGCGGATTGGCTCCTTCGTTAGCTCCCCCGGAACCGCCTCCCCTGACCATTGGGGTAGGCACCGGCTCAAAAAGATGAACTGCCTTGTCAGCAAGTTCGTCGTTCGCCTGGCGAACAACGGACAAGTCGTCGAGTATCCAGAAACCGCGTCCCTGCGTCGCAGCAATGAGATTGCCTTGCCGAATCGTCAGGTCCGTGACCGGGACCGGCGGCATATTCAGTTCGAGTCTCTGCCAGTTGTCTCCGTCATCAAACGATACAAACATGCCCCGCTCCGTGCCCGCATACAGAAGGCCCTGCCTGTCAGGATCTTCACGGACGACTCGCGCAAAGGCGTTATCGGGAAGACCGCCGTCGATCTTGCTCCAGCGTCGCCCGTAGTCGGTCAACTTGTAAATATGGGGCCGGAAGTCATTCATTTTGTAGCCTGCCACGGCGATATAGGCCGTGCCGGCGTCATGCGGGCTAACCTCAATCGCGTTGACCTGCGCACCACTCAAATCCTCGGGCGTCACGTCATCCCAGCTACGGCCATTGTCGCGGGTTAGTTGCAGCAAACCGTCGTCAGTTCCGACCCATATCGTGCCGGGCTCATGCGGCGATTCTGTGATGTAAAAAATCGTGCCGTAGAACTCCGCACCGACATTTTCGGGTGTGAGCGGACCGCCATTCAGACCCTGTTTTTCGACATCGTTCTTGGTCAGGTCCGGACTGATCTCCGCCCAGGTCACGCCCCGATCGGCGCTGCGCAATAATTTTTGCGTGCCGTAGTACAGCACCGTCGGGTCCTGCGGCGACGATGCAACCGGCGCATTCCAGTTGGTCCTGTATTTCAGGTCCTTGGACTGCTGGCCGAAAACGTACTCCGGATACGGTTTAATCGGTCGCGTAAGTTTTGTCTGATGATCGTATTCGGTCAGCGTGCCATTTATGGTGGTTGCATAAATCAGTCGGGGATTATTCTCATCGAATGCGATGTGCGCGCTTTCCCCGCCGCCGACCGCAAAGTAATCATCGTGTCCGATGCCGCCACGGAATGTACGGCTCGCAATGGCGACCGTAGAGTTGTCCTGTTGACCCGCATAAATTCTGTATGGACTCAGGTTGTCCGTAATCACCCGGTAAAACTGTGCCGTTGGCTGATTCATGATGCTTGACCATGATTCACCACCGTCGAAGGTCACCGTCGCGCCGCCGTCGTTAGCATTGATCATGTTTTGGTTATCTTGCGGGTTTATCCAGTGGTCATGGTGGTCGCCGTGTGGCGTTGACTTTTTCTCGAACGTCACGCCGCCATCTATCGACTTCATGAACGGCGCATTGAGGACATATACGGTGTTCTCATCCACCGGGTCCGCCTTTATATGAATGTAATACCAGGCACGTGACCAGAGGATTCGATCCCCGTTGATCAATGACCAGGTTTCACCAAAATCATCGCTGCGGTAAAGACCGCCTTTATCAAGTTCCGCCTCGACGATGGCATAAACGCGGTTGGGCTTGCTTGCCGAAACATCGACGCCGATTTTGCCGATCATTTCAGGTAAGCCACCCGACATCTTCTCCCAGGTGTCTCCCCCATTGACGGTCTTGAAAATACCACCAGCCGTGCCACCCGATTTGATATACCAGGGCTTGCGACCATGCTCCCACATGGCGGCATAGATGATTCTCGGGTTGGTTGGATCCATGGTGAGATCGGTCGCACCGGTCTCGTTGTCGACCTGCAGCACCGCTTCCCAGGTCGCACCACCGTCCTTGCTCCGGTATACGCCTCGCTCCTCGCTCGGCCCCCAGATCTGCCCCTGCACGCCTACATAGACGAGATCGGGGTCCTCTGGATGCACGATGATGCGGGCAATCTGGCCAGCTTCGGGCAGCCCGATGTGTGACCAGGTTTTGCCTGCATCGGTCGACTTATACATACCGTCGCCATGGCTGGTCGTCACGCCGCGAATCGGAGCCTCGCCAGTCCCGACGTAGATAACGTTGATATCGGATTCAGCAACGGCAATGGCGCCAATTGTGCCGACGTTGAAATAATCGTCGGAGATATTCTCCCAGGAGATGCCTGCGTTCTGCGTCTTCCAGACACCGCCGCCGGTAGCGCCCATGTAGTAGAGCCGGTCATTGCCCGGCACACCCGCTACCGCGGTAACGCGGCCACCGCGCCAGGGACCGATATCCCGCCATTTGAGCCCATCGAAAAGGTCAGGGTTAATCGTATCCTGAGCGGCCGCTGGGACTGAAAGAGTTAGCGAAGCGAGCAGAACAGCTAGTGCGAGACGAAGTCCGTTTATCATTTGGTTTCCTCCGGTGCGAACCTGCATAAACTAACATGGCCGTGGCCAACAGATAAGCCGGGGGAATTACTCATGAGGGACAGCCTATGCCCGCTTTTCCCGAAAGCGAACGTTCGCACTACTGCAAAGCTTAAACATGCCCAAACTACAGCCCGCGAACATCCGATTCTTTCATAAGCTGTTCGTACTCCGTCGCCTTTGCAACGGCCTGCTCGGTAACCGCTTTATTTTGCCATGCGTGCAATTCCCCGGACTCTCTTTGCCAACCAAGACCCATTGAAATCCGCCACATGCTGCGGCCGTTATGCTCGTCACGCACGAGGCGCAGCTGCAAGTTGTATGGTGCTCGGTCGAAATTTACTTCGACAATACGCAAACTGGCATCCATCATCTCCCGGCCAAAATCCCAGTCCGGGTATTTGGCGCGGAGCAGTTCTACGTAGCGGCGACCGACTTCACGCGCCTCGCCTTCGGTTGCATACCAGCTGGCCGCAATGATGTAGCCAATGGTTCGCGTTTCAGGTGTCGCGACCAGGCTTACCCGGGCAATATCGGCCGGCTTGGTCGGATTCTCAGCCTCAATAAGCAGATTTCCTACCGTTGTAACCTCAACATCACGAGGCAGTGCTGGATATTCTGTACCGAGCTCATAGCCCATAAACTGCCCTTCATTGGCATCCGCGACTACGACCGTAGGAAGGGCAAAGAGGCAACACAGCAAAAGTCTAATAGGCATTGAAAAAATCCTTAACAAATGACGCGCCGTAAGTCTGGGCATACCTACCCCAGACAACAACTGCCACTTACATCGAGCACTCGTAAACAGGGCGACCACGTTGGATCACAATCGATCGGTCTTCATTTTCCGAATCCTACCATTTGAACGGCATCTTTTGGTTGCTCACCGGCGGTTCGCGAATTGAGGCCGGCCCTGGGCTATAAGCCGCAGCTGGACTGCTAAACTGATAGGTGTCTGCTTGTCACCCAATGCAGACGTTATTGATTCAGTCCAAAATATCGGGAGCATTTCTATGTCGACACCTGACGAAATGGGGCTAACGCCCGACGCAGCGCTCGGTTATGAGCAATTCTTTGTGCCAGCTATTTTCCACCAGTGGCCAGCAAAAATAATTTCTGCTGCCGCGATAATGGAAAACGATGATGTTCTGGATGTCGGGTGTGGAACCGGAGCGTTGACTCGTGAGGTCGTTAAGTGCGCTGGTAGCGCGACAGGATTTGATCTGAGTGAGAGCATGCTCGGCGTAGCAAGGCAGGCATGCCCAACGGTAACTTTTCAGCAAGGCAACGTGGCGGAGTTGCCGTTTGATAATTCGAGTTTTGATGCGGTTGTCAGTGCGTTCATGCTGATGTTCGTTCCAGACCCGAAACAAGCGGTAGGGCAGATGCAGCGGGTGCTGCGTCCCGGAGGGCGTGTGGTTGCGGGTATCTGGCAAGGACTGGACAACAACCCTGTCTATGATGCCTTGGTGGAGTCGACTCGAGAAGTGGTTGACGACCAGTCCGCAGATTCAATGGCGTGGCCGTTCACGATGGGTGATATTGGAAAGCTTGAAGACATCTTCAATGTTGATGGACTGTCTGACATTTCCGTAACACCACATGACGGTTATGCCGAATTTCCATCAGTTGAGGACCTGGTTGGGGTCGAGATTCAGGCGTGGCTGCTAGCGGACAGTGTCAGTGCGGCTCAAATTAAAGAGATCGCTGCGAAGCTGCGCAGGAAGTATTCAGATTTTGCCAACATTGACGGTCCAATCAGGTTTCCGCTGAACGCATTCATCGTCAGGGCAGTATCCGGCTAACGGCGAGGTATTGGCAACCGGCAAAAAAAAGCAAAGGCCGGCCGCTTTTGGCCGAAATCAGGCCCTCAAGAACCGCCGACTCCAGGAATCTGATCATCCACTTTCGGGAAAATCGAATGTTTAACAAGAGTCGAACTCGGGACCTGCTGATTACAAATCAATTCTACAATCAAGCAGTAAAGCGGTCTCCAGCTCGATTCCTTTAGAAATTTGATGCGTCTAGGGCTCGTACGCACACTGTACAAAAGTGTTTTCTTAGAAGAACATCTGGCACAAATTCGCCAGGTCCCGCTTCCGAAATAAGTGTTCCCTTTGTTGTGGCAATTGCGACGCACTTTACGTCATAGCTCTCAATGCGCGCGAGAATCTGATCAAACCATCGTCCGGGTCGTCAAACGCATGATGCTCTTTCAAGGTATCGACGAGCTCATTGTAATCCCGCCACGGCAACGCCGCCGTGTATCGGTAGAGCTGTGTAATCACCTTTAACATGGTCCGAAAATCCTCTTCCCTATTCGCCAGGCGCAGTCCGTTGATGTAATCGTCGCGCTTGACGTTCGGAATGATGATCTTGCTCTCGTCGGCACTAACGAGCTCGGCGGAGAGAAATAGCCTGGCCAGCCGACCGTTGCCGTCATCGAACGGATGCACCTGGGTGATGACGAAGTGCATGAACACCGCGCGGGCGAATCCACGGGGAAGGTCCAGATAACGTTCGAACCCCTGCGTCAACGTGCCGTTCACCGTCTCAGGCGCGGCGAAGATGACGTTTCCAGCCTGATTAGGCTTTTCTTTCCATTGTCCCGGCCGCTTGTCCTGGCGATTGTGCATTAGAAAGGCATGCCTCCGCGTCAGCAGCTGCCGGAACTCGCCGGGCGTCGACGGCGTATTTACCATCTCATCGGCGTCGACCGCGATATCGTACACCGCCAGAATATCGTGGCTGTCAGCGTGCCTCGATTCGTCTACTCGACGTTCGAAAACGATCTCCTCGGCTTCGCTCAACGGGAACCGCGTACCTTCGATGTAGTTCGAAAAAAACGACTCAATAAACGCCTGATGCCGCCAGGAATGCCGATCGAGTGTGACTTCGATTGCCGGCAATTCAGAATCGCCAAGCGCGCGCACGAGCGCATCAAAACAGCTTACAACATGGGGATCGAACGGCTCCCGATTAGCACGGGCGATGGCGCGTTCCGACTTCAGGATGCCAGCATGCGGCCGGGTGGCGCAAAGGGCACCGATAACTGCATCGAGCCGCGCCGCTTGCTCTTCCAAACCCAGTTGTGGAGCGATGCCGTTCGCTTTGCGCCGAACCTCCTTCAGGTAGCTTTCCCCCTTGCGGGTCATGATCTTTTCCAGTTCCGTCTCCAGGGCTTCCTGGCCGAGGGCGCGGGAGATTCTGCCTCGCCGGCGACTCGCACTCAGATTCTCGAGCCATGCACGGGCATCATCGGAGGCATGGAGTTCCTTGCCGATCGGTCGAGTGGCGATCTTCACATCGCCCGGAGTCACGCTGATGGTCAGCGGACCGATCTTGTAGTTGCGGTAGGCGCTGACAGGTCTCGTCAGGAAAACCGTGCCTTTCTCGGGCCGCAGGCTGATCGCCGTGCGGTGCGAGACGATGGCATCCGGAAAGGTCCATTGCACGATGTCGGACCAGTGGGAAAACGTCAGGGTGGCCGGATCGTCATCCGGCTCGCAATAGATACCATGGCCAAGGGATTGCCACCCCTGGCGCGCGGCCTTCTTTCTGAGGGTATCCGCCGAACCGTCACGATTCCTGATGTAGAGCGCCATGGCCAGCATCCGACTGCTTGAGGAGACGGTATTATGTCCTTTTTTCTGAATATAAGGAACTATTTGGCCGGTTTTTTGAATATAAGATGATCTTTGTCCGGATTCCCGAAGATAACAGCCCGAATTGACCGATTCCCGAATATACCGTGCTTCGGTCGAATCGAAGTCCGCTGTCGCGAGAACCTCGTACACGCGGACATGAAAAAGGGGTCAGAGCCTGTTTGCTCTGACCCCCTTAATTTCTTAGAAAGAATGGTGCCGGCACCAAGAGTCGAACTCGGGACCTACTGATTACAAATCAGTTGCTCTACCAACTGAGCTATACCGGCTTGTCTGTCGGGTCGCGGATTATAACCGGTCAGTTCGCCCGGTCACGCAACAGCACTTTGCGGAATGTGGATCAAATTCAAAGCCCAGCGCATCAAGGCGTGAGGCCTGTCGGGCACGGACGCTGCCCCGGAGAGAGATTTTCCGACCGATTCGGGCGCTACAGGATACTCCGCCCGAACGCACTCTGGACCAGTGTGACCGCCCGCTCCGCGGAAATATTGGCATGGTCGAGAAACGGATTCAGCTCGACGATTTCCATCGACTCCATGCGACCGTCGTTCGCGCATTCCTCGAGCAGGAAATGCGCCTCCCTGAAGCTGACCCCGCCGGGGACCAGGGTGCCGGAGCCGGGGATGACCTCCGGGTCGCAGCCGTCGAGATCGAAACTTATGTGAAATCCCGCGGTACCGTCATTTACGACCTCGAGCGCACGCCGGGCAACCTCGCCCATGCCGAGCTTGTCGATATCGTGCATCGTGAATGCCGAAATACCCGCCTCATTAATCATGTCTCGCTCGATGTCGTCGATATCCCGAATACCGATCAATGCGACGTTCTCTGGCGCCACGGCCGGATGCGCCCCGAGGATGTTCGACAGGTCGCTATCGCCCTTGCCGAGCAAATGCGCGAGCGGCATACCGTGAATATTGCCGCTGGGCGACGTGCCGGGCAGGTTCATATCGCCGTGCGCGTCAAACCACAGCAGGCCGAGCTGCTTCTCCTGCTTGGCGAAAAACGCGGACGCCCCCGAGACGGTCCCCATCGCGATCGAATGATCACCACCGATAACAAGCGGTGTCATCCCGTCTTCAAGGACGGCCAGTGTCGCTTCAGCGAGCTTTTCGCAAACCTCGAGAATCTCTTCCTTGAAGCGGGCCGAGGGATCAGCGGGGGACCGCGATTCCATGTTCGGCACCTCGATGTCCGTCTCCCTGACGACCGTGTGACCCAGCACCTCGACGGCATCTTTCAAGCCGGCGATGCGAAAAGCCGAGGGACCGCCGTCCGTGCCTCGTCTGGAGGCGCCGAGGTCGAGCGGTACGTTCAGGATATGTACTTTTCTGTTTACATTGGACACTGTCTGATTCCGGTACCTGGCTGTATTCTGTTTCTCAGGCCGCGCGAGGGCCCCTGCAGGGCCCTGAAGTCTGGTGCCGGCACCAAGAGTCGAACTCGGGACCTACTGATTACAAATCAGTTGCTCTACCAACTGAGCTATGCCGGCCAATATTATAAGCGTGCCTGCCATCCATGGCTTAGCATCTACGTACTCTCAAACACCTGCCACGCCGTCCTGGCGTGGCGTTCGCCGTGCCGAAGCGATGCTTCGGCTCTCCCGGCTCACCCAGCTGAGCTATGCCGGCTGAATTTCTAAGGCGCGGATTATAACCACTTAATTGGATCGTGGGCAGGTCGCCTGGTCACGTAACAGGACATTTTCTTCACCGTATTTCTCGATCATGGCTCCAGCACCCTTGCCCGGCGGCAGGCCGATATCGACGAAAAAGACGGTCGCGTCACGCATCCTCGGTGTGATGTCCGGCTGAAGATCCAGGGACTTGGCCTGCAATTCAATACGTTCCGCCCGACTCTTTTCGCCAAACAGTCCCAGGGAGATTTTCAGGCCCTCTTCGTCGGTCGGCACCAGGTAGGCATCACCAAGACCTCCTTCGCGAAGCTGGGCGAGGATGGCGTTGCCCGTGTCCCTGTCCGGAATATTCCTGATTTGCACCCAATGACCAACAAATACCTGGCCCTGGGTGGTCCGTAAGCTGGCCCGCATCCCCTGGCCTTCATATTCGGCCAGCGCGCCCTCCGCATCTTCGTTGGTCTTGAATGGCCCAAGCGTGACACACGAGCGACCGGACAAAGCCGCCAGGTCAGAAGGCTTGCCCGTTCCCAGCGCTGCGTCAACGCTGGTCGCCGCCAGTGCGACATCCGAGACATTCAGCGGCGGCCCGAGATCCGATTCATCGACGACCACGACACCTGTTGGCTCCGGCTCATCGACGAATCGTCCCCACATGTAGTAGAGGATATTCGCAACCACCAAAAGCATTAGAAGGTTTTTCATAAAGAGCTATTCACGAATCACTTTGCAACATGAATGCCAGGCCCTGCAGTACAAGGTGTGGGCGGTGCAGTACTTTGCCATCAAGCTGCGTTAGGATGCGCGACGCGTCACCCCCGGTCAAGATGATTCTCGGACGCAAACCCGCGGCCCGCATCGTCCTGCCAGCGCGCTCGATGGCACCGCAGATGGCGTTCATGGCGCCGGATTGAACAGCTTGCCGCGTGGTGTTTTGAAACATCCCCATCCCGGGGCCGACATCTTTTTTAGTTCGCGGCGGTGCGCCAATATCGCTGGTTTCTGACGCAAGCGCGCGCGCCATCAATTGTAGTCCGGGAATGATCTGGCCACCGAGATGCAGGCCTTCGCCATCAATGGCGTCAATGGTCAGTGCCGTACCTGCATCGACGACGCATAGCGACGATTTTGACTCAGCCCGCGCACCAATCATTGCGGCCCAGCGATCGACGCCGAGCCGCCGCGGCTGACGATAGGCGTTTTTCAGGCCGAACCCGTTCTTTTGCGGCTTCGCAAAATGAACGTCCGCGCCGCAGTGGATGCCGATGAAGCTTACCAGGCGCGCACCAAACCCCGGTCCCGCAACATTGCTGACCAAGACGTGGTCGACGTTTCGTGGTATTCGCGTGGTGAGCGATGAAAAACCGGATTCCCTGAGTTGCTCATGCCTGATGCTGCCGGTACGGGAAATCTGGCCGTCGACGAAGACGCCCCATTTCAACCTGGTGTTGCCGACGTCGAACAGCAACGCCCTGTCAGCCATCAGCTGTCGCCCTGCCGCCCGCGGAGGTGAATGCTGCCTGACATGATGCGTTCGGTGCCAGATTCCGTGCGGAGCATCAGCGCGCCATCGCTGTCGATTCCCTGGCAAACACCGTGCGGCCGTCGATTCGGGAGCTCGACACTGATACGCTGCCCGCGCAACCAGTCGTATCGTTCCCAGGCGCTGAAAAAACGCTCGAAACCATCCTTCTCGAATTCTGCCAGCGTATTAAAAAGTGTCTCAACGAGCGCCGCAGACAGCGCACTTCGTGACAGCAACTGATCCGTGCAGCTTGCAAGATCGCTTGCATACCCGATACGGGTCTTTATTCCTCCGGTGTCGGCTGACTGTCCCAGGTCGACGTTGATTCCGATGCCCACGACAACGGTCATTTCCGGGCCATCACCGGAATGAACCTCAGTCAGGATTCCGCCCAGCTTCCCGTTTCGAACGATCAGGTCGTTGGGCCATTTGAGACCGACGCCGCGAATGCCCAGCTGTTCCAGCAGCTCCGCTACGCCAACACCAATCGCAAGAGTTGCGGCCGGGAGAAATTTCGGCGCATTTTCAAAAGTATAAGACATAGACATGCAAAGACCCGACAACGGTGGTGAGTACCATTGCCTGTCCATTCGACCGCGACCGGCCGTCTGATGATCAGCTATCGCGACACGAAACCGTCCCGGCAGGGGCGCGGGCTTTTCAAGCAAGTAGCTGTTTGTTGATTCGATTTCCGAAAAAACTTCAAGATAGTCAAGGCGCGAACATGGCGTGTCCGAAATCGGCTGGCGGATTTGCTCGGCATTGAGTTTGTTCATCACGCTTTGCGCCTGCGAAGCAACATTGCGCGTTCCACCCTGTTCTCAGTGCCATCTTTCATTCGCTGGATATTGGAACGATGGCTGAAGATGATGTACATCGACATCGCAACACAGAAGATGAAAGCTGGCTGATCCTCGGGCAGTCTCGTCACAGCAAGTACAACTGGTGCGGCGACCCCGGCCGTCATGGTGGCCAGGCCGACATATCCGGAAAAGATGAATACCAGTGCCCAAACCGCCAGTACTGGTGCAATGATTGAAGGGGCGAGAACGATCAAAGTCCCCACGAGTGTCGCCGCGCCCTTGCCACCACGAAACTGGTGCCACATAGGCCAGACATGACCAATTACGGATGCCGCCGCGCAGGACAACGTCAGCCAGACCCGTGAAATATTCGGATCAACACCAATAAAGGGCAATTCGAGACCAGGTACCAGACCGGTTCCAATAACGCCTTTGCCAACATCAATAATCACGACGCCGAGCGCAAACATCCATCCCTGAGTCCGCAAAGCATTGGTGCCACCCGCATTGCCACTGCCCATCGTTCGAATGTCAACGCCGCCCCGAATCCGCCCCATCACCAGCGAACCCATAATGGAGCCGATGAAATAGCTGAGCAGAAACTTGGTGCCGAGTTCGAGCATTGGGAAGGTGAAGCCCTTTGTCTGGAGTCGGACGGCATTGTAGCATCAGGGCCACACTGTTCGACCGGCAAAAATGCCATGACGAATCCACCTATCCCCCTGTTCCTCAACCCTGTTGCCGGCCGGGGCCGCGCCGGAAGGCATGCTACGGCGATCAGGGACAGTTTTGCGGCCAGGAATGTTCCTGTCGAGCTGATTGAGAGCAGCGCGGTTGGCGACCTTGAACAGCGCGTATTCGACCATGCGAAGTCTGATGGTGGTCTGCTTATCGTTGCCGGCGGTGACGGCAGTGTTCACGAAACAGTGAACGGCATCCTGACCGCCGGAACAAGGACACCGATGGGGGTCATCCCTATCGGTACAGGCAATGATTTCGCAAAAGCATGCTCGATCCCGCTCGACTGGGAAATGGCCGCCAGTCTGCTGGCTGATCGAATCAGCGAATCGGTCCCTACCAGGTACATCGATGCCGGAAAAATGAACGAACGATTCTTTGCCAACGGCGTCGGCATCGGGTTTGACGCCAAGATCAATCGTATTGCAGAAAAGTACAGCTGGCCGATCGGTGACTTCGTTTACCTTATCGCAGTCCTGGAAGGACTATGGGACGGCGTCATTACGCCATCTGTGAAAATGCGTTATGGCGATAGTGAATACGAAGGACGCATCACGCTCGCAAACATCAGTAACGGATCCTGGGTAGGCGGGATGTTCTACATTGCCCCGATGGCCGAAAATGATGACGGTCATCTCGACCTCATCGTTGCAGCGCCTGTTTCCCGATCACGCGTGCTCGCGCTGCTACCGAAACTCATTCGCGGAACCCATACAGAGGAAGCGGATATAAGTTGCGAGAGAATCACCGAATTCGAGTTGCACGCTGACGCGCCGGTACCGTCGCATATTGACGGCGAAACCCAGCCGTTGCAGACAGATTTCCGGATTCAAATAATGCCGGACGCTTTGGCGCTACTTTGAGTCAGTCGGAACCGAGCCAGGCGGCCTGCTCTTTCTGCGTTGCGCCGCCGGTATCCGGGTCCGCTTCCAGGTAGCAGGTATCTTCAGGCGCTTTGCCCAGCGTCACCCGGTGGCGCATCAGGCCGTGATCGCGAAAGACCGTGAGAGTGACCGCGTCACCCTCATGATGATCCCGCAGGCGACTGTCCAGATTTGCAGCAGTCAGGCGCAGCCCGTCGATTGCTACCGCCTCATCTCCGGGAGCGATGCCAGCCTGCTCGGCTGGGCTTCCGGAATGCACAACGCCAAAACGACTTGTACCTCCACTCTCAATCAACGCGGCCCCCAACCACGGTGGCGGCGAGAAATCGTCCATTAGCGATTTGCCGCCAGCATCTTTGCTGCTGGCCGCCTGGCGAAACCAGGCATTGATACCGACAGCCTTGAGCAGACCCGTCAGCGGCAGCTCGGTAGTGCCCCGGACAAAACGATCAAAAAAGTCCTCAAGCTCAAGACCGGTGACCGAACGAGCCACAGATTCCAGCCCGCGCTCCGGCATACCCTTGCCGCTCTCACCGAAACGGTTCCAGCATTCAATCATTACGTCATCAAGCGAATGTTTGCCGGCAGACTCTTTGCGAATGGTCAGATCCAGCGCAAGTGCAATCAGTGAGCCTTTTGAGTAGTAGCTGATCATCGTGTTGGATGAATTCGCATTCTGTTGATAGAGATGTGTCCAGGCATCGAAACTGGACTGTTCCACATTTTGCCGAAGGCGCCCCCGCGTTCTCTGCACGCGCGTGATCGTCTTCGCCAGCAATTCCAGATAGCTCTCGGTCGAGATCAGGCCAGCGCGCACGAGGAACAGGTCATCGTAGTACGACGTAATTCCTTCGAAAACCCACAAGAGGCCCGTGTGTGATTCGGACCTCAGGTCATATGGCGTGAAACGTTCAGGCTTCATTCGCTTTACGTTCCATAGATGGAAGTATTCGTGACTGCAAAGCCCGAGGAACTTGCGGTAGTCTTCCGTCACCTTGGTGGCTCCCCGCCTTGGCAGATCTTTGCGACTGCACAACAAGCTGGACGACCACCGGTGTTCAAGACCGCCGTAGCCGCCTTCTTTGACAGTCAGCAGAAAGAGATAGCGATCGAGATTCGCCGGCTTCCCCAGAAAGCCGATCTGGTATTCGCAAAGCTTTGCGAGATCGTGACAAATCCTGGCCATATCGAAGTGTTCGTGGCCACGCACGGCGATGGCATGTGGAATTCCGCAAACCTCGAATTCGCCGATCAGAATATTGCCCATCTCGACAGGGTGATCGATCAGTTCGGCATAGTCGTCTGCAACATAGGTACCGAATTCGTAAGGGGCCGCATCAATCGCACGCATCGAAGTGGCAACCCTCCACTCTCCACCTGTTGGCGGCGGTACAATTTCAAGTTGGCACTCCTGGTCCGCCTGGCCGATGACTTCAGGAAACACACACGCTCCGTCAAAAAATCCGTGTGTATGGTCCAGGTGTGCACCCCGAACGCCTGGATCGTAGGCATAAATTTCTGCGACGAAGGTCAGCGCGGATTCACGGGGGTCTGCCTGCCACGTACTCTTGTCCGTTTTGGTGAGGCCAACCTCTTCGCCTTCGCTTTCAGCGCGGATGGCGACGACATGGCGCGCAAGATCCCGGATCATATAACTGCCCGGGATCCATGCCGGTATGCTGATCGCCTGACCCGTTGGATTCGGATTCTCGACAGTGACCGAAACCTCAAACAGGTGAGCCGCAGGATCCTTTGCAATGATGTGATAGCGATGTGCGGCCATGATTCGCCTGCTCTAGGCCAGTAGTGGCTCAGTTAGTTTCAGCGTAAGACATTGCGCCGATCCGCCCGCCTTTAGAAATTCAGACAGGCCGACTTCGCATACTTTGAATCCCGCAAGCATGAGTCGCGCCCTCAAAGGATCGGAAGCTTTGTTGAGGAAGACCATGTCGCCAACGTTAACGGCGTTGCAGGCGAAATTTCCGGCGTCCGCGGTATCGACATAGTCGACCGTGAAGTAGTCCGGTGGACACATCAAGATCTTTTCGCGGGAATTCCCCATTCGTGACACTCCGCATTATTTGTCTTGTTTTGGAAGATGAATTTCAGCCAGCATGCAACGAACACTGCCGCCGGAGGAGCTTTCGATTCCGTCGATTGGGGCGCTGACAACTGTAGCATTAGCTTCAATTGCCGCAACCTGGGGCTCGTCGAGCGATCGAAGGGCTTGCGCCGACATCGCGATAACTCGATTTCCGGATGAGTTACGAAGCTCAAGCATGTTGCCGGCGAACGAGTCCATTTGATCGTAGTTTATCGAAACTACCTCATGACCTGTTTCTTCGAGACTCCGCAGGACGGCGTGTCGCTGCTCATCGCCCCGAATTGCCTCGTCACAAATGACCGCGAGTTTCTCTCCCACGTTCATCAAAACATTAGTGTGGTAAATCGGTGCACCATCACGATCTACTGCATCGAAGGCGACAACTGTGTAATCCATACGCTGTGCAAAGTCGCCCAACGCATCGAGGTGCGTTCGTGACGACAGGCAGGCGTAGGCAATCCGGTTGGCGCGATCCAGGACCAGGCTGCCGGTGCCTTCCAGGTAGTGGCCATTCTCTTCATGTTCCGACAGGTCCACGATTTCACTAACCTGAAAACGATAGGTATCGGATAACGCGTCGATAATATCCTGACGCCGTTCGGTCCGGCGATTCGGTGCCTCCATTGGATAGAGAACCACCCGGCCATCGGCATGAAAACTGACCCAGTTGTTGGGAAAAATTGCGTCGGGTGTGTGCGGCTCCGCTGTATCATCGAACTGCACAACCTGGATACCACTGGACTCCAGTGCATCGCAAAGGCCGGCGAATTCCCTGGCGGCCGCCGCTTGCTGCTGTTCCGGCGAATCCGGGTTCCTGCCCTGGAATCTATTGGATTCCGCAGTGTGTGGATTACTCTCGAAGCGCACGGGCATGATCATCATGACGGCTGTTGCGAGTTGTGATTCCCTGGCTGGAGTCATATCGTTGGGTCTGATTCGCTCTGAGGGCGCGGGCAGCGAAGCTTGCCGCCACGACGCAAGGAATACAAGCAGGTAATTATGCCGTGAATCCAGATCTTAAAACACGTTTAAAGACAATATTCGGCAACCCGGCGTGGGTGTGCTTTACCTGGTTCGGCATGACGGCGGGCGTCTCCATGCTGGCAACTCCATTGCGTTTCAGTGCCGAAACCATCACACGATCCATCGCGCTGGACGTCGGCCGGGTCGTCTTCGCCGGGCTGAACAAGGCAGAGTTTGTGGCGTTGATAATTTTACTGGTATTGATCCGCTTCTCGGACCGGGCGCGCAAATTGTGGGCCATGGCTTTTGTACTTGCCGCGATCCTTATAGCCCAGGGCACTTGGCTGCTGCCGGAACTCGCCGCCAGAACCGACCTGATTATTGCCGGTATAGAGCCCGAACCGTCGATTGCGCACGGCGCCTACTCCATCATGGAGCTGACTAAGCTTGGCCTGCTTTTCTACATGGGTTATCGCTCGATGAATCTCCTGACTGACGGCAGGCACCAGACCCGCTGATGCCGGTTATCCTGTCAGTCGTCATCCAGGTAGCGCTGATCGTCCACGTTCTGCGCACCGGCCGGCCCTGGTACTGGGTGTTCGTTATCCTGATTCCCGGAATTGGGGCACTGGCCTACATCATCGCGGAACTGCTGCCGGGTTTTATGGATTCATCGCAGGGCAAACGGGCCATCCGCGGCGTAAAGAAGACACTGAACCCAATGGGTGAGCTTCGCCAGCGCGAACGCGAACATCAGCTGTCAGGCAGCGTCGATGCAACGCGACACCTGGCAGGTGAACTCATTGAGAACGGGCAGTACGAGCATGCAATCGTCCACTACCAAGAGGCCCTTACCGGCCTTTATGAAAATGATCCGGATCTTCTGTTAGGCCTTGCCACGGCCCAATTCGGCAATGACCAATTCGAAGATGCACGCCTGACGCTCGACCGGCTGATCGAGCACAATCCAAACTTCAAGTCTGCCGATGGTCACCTCATATATGCGCGAGCGACCGAGGCCTGCGGTGATGACGATAGAGCCCTTGAGGAATATGCTGCGGTTGCTGCCTACTTTGCCGGCGCAGAGGCTCCGCTGCGCTACGGCCTGTTCCTTGAAAAGCACGGCGATTTGAAAGGCGCATTGGAACAGTTCAGAGATATTCTGACTGCTGCCGAACTGGCACCACGACACTACCGCAAGGTGCAACGGAAATGGATAGCGGAGGCCACGGGTGGAATCAAACGACTTGCAAGCTGACATATGTGCAGATGATGGACGCGTCATTTCAGTTAACCACTGGCTACCGGAGTCCGGCGAAGCGCCGAGGGCGGTAATTCAGATCTTTCATGGGCTGGGCGAACATGCAGCCCGCTATGAGAGATTTGCGAAGGTCTGCAACAACAGCGGATTCGCAGTCGTTGCTCATGATCACCGCGGCCACGGTGCCGCTGCCAACCCTGCAGGGCACTATGCGGATCATGCTGGCTGGGACAAGATTGTTGCCGACGCATTACTGGTCAACCAGCAAGTAACCAAGCAGTTTCCGGGAGTGCCGATTGTCCTCCTTGGCCACAGCATGGGTTCTTATATTGCACAGAGCTTTGTTATGCGTCACCCGGCTGCCACATCGATGTTGATCCTGTCTGCATCCACGTTTGCAAACAGGTTAGAGCTGCGCGCCGCAAAAACACTATCCTCGATACTCGCATTGTTCGGCAAGCAGACAAAAAGCGCGTTCCTGAACAACACCGGTTTCAACGCCTTTAATAAACCCTTCGAACCAGCGCGGACGGATCTTGACTGGTTGAGTCGCGATGAGGCCGAGGTCGACCGCTACCTGGCCGATCCACTTTGCGGTGGCCTGTTCACGAATCAACTCTGGCGGGATCTGACCGGCGGCCTGCTGGAAATTACTTCTGCCAATGCGGTTGCCTCCATTCCCCCTGAAATACCAATTCTGATCATGGGCGGTCAGGACGATCCGGTCGGCGGCGAAAAGGGTCTGACCAAACTCTCCGACGTCTATCGACAAACAGAGCACGCTGACATCACGCTGCAAATTTATGCGGGTGGTCGACACGAGATGTTGAATGAAACGAATCGCGATGCGGTCACCGCCGACATCATTAGCTGGATCGAATCACGTTTGTGAGCTTTCGTTTGCCAGCTTTTGTGGCTCGATCCTAAACCGGGGTCGAACCGAGGTTTTCATATTATGAAAACCTCGGTTCGACCCCGATTTATGAAAACCTCGGTTCGACCCCGATTTACGCACGTCATCCTGGCTACGTCAGCACCATCCGCTGAGGTCGATTCACGAAAAAATTGACAAAAAAAAGGGGCGCTTGTGCGCCCCTTCTCTTAAACCAACCTTGCGGCTGGATTGATTTTGCTTTGACTTAATCGAAATCAGCTCTCAGACGGAGATACCAGAAACCACCGTCGTAACCCCAGGGGATGGTGCCATCGTAGGTAGCGCCATCACCGACGGTGCCATCGGCATTCGACTTGTTGAGCGGTCCATTTTCGTCAGCCAGATTTTGCACACCGACCATAACCGAGTACTTCTCAGCAAAGGTATAAGACGCTTCGACGTCAAATATCCACTGGCCGTCGTAGCACAGATCGTTATAGTCCGTCAGGCCACCACCAAGATCAGTACCGGCGCAGTCCTGCGTGTAGTTCGGTACACCAGCACCGGTCCAGCTCGGGTCGCCGCTGAAGCCACCATCAGCCCAATCGCCGTAATAACTCGCCCGTCCCATCAATCGGAAATTACCGATAAAGTGGTTATAGGTGAAAATACCGCGGTGCTGAGGAAGTTCGTTTTCCAGGTCATGGACCCGGTTACGACTGACTTCTTCGCCAACACGATCAATGGTCGTTTCCGTGTAGTTGTACGCGGCGGTCAGCATACCTGTGCCAGCGCTACCCCAATCCGTCGACCAGGTTGCCACCAGGTCTACGCCTGAAGTGGTTGACTCAAAGTCGTTGGTGAAGAAACGCACACTGGTCAGGTCAGAAGCACCCGGAACACCAGCTTCCTCAAGACACTGCGACAGGCTGCCGCCTCCCGCTGCAATGTTCGGGCAGCTGCCATCCGTAAGCGCCGGTTCCTGAGTAATGTCGATACTGCCGGTCTGCGCGATTCGATCCTTAAGCTCGATGTTGTAGTAGTCCAACGTCAAGCTCAACGTATCGGTCACATCCCAGACTGCGCCTACAGTAAAGTTGGTCGCATCTTCGGGTCGGAGTTCCGATGCACCCAAAGATACGGCAATCGGGTTGCTTGGCGGAATCTGGCCATTCTGAACCAGCTCGCCGTCGATCGTCAGTGTCGATACCTTGGTCACATTGTTCTGACCCGGTGTCGGCGCCCGGAAACCGGTGCTGTATGAGCCACGAACTGCCAGAGCATCGGTAATCGCGAAACGGCCACTAACCTTATAATTGGTCGTCGTGCCGAAGTCTTCGAAATCCTCGAAGCGAACGGCAGCACCAAGCGTTAATCTCTCAGTGATGTCCGCTTCCAGATCAACGTAGGCTGCGTAGTTGGCACGATCCCAACGACCGGCCTGCGGCGGGCTGAAGCCGGCGAAGCCGTGCGCGCCGATACTCAGATTACCCATCGGAGTTACGCCGTCACTGTAAAAGTTAGGATTAGCCGGATCGGAATTCTGGAACGCATAGTCGCCAGCGTTCCATGACGCTTCTTCGCCAATACGAGTCTGGAACTGCTCGTTGCGCCATTCAGCACCAAAAGCAAAGTTCAGATCCGAGGCGAATGCATCAACTGCAATCGGCAACACGAAGTCGGCGTTGAGGTTGGAGTCGGTCTCAGTGTATGAACCCAGCTCGAACTCTCGCTGCAGCTCACCATTAATTGTGCCATCAGGGCCGTTGGACGGGTTCCAGGTGTTCTTAATAAAGAACTCAACCTCGTTGCGACCGATGTTCGCACTGAAGTCGTACAACAAACCGTTGTCCATTTCACCGCGAATACCCATCGCAGCAGAAGCATCAGTCAAGACGCCACCGAAATTCGGTGTATAGCCGCCTGGTGCTTCGAAGTTCATGACCCAGCAGTTGGGGGGCATGTTCTGCATTGCAGCGTAATCAGCAGCAACTGCTACCGGGTCCAGCGGTACGCCACTGCCACCGCTACCTGGCGAGAGCAATGCGGGACAGGTTGAAGTCTGGCCACCAACGCCCGGGATCAGGTCTCTGTCTGCAACGATACGATAGTCACCTTCGGTGTACGTGCCGCCGCGATTATTCGGGTTGCGAAAGTAAAAGCCACCCAGATTTTCGCGCGAGCCGTAGTTACCGAAGAAGTAGAGTTCCTGCGAGTCGCTCAACTGAATACCGGCGTTCAGGAAAACATTGATGTCGTCGATAAGCTCGGGCGCGCCCCAGATCTGTGCTGGGTTGCGGACGTTCGTCTGCTGTTCAGGGTTACCATTTTCGCGCAGATTGATTTCATCTGTTCGGCTCGTTGAGCGGCTGGTTGCATCCTGTTCGCGCCATTGTACGGTGACGTTGGCAAAGCCGTCGTCGCCCAGCGGAAAGCCTGCGTTCGCAGCAATCTGTGTCAGTGTGCCATCGCCTTCCATGAATTCGCCTGTTCTGGCTTCGACAGTAAATCCTTCAGCGTCGTCGCGCAGCACAAAGTTAATTACGCCGGCAATGGCGTCAGAACCATATTGTGCCGAAGCTCCATCGCGCAGCACTTCTACCTGCTTGACGGCCAAACCCGGAATTGCGGCAAGGTCAGGACCCTGTGCGCCAAGCACGAGAGCACCTGATTCCGAAATTACGCCGGAACGATGACGTCGTTTACCGTTGACGAGTACCAGGTTGTTATCAGGTGGCAGGCCACGCATTGTCGCCGGACGTACCAACGTCGCGGCATCGCCAATAGCAATTCGCTGTACGTTGTACGAAGGGATCGTGTTGCGCAGCATGTCGTCCATATCAGGTAAGCCCTGATTTTCCATCTCCTGGCCACTGATAACATCGATCGGCACCGAAGCGTCAGACGCTGACCGCGCCGCGCGCCGGGTTCCTGTGGTAATGATTTCTTCAATCTCTTCGTCTGCGCCTTGCTGCGCCTGGGCAACCGAAGTCAGTCCAGGTAGTGCAAGAGCAATCGCAGAGATCGGCAAGATCAACCTAAAGATCTTAGGTAGTTTTCGCATTTTGCGTCTCCCCAATAAAAATTGGTGTTAAAGAATCTTCCGCCCAGCACTTAAACAACAGCTCACGGCTGGGCTCCAATTGCAGATTGAAACACTCCTCGAACCGAAAATAAAGCTTTGCAAGAGCCTTTTTTTTGTTTCAGTCGGAATCGATTGTTGCGAATTGACAACAAATTAAGAATTTTCTCTAAATCCTTGGTATTTAACGATGATTGCCGATCCTCCCGGATCAGCCTGAAACCCAGTGGCGCTCTAGCAACAAGAAATTTCTGCCTGAATTGGCGCCCGAAACGCGCCCGGATTCCGGCCGCGAAAATCGCTGGCCTGGAAACCTAAAAGCCTGTTACGACAAGCGTGATAATTTTTGCAACATATTGAAACAGTGCCTTCGACCGCGCTGTCAATCTGGCATTATATCGGCCCGAATTTAGCGACGCCTGCGCGGCGACCTGCTGTTCCGGCCCCGAATAGTCAAAAGGAACGCGTACTTGTGAGAGAGAACGCCCGCAAGATCCTGCTCGTCCTGGCCATTGGCACAGGATCTTTGCCGTGCCTGTGCCTGGCGGCAGCGCCGGAAGCGGGCAATCTGGGTTCTGCGAGCGTTGGCGGCAACGCGATAGCCAATGGAGTCTGGAGTTCATCAGACGGTGGAACGGTTACCTACGAAGCTGCTTTTTTCGAGCCTTATCAATCAGTTAACGCTGCAGATATGTTGCGCTGGGTGCCGGGCGGCGCCGCTCTTTTGCCTGACGACAATCGGGGTGGCGGCCAGCAACAGGACAAGCGGGGCTTCGGATCCGGCGGCGATCAGATCCTTATCAACGGCAAACGAATCTCAGGCAAATCGAACGATATCAGCTCTGCCATGCAGAGGATCCAGGCTGACGTTGTCACCCGAATAGAGGTAATTCGCGGCACCAGCGCAGGACTGGACGTAAGGAGTGAAGGCACCTTGATCAATATCGTCCTCGCCGAAGACATATCGGGCGGCTCGGGGTCCTGGCAGTTGCATTCCGGATTCTACGGAGACTCGGCCGAATACGACGGCCTGGTTTCCTATAGTAATACGGCCGCCGGCTTCAACTACCTTGTGAGCGCCGAGTATGGTCCCTATAACCGCGGTCAGGACGAGGACCGGGTCGAGGAGCTGTTTGACCCCGCCTCGGACCAGCCTTTCGAGCACCGCGATATCAGCAGGCCGGAACTTCAGGAAGAACTGGTTTTGAACGTGTCGGGTAGCCGCGAACTTGCTAATGGCGATGTTCTCAATCTCAATGCGCGCATTGAAGACGGCGCCCGCGAGCAGTTTGAAACCACCCTGGTAACCCAAACCGGCAATCCGGACACAAACGTTCTTGAAAACATCTCACTGGAAGACAGCCTGGACTGGGAGCTGGGCGGTGACATCGAGAACAGGCTCGGCGCCAATGGTACTTTGAAAACCCGTGCGATTTACACCAGTAAAACTGAAGATGAATCCGAAACGGTGTCGTTATCATCCTCTGTGCCAGGGAACGTCCCATCGGAGTCACTGGTCTTAAGCGACGCACTGGCGACTGAGGCGATTCTGCGCAGTTCATACAGCTGGCCATTAACCAGTTCACAAAACCTGGAGTTAGGACTCGAAGGGGCCATCAATACGCTCGAAAAAGACGTGCTGCTTTTCGAGATCCTTCCCGATGGCACGCTGGATCCAATTGACGTTTTCAATTCTGATTCGGATGTCGAAGAGAACCGCTACGAATTTTTCAGCACACACTTCTTTCAGCTGCGCGATAACATTGCGCTCGAAAGCGGTCTGAACGTGGAGTACTCCAAGATCGAGCAGTTCGGTGCGGACGTCGACAATGCCCGATCATTTACCTACGTCAAACCCAGGTTCGACCTGCGCTGGGATCTTGACGAGGCGAACCAGCTGCGAGCTTCAGTTGAACGAACCGTCAGCCAGCTGGATTTCGGAGACTTCGTTGCAAACTTCAACAGCGATGACGACCAGGTAAACGCGGGCAACCCGGACCTGGAGCCGGAGCAGGCATGGGAATGGAAGCTGACGTACGAGAGACGGCTGAGTAATGATAACGGTGTTCTTGAAGGTCAGGTCTTCTATAACCAGATCGAAGACCACATCGACAGAGTTGCGGCGACGGAAATAATTTCGGCGCCCGGCAACATCGGCGATGCAGACTTGTACGGCGCAAACCTGAAAGGAAGCTGGCGGCTTGCGCCAATCGGCATTCAAGGTGCTGTCATCGATGCCGAGTATCGATTTCAGGACTCCGAAACGACCGATCCTTTCACCGGCGACAAGCGACCGATGAAATGGAAACCGCAACATCGGATTCTGCTCAAGTTTCGCCATGACGTAACTGCATGGAAGCTGAACTACACCGTGGATCTCGAGTGGTTCAGCGAACGTTTCCGCTCTGACATCACCTATCGCGATAAGAACAAGTCCCTGACGCCGCGCCTGAATGCGTCCGCGCAATATCGATTAACCGACTCGCTGATGCTCTGGGCGGATGCCCGCTATATTCTGGACGATCAGACGAAACGCTTCCGCGAGCGATACCTTGGCAACATCAGCGATGACATCCTGCTGCGAACCGAAGTCCGCGACCAGTGGAAACGAAGCTCGTTTATTATCGGCCTGCGAGGTCAGTTCTGACTTTCGCGCCTGAATTTCGAAATTACTGACGCAGCTTCCAGGATGACGAGGAAGGTCGTAATTACGACCACAACATCAATCGTCAGAAGCAACCAGTTCTTCGCTTCGTAGAATTCAACCAGTTTGATCAGCGCCGCCCATGATGACGTTATCAAGACGAAAATCATCGGGAACATCGTGTACTTCGCCGGCCGCCCGAGCTTGATCAGCATGACGGAGATAACCAGCAATGTCAGACCCGCGAGAATCTGATTCGTGGAACCGAACAATGGCCATATGATCAGGCCACCGCTGCCTGACGCACCACCCGCTCCGAATGCCAGCAACAGGCAACAGGTCACGGCAAGCAAGGTTGCCAGGGCACCTTTCTTCAGCAGCGGAATGTTATAGATCTCCCCCCATTCCTGGATAATGTATCGCTGCAGTCGAACGCCGGAGTCCATTGTTGTGCCAGCGAAAAGGACCACCATTGTCGCAAGCAATGTCTGTGTAATGGTGAATGGGATTCCCCAGCCATTCTGGATGAGTTGCGCACCACCCTGAATGAATGTCCCGGCACCCGCGGTCCCGTACTTGTCGTAAATCTCATGCCACATTTCGGGTGTTGCGGCGAGTGCCACACTGCTCACGGCGACAAGCGTAATCAA
>CAJQPR010000159.1 GCA_905480255.1 uncultured Woeseiaceae bacterium | reverse complement strand
TCGAACTTACCGTCCGACAATGCACTTAACGGAGAGACTGAAAATTTATGCCGCAAAAGACTCTTTGGCGTCATGACAATGAGCGGCTTGCGGAACGAACGAACCATCTGCCGCCTGATCATGTGAAACATCTGTGCAGGCGTCGAGGGAACGCAGACCTGCATGTTGTGTTCTGCGCACAGTTGCAGGAAACGTTCAAGGCGCGCTGACGAGTGTTCCGGGCCCTGTCCTTCGTATCCGTGAGGAAGAAACAATGTCAGGCCACACAAGCGGCCCCATTTCGCCTCGCCCGAGCTGATGAACTGATCGATGACCACCTGGGCGCCATTTGCAAAATCGCCGAACTGCCCTTCCCAGACCACCAGTGTTTTCGGTTCCGTTGTCGCGAAGCCGTATTCAAAACCCATCACAGCTTCTTCCGAAAGCAATGAATCAATCACGCGGAATGCTCCTACCCGTTCAGACACTGTCTCCAGTGGAATATATTCCTGCCGGTTTGACTGGTTGTGCAACACTGCGTGCCGATGAAAGAAGGTCCCGCGGCCGCTATCCTGACCTGTAATTCTGCAATCGTAGCCCTGGTCAAGCAGCCCGGCATAAGCCATGGTTTCGGCAAAGCCCCAGTCCATATCCGTTTCGCCTGCCGCCATGCGTTCGCGTTCACTCATGATTCGCTGAACACGGCCATGCAATTTAAATCCGGGTGGCACTGTTGTGATTTTTCCGGCGAGCTCCGCAACCTTTTTCGGGCTCAGCCAAGTTTCGCTTTCCTCGTCCCATGCTGCATTCACATATGGACTCCAATCTACAGTGAACTCGTTGCCAATCATGCCAAGCGCAGAATCCGTCACGGGTTCGCCACGATCGAGTTTATCGCGATACGCGTCTTGCAGGAGACTGACATCTGCGGGCTGAACAACGCCAGCATTGATCAGGCGCTCGGCATACAAAGCACGGGTGGTTTCCTGGTTCCTGATCTGGGAGTACATGACTGGTTGGGTCGCGCTCGGCTCATCGGCCTCGTTATGGCCATGGCGCCGATAACAAACCAGGTCAATGACGACGTCTTTCTTGAACTTCTGTCGGTATTCGAGTGCGAGCCGGGTAACGAAGATCACCGCTTCCGGGTCGTCGCCGTTGACATGGAGTACCGGTGCCTCGATCATTTTTGCAACATCGCTGCAATACGGAGTTGACCGTGCGTCGGAAGGCCTGCTGGTTGTAAATCCGATTTGATTGTTAACGACAATATGAATGGTTCCACCGGTGCGGAAGCCATTGGTTTGCGACATTTGAAAAGTTTCAGTGACGACTCCCTGGCCTGAGAATGCCGCATCGCCGTGAATGAGTATCGGCAGTACTTCCTGCCGCTCCACATCACCGCGCCGTTGCTGACGTGCCCGTACGGAGCCCTCAACGACCGGGTTTACGATTTCAAGATGCGACGGGTTGAACGCAAGGGCGATATGCACGTTGCCGCCCGGCGTCTTCATATCAGCCGAAAATCCCTTGTGGTATTTGACGTCCCCCGAACCCTTCATGTCGGCCGGATCGACGTTACCCTCAAATTCGTCGAACAACTCTTCGGGTGATTTGCCCAGCACATTGACCAGAACGTTTATCCGCCCCCGATGAGCCATGCCGATGACCAGTTCCCTGACGCCTGACTTGCCCCCCTGCTGAATCAGGTTATCGAGCATCGGAATCAGGCTTTCGCCACCTTCCAGCGAAAATCTCTTCTGACCAACAAAGCGGGTATGAAGATAACGCTCGATACCCTCGGCTGCGGTCAACTGCTCAAGCAGCCAGCGCCTTTCGCTCACATCGAGCCCATCCGAAACCATGCCGATTTCAAAGTGCTTCCTGAGCCACAGCCGCTCACGAGCGCGAGACACATGCGCAAATTCGGCGCCAATCTTCCCGCAGTAGATCTTCTTCAGGAGATCGATAATGTCGCGCAGCTTCATTCGCCGGTCGCCCGTGCCGGCAAAGCCGCCCGTGACAAACTCCGTGTCCATATCGGCGTCCGTAAGGCCGAGATAGTCGAGTTTCAGTACGCCGGGAACATGCGGTTCTGCCAGGCCGAGCGGGTCAAGATCGGCAATCTGATGGCCTCGCAGGCAGTACACCTGGATCATTCGCGAAACTGCGGCTTGCTTTTCGTTGGCGGCGACCCCGCCTTTGCGCCTCACAGCTATCGTCGCCCCGCTGCTGCGCTCAGCGCGGGCTGATTCGATCAGGCGCTGACGAATCGGTGAGTGCAGAACTTCGGTCTGATCAGCGCCCAGCGTACGAAAATAACGCCGCCAGCCCTCCGGGACCGAATCCGGATCCTCGATATAGCGCTCATACAACGCCTCTACCGCAGCTGCGTTGCTGCCGTACAGGGGAGAAGTTGCGTATTGCTCTTTTAGCGAGTTGCTCATTGCGCCGCCTGAGTTCCCGGTGGACAGGAATAATCCGGCCGATGAAAAAGGGGCGCTAGTTTATATCAAGCCTATCGCCGAGGGAATGCACTATTTGCACCGAGGTGACGCATTATTTGGCAGAGTAATGCGGTCTAGAGGCGGTTGACCAGATTGACAAATTCGTAACAGATCAGCACCGCATAGATGCTAAAAAAACCGGTCAGAAAGATCCCGGTGCGGACCCTGTTGAAAAACATCGCTTTGGCCAGAAAAACCAGCGCAAGGATGCCAAAACCGGTAAGCAACATTTTGCTCGCCGCAAACCCGGTGGTGCTGTGGCCCATAACAGCAGCCATAATGGGATTTGCCTCATACGCCCCGTGCTCAAGCAGCTGGAGCGTAAAGAATGCGTCCATCGAGCTCATAATCATGATGCCGGTAGCGAGAAAGAACAGCCACGGATGGTGCCAATCTGTAAACACCGGCTCGACTTCGCCATCACGGCGCGTTGCATGCCTGCGGGACCGGCAGAATCCATACATTACCGTCCGCCAGGAAAATTCCCGCCGGTCGGCTTCATTCCGCGCCATCACCATTTCGTTATTATTTTCGAGGCAGTTCAAATCGCTCCCCTGGTCCCCTTCGGTATTCGGACCCGCTGGTCCGGTGGCTGCCCTGAGACAGCTCTTTCGTAATATGGAGCAATTTATATGCCATCCTGTTATCTGATTGTTTTTATACGCTTTTTTAAAGCCGAACATTTGCCGGCCGAGCATTCTGTATGAAACCCCGACACTTTCGAGGGGCAAACGCCCCCTTATCCAGGAATCAACGGATTGATTAAGGGGCTGAAAAGACCATAATCAGCGCACTATCCACTGCCCCGGATCAAATGCATGAAGGGTTACACGGCTACCCTGCCCGACGGCGAGGCGATCTACTATGTCGACAGGAAGCGTTACCTGTGGACGTTGTCGGTCATATATCCCCTACAGCCATTCATCGGGATATGGCTGCACGCTGAAACCGGTAACGAGGCCTGGCTACTGCTGCCGATCTTTCTCGGCTATGTCGTCAATCCGATTCTTGACTGGGTACTCGGCGAGGACACCAATAACCCGCCCGAAGCGGTCATCCTGCAACTGGACAGAGACCCTTTCTACCGGGCGCTCACATACATTGTGGTTCCACTGCATTTCGTTTCACTGATAGGTGCGGCATGGTGGGCAGGCACCCAGTCGCTAAGCTGGTGGGGCTTTCTGGGACTCGCCGTCGTTGCCGGAATTACCAGTGGACTCGGCATTAATACCGGGCATGAACTTGGGCACAAGAAATCAAAGCTTGAGCGGACGCTTGCGAAGATCGTCCTTGCCGTCCCCGTTTACGGTCACTTCTGGATAGAACACAACCGAGGTCATCACCGGGACGTTTCTACACCTGAGGATCCCGCCAGTTCGCGCATGGGCGAGAGTATCTATCGATTCGCCCGGCGGGAAATCCCCGGCGCATTTCGCCGTGCATGGGCAATTGAGAAGGACCGCCTGGAACGACGGGGAAAATCCGCCTGGGACCCAAACAACCAGATTCTACAGTCGATGTCCCTGTCCGTAGTTCTGCAAGTCGGGCTGCTGCTGGCATTTGGCTGGAAAATGATCCCGTTCCTGATCGTGCACAATGTGTTCGCCTGGTGGCAACTGACGAGTGCGAACTACGTTGAGCACTACGGATTGTTGCGCCTTAATGACGAAAACGGCCGGTACGAACGCTGCCAGCCGCACCACTCATGGAACAGCAATCACATCTTTAGCAACCTCGTGCTGTTCCACCTGGAACGCCATTCTGACCATCACGCGCATCCGCTCCGCCGGTATCAGTCATTGCGACATTTCGACAATCTGCCCTCGCTGCCCAGCGGATACTTCGGCTCCTATCTGCTGGCATGGGTGCCACCGCTCTGGTACCGGGTCATGGACAAAGCGCTACTGGCATTGCCTCATATCGATGGCGACCTCGACAAAGTGAACATTGAACCGGAAAAGCGTGAAATGATTTTTAAGAAGTACGCAGAATCCGGAAGCGCGTCATCATGAGCGAATATCGATGCCCGGAATGCGGGTACACCTATGACGAAAACAAGGGTGATGAGCATGAAGGGTATGCGCCGGGGACTGCATTCTCGAAATTACCTGACGACTTCGCCTGCCCTGATTGCTCTGTGAGATTTAAAGGCGACTTCGACAAGCTCTGACCAGGCGCAATTCAAATTTCTGCTGAATTGGCCTTAATTCGGCCCGTTACCTCGAGTCAACTGACGGTTACCTTTGCCGAATGTTCCGCGCAAGGGAGTCACGGTGGGCAAGGCAGAGTTGCCTTCCATTCGAATACCAATTTCGTTGATCATGCTGTTCCAGGTATCGGCATTGATCATTCGCGAACTTGCACGTTTGGAAATGATCGGCGCGGAGCAGGAACCGGCGACCGCGCAACATGTGAGCGCATTGTTCGGATTTGCGGCCCTCGGAATATTCATGTTGCCTTTGCTGCGCGGCCACTCGATGAATGTCCGGAATCTGTTTCATCGACCGCGATCATGGCCGCAACTCATCATGTACTCAGTTGCAATTGGCCTTCTCTTTCGGCTGGCAAACTGGACGAAGATGATCGCATCAATCGCTTTCGGCTTTCAGGGCCAGGCAGATTCGATCATGGCAACAGAACCCGTGTTCTGGTGGGCATGCCCGCCAGCCTCATCCCTGGTGCTTGGCGTCGTCGTCATGGTCGGGCTCACGCCATTGGTGGAGGAACTCATTCATCGAGGGCTGATTCTGTGTTCGCTCTTTGCAAGGCACCGGGTGGCGGCCGTCCTGGCCTCTGCAATAAGCTTTTCTGTTTTGCATTCGTTCAACGACATGCTCCTGGCCTTCGCATTCGGCATAGTTGCAGCCATTCAAATGATCAACTACCGCACCTTGTGGGCCCCCTTGCTCGCGCACATGACGTTCAATCTTATGATTACATTCGACTGGGACTGCCTGCACGGGATCTGGATTCCTGAATCTGCGTCTCCGACGCTTGGCGTTATCTCAACGGGACTCACCATCGCCTTCCTTGTGGCCGCCCTGGCTCTTGCCCGACAAACCAATGCCGGGGCCCCATGAGAGCCCCGGCATCGGCAAAGATCGAACGCTACAGCGCGTTCGCAACACGCTCGATGATGTGCGAGGTTGCTGCAACAAGCCCTTCATAAATGTTGACCAGATCCCGCCCAAACGCACCGGTGTCAGTGATGCCTGCGTAATCGTTGAATGCCGTTGTCTCGGTGCACGTCTTTTCACGACCGCCTGCGACGAGGCACAGCTCCTCTACTCTGAGTTCTCTCATAAATCATCCTCCATGATGAATCCTGCTCATTGTTTTTCCGCTTGCTGCGGAGTTACAGGCTAAGCCTGTGGCCGAACAATGACATCGAGAGTATCCCGGCAGAGTTCACAGATTTGGAATGCCCGCCCCGGATCTTTCAGCCCAGGCGGTCAAGCAAACGTCGCCACGCAATTGCGCCGCGAATATACTGCAATCGTAAGCCGGGAAAAGGCAGCCTGACTGGCATGCCCTGAACAACTGACGGTAAGGACTTCGGCGGCGCGCCCTTATTGTCACCGCCGGCGCCAATCCAGTCAGCGATTTGTTTGCCGGACCACGTTGCCGTATTGACACCATTGCCGTGATAGCCGAAGCCGAAAAAGACCGAAGGGTCGTCCTCCAAGCGGCCAATTGCAGGTGTCAGTCTTCGGGTCATGCAAACCAGGCCATGCCATCGATAGTCGATATTGACCTCACGCCAGGCCGGAAACATTTCGTGAAACCGCGCAGTCAACTTCACAAAATTTTCTGCAGCGCTTTGTTCATTGCCATTCGCACTGCCACGGCCACCGAACATAAACCTGCCGTCCGGGAGCAAGCGGAAATAGTTGAGCAGGTTAACGGCCGTAATTGACGGTGAATTCGTTTGCCAGGACTGCGCTGCAAGCTCTTCGTCACTTAGTGGTCGCGTTACCAGGATCGAACTGATCAACGGCAACGCGCGCCCCTTAAGCTGTCCTCGCAAATGCTCCGGCGCAAAGCCATTTGTCGCGAGCACTACTTTTTTCGCACGAATGCAGCCGTTCGCCGTTCGCAATTCATGGACGCCATTGTTCGTGGCCCAGTGAGTGACTTCGCTGTTCGGGTGAATAGCAGCACCGTGTTTTCCGGCCGCCCCGGCAAGCCCTTGCACAAACCGCAAAGGATGAAGCCCGAAAGTCGGCTGCAGAATTATTGCGCCATGTTGCAATGGGGAGTCGAAATACCTCGCCCTGAACTTGTCCCGCGTGACAACGCTGGTATCGAGCCCTAAAACGCGGAACTGGAATTCCGCATGCTCCTTTAGCTGCCGGAATCCATTATCAGAACAGGCAATTGCAACTTCACCACTCCCATGCCGTTCAGCATCAATTTTCTCGTCAACGATGATGTCGCGTACGAGTTCGACGGCTGCCACCTGGGAGCGATAGTAGTCGCGAGTGCTCTCCAGGCCGAAATTTTTGATCATTTTTTCGGCGCCGAGTCCATCTCCGCCGATGCTGCAGAATCCACCGTTTCGTCCTGATGCGCCCCAGCCGATATGTCCCGCTTCGAGGACCCTGACATCCAAATCATAATCCCTGCACAGATGATAGGCCGCAGAAAGACCTGTGTAGCCACCGCCAATGATCGCTACGTCACAGGACTCATCTGACGACAGCGGCTTTCCCGGGGTATCGCCGCCACCCGCGGTAGCCTCCCAATAAGATGGCTGCGGCGAATCGAAGCGGTACATCGCGTCATCGTAAAGCCACTTTCCCATGAGTTTAGTCCTGCTAAGCCGTATTTGGCTGACGGCTCGCAACCAGAGGTTGGTTACGAACGAAGAATAACCCAGCGATCGTAATGCCAAGCAGCGGTATCGGCACCAGAACGAGTGTGTGCCAGCCGTAGAGATGAATGATCGTCCCGGCCAGTAGTGAGGCCGCAGCCGAAGTGCCAAATACGGAAAATTCGTTTACCGCCTGTGCGCCAAAGCGCTCTTCAATTGCGTAGGTCAGCGTCACCATCGTGGTGCTGCCGACGTACAGAAAATTCCAGCCAATACCGAGCATGACCAGAGCATACCAGTAGTGCATATAACTCTGGCCCAGCAGGCCAATCATGCAGGCAATAACCAGGCCAACCACACCAATGGCCATCATCCGTACTACACCGAAACGCTGGATCAGGTGCCCGGCAAAGAGCGACGGGATGTACATGGCGAGGACGTGACTACGAATGACCTGTGCCGTGTCGTCCAACGCAAATCCGTCATGCACGTGCATGCTTAGTGGCGTTGCGGTCATCAGGAATGTCATCACGCCATACGCAGTCGCCCCACCCATAACGGCTACGATAAAGACTGGCTGGCGAGCGATGGACCTGATCGGTCGCTTGCTTTCGCCCGACACTTGAGGCCCTTCACCGCGGAGCGGGTCAAGCGACACAAACAGAATCGACTGCACGATATAAAGTACAACCATCGCCGCGAGTGTTCCGAGGTACTGGACTTCCGGCACAGCATATTGACCATATTTAACCAGCTCCGGCCCGACAATCGCGCCACCAATAGCACCGAGAAGAACGTATGAAATTGCTCGTGGTGAATATTCGGGATCAACACTTTCCGCTGCGGCGTAGCGATACTGCTGGGTAAACGCCATGTTGATGCCAAAAACCGCACCGGCAAGCATGAACATGCCGAAACTTTGCTGGTGGAGCGCGATGCCTGCAATTACAGCGCCAATTGCGGCGCTGATTGATGCAAGCGAAAAACCACGGCGGCGCCCTATTCTTTTCATCAATACTGTTGCCGGAATTGTGGTCGCCGCAACACAAAGAACCATTATCGAAACAGGCAAGGTAGCCAGCGTTGGATCGGTTGCAAGTTTTGATCCAATGATCCCGCCGAGGGTTACCATGATGATGGCGCCTGTGGCCGAAATCAGCTGGCAACATGTCAGGATAATGATGTTCTTTAGCGGCATGGGAATCGGCAAGGCTGCAAAGCAGCGCATTCTCACATATTCTGCGCCCTGAGTGCGATTCAGGCGATACCAGGTAATTCCGATGCTACGCATCAGTGACAACATCATCATTCCGGAAACGGAGATCGAACTGACCGCCATCAGGGCCCGGGGACCCGGCGGACAGAATGTCAACAAAGTGTCGACAGCCATCCACCTTCGCTTCGATATCAACGCATCGAACGTCTTGCCGGATGCGGTCAAAGAGCGCTTGCTGCAAAAGCGGGACAAACGAATTTCGAACGATGGCGTTATTAACCTGAAGGCACAACGCTCACGCAGTCAGGACAAAAACAAGGCAGATGCGCTGGATCGCCTCGCCAATATTATTCGTCCGAGCCTAACCGCACCTCGAAAACGCAAGAGGACCCGGCCGGGAAAAAAAGCAAAAGAAAAAAGGATGGCTGACAAGTCACACCGCTCGCAACTCAAACAATCGCGCGGCAAAGTCAGCGACGACTAGTCGTCGCAGGTAAGCTTGTCATTCGACCAGGTGCAGCCAGCGCTTTCCCAGTAGTCGATGAGGCCAACGCCCGCCAGGAAGTCCATAAAATCGGGATGCTGTCGGAATTCCCGAAACTCATCGATGAACACGATTTCGAGTTCGAATTGACTGCTTTCGCCTTCAGACCGACGAGCAATGGACATCGCCGTATCGGGATCACCCAGCAAAACCCACAAGGTAACCGCGGCGTTATCCGGCATGGCTCCTGAAGCGTAAACCTGTTCCAGGTAAGCGACTGCCGCGGGTCGCTTCGACATGTCGGCAATGCCGTCGAAAATCGGGTCAACCCAGCTTGAGTCGAGACCTGTTTGTTCAAGGCCGCGTTTGGCGCGAAGCCTTGCCTCGTCGATATTCCCGGTGCGAATCAGGTAGAGAGAATAAGCGAGTGAATGAATAGAGGCCTCGAACCCCATTCGGTTTGCGACATCAAAATAATGTGCCGCGTTGTCGAGATCATCTACCCAGAAACTGGCTATCGCTACCCGGCTCATAATGACCGCATACTCCGGATCAATTTCTGCACCGCGCCGCGCCACGGCGAGTGACTCGTCAAGCAGACCTACGCTTGCAAGTACGCGGGACCGCCAATTGAAGTCTTCCGGCTCAGCAGAACCCGCATTGACCGCCATTTCGGTGTAGCGCATGGCATCTGACCACTGGTTTTTCTTGTGATAGATGTAGCCGTAGACGGCTCCAGCTGCCTCACGAATGCTGGGATCCTCGGCAATCCCCTGTTCGATAATTTCAAAGGCCCGATCGAAAGTTTCTGCACGATCCATTGCGAAGTCGTAATCCGGCCAGATCGCGTAGGTATATGCGAGACCCAGCCACGCTGGCCCAAAGGAAGGGTCCAGACGAATCGCTTCCTCGAACTGTGAAATCGCGTCTTCAATCGACTTCGGATCACGCTTCTGGAACAGATAGCGGCCAAGCGCATAGGCCTCCGAAACTGCGAAACTGACTTGCCTGGCCTGAACCGAATCCGATGCTGCAAATCCTTCGTCGAGAGCACCACGCAAACCGCTGGCAACCTGACGCTGCAAGTCAAAAATACCGTTCTTATCTGAATCAAACGTTTCCGACCACAGCACAACGCCACTGCGTGAATTTACGAGCTGGGCAGCTATCTTGACCTGGTTAGCAATGATCTGAACGCTGCCGGTAACAAGGCTGTCCTGAATGACATTCTCGTCATCGGCATAAGCCTTACGCTTTCTGACAATCTGCATTTCTTCTATTTGTTTGAGGCTCGCGATCGCCTCTTCCGCAAAGCCAAAACACAGGTGCTCTGTGGACTCACGTGCGTCCTGCCGACAATCAAAAGGGAAAACAGCAACGGATGACATTTCGTCTTCGAGTACGGGACCTGGGCCCAGGGC
>CAJQPR010000158.1 GCA_905480255.1 uncultured Woeseiaceae bacterium | reverse complement strand
AGCATAATCTATGAGGGTAGTTTTGGTTTCTTCCCCGCATCGTGGCAACCGGACGGTGACCTCGTCATCGTTAACGAGGTCCGCGGTGAGGGCACCAACGACGTACACCTGCTCGACATGGCAACCGGCGAACTCACCCTGCTCTTCCACCCTGAAGAGCCGTCATATCATTCCAGCTACCAATGGCTGCCTGACGGCAGTGGCTTCTTCCTGGCGACCAACCAGGATCGCGAGTTCGCAGGTATTGCGCATTACTCGCTGAAGGACAGGAAGTTCGAGTACCGCGAGACTCCTGAAGCCGACATCTATACTGTCGAGCTGAGTTCGGATGGTCGGTACATCGCATGGATGACTAACGAAGATGGTTATTCGAAATTACATGTTCGTGACAGAAAAACCGATGTGGCGGTGTCACCACCCGAGTTGCCACCAGGCGTTTACGGCATTAGCTTTGCATCAGCGGCCCACAAACTGAATATCCGGGCAACGGGACCGAATACGCCGGGCGACGTTTACGTTTGGGATCTTGCTACGGACTCGACCTCCCATGCTATCGTCTCGAACCTCGCCGGCCTGGATCCCGAGTCATTCATTACTCCGGAATCGCTGCACTACGCGGCAAGGGACGGAGTTCCCTTACAAGGGTTCCTGTACTTGCCAGATGCTGACAATTTCGATTTCAAGCCACCGGTTGTGGTCAGTGTTCATGGTGGACCAACCGGGCAGTCACGACCAACCTTCAAGTCGCAGATTCAGTACCTCGTCAACAACGGCATCGCCGTCTTTGACGTCAACGTTCGCGGCTCGACGGGATCCGGCAAGACTTTCGCTACGCTCGACAACCAGGAGAAACGGCTTGACTCAGTTCGTGACCTCGTCGATACCGTTGCATTTCTTTCGCGTGACGATCGCCTGAATTCGAATCGTATTGCTGTCATGGGCGGATCCTATGGTGGCTACATGGTGAATGCCGTATTGGGTTCCTATCCCGGCGTGTTTGATGCCGGCGCATCTTTCGTCGGCGTCTCGGATTGGGTCCGCGCCCTGAACGATGCGTCACCGGCACTGAAGGCGTCCGACAGGATCGAATACGGCGATATACGAGAGAAACGCTGGCAGGAATTCTATAAAGTGAATTCACCGATCAACAACGCCCACAAGATAAACGTGCCGATGTTCGTTGAACATGGCGTCAATGACCCACGGGATCCGGTTACCGAATCTGATCGTATCGTGAAGACCATTCGTGAAAATGGTGGCACCGTTACTTACATGAGATTCCCTGATGAAGGCCACAGCGTGTCCAAGCAGCCAAATCGCGTGGCCATGTATCGTTCGCTGGTTGGCTTCCTTGAAGAACACCTGAAACCGGAAGAAGACCAGAAAACGGACTAAAGTTGAATTGATTTTGGACAGACGAACATTTCTCGGTGCAGCCACCGCCGCTGGTCTTGCTGCGGCAGGCGCACCATTGCGTACTGCGCTATCCGCACACGAATCCTTTAATTCAGGTAAACCGGTTAGTCGTGTCGCCGTCATCGGTGCCGGCATCGTTGGTGCGTCAATCGCCTACAATCTTTCGAAACGTGGGTGCGAGGTCGTTCTTATCGATAAAAAGGGGCCGGCTGCACAGGCTTCCGGAAATTCCTTCGCGTGGATCAACGCATCCTGGTTCGACATGCCGCCGAGCTACTACGCACTCAGGGTACATTCGCTGAACGAGTATCATCGCCTCGCGCAGGAAGTTGATTTTCCGATTCACTGGGGCGGCAGTCTCGAGTGGTACCACACTGACGCGGAAGAAAAAGAGATCACCGATGGAATCCTGCGGACGCAGCAACTGGGCGCACCGATGTGGATGCTGTCAGAAGAGCGAGTCGCCGAAATTGAGCCAAACCTGGTACTGGGTGGAGAAAGAAAAGCTGCCTACAGCTCCCGCGATGGTGCCATCGATTCAGCTTTGACCACCCGGGCGCTGGTGGATAAAGTCACCGCGCACGGCGGCTCAGCGGTGTATCCGGCGCGCGTCACAGGCATTCGGCAACAGAGAGGCAAGGTAATCGTCAAAACTGACGTGGCACCATTTGAAGTTGACCTTGCCGTAGTTGCCGCCGGCGCTGGCGCGAACGAGATTGCGTCAATGCTGGATCTCGGGACGGACCTCGTGAAGCCCGCGACGCCGGGCGTGATCGTTACGACCCGGCCAATGGAGCGGCTGATCAACACGGTTTGCTACACGACCGATACACACTTCCTGCAGTTACCGGACGGCCGCCTGGTTCTTGGTGAAAAGGCAGGCCCGCCGGCCACGGAACAACACGACGCCTATCTCGCTGACAGGCCGAATACTTATCCCTCCGACGAATTGGCGATGCAACATGCGGCCAGGGTGAGCGCTATGGCAAGTCGCTACATGCCTGAGATAGCCGATGCGAAGGTAGAAAGTGTCAGTGTTGGCTGGCGGCCGCTACCAATGGATGGCCTGCCCGTTGTTGGTCATGTGCCTGACATGCCGGGCATCTACCTGGCATCCATGCACAGCGGCGTAACGTTGGCACCGATTGTTGGCCACCTTGCCGCCATGGAAATTCTCGATAACGCACGCGTGGATCTGTTGTCCGATTTCCGCGTCGAGCGATTCCTGAAATAAACCTGGGTCGAACCGAGGTTTCAGTAAACCGCAGTAAACCGGGGTCGAACCGAGGTTTCTCTAAAAACTAGGGTCGAACCGAAGTTTCTCTTGTGGCAAAAACATTCGTATAGCCGTTAACTAGCGTTGTCCGCAACCAGTGACCATCACCTGTGCCACGTCAGCCTCGATACTTCTTACCCGGTTTTCCGCAACACGTGATCCAACGTGGGGTGGACAGGCAGGCCGTATTTTTCATGCCAAAAGACTATGAGTTGTACTTGCGGTCACTTGGTGAAAGTGCTGCAAAATACAATTGTTCAATTCACTCATACGTCTTGATGACGAACCACACGCACCTGCTGATTACGCCAGGATCGGCTCGCTCTCTTCCCCTGCTGATGCAGGCTATGGGGCGCAACTATGTACAAATACTCAACAAACAATATGGCCGCACTGGAACTCTTTGGGAGGGGCGATACAAAGCAAGCCTTGTTCACGATGAACAGTATTTGCTGGCCTGTCAGAAGTACATTGAACTGAATCCAGTACGTGCCGGAATTGTTTCGATCCCCGGCGATTACCCGTATTCCAGCTTCGCACACAATGCCCTCGGCAAGCCCGACCCGCTCATAAATGAGCATCGGATTTATCGCGCCATGGCCGACAAACCGACTGAGCGACAGACTGCCTATCAGCGGCTATTTCTTGACGCGATCTCCGTCGACGAGCTGACAACAATTCGTGAAACAACCAATTCATGCCTCGTGCTGGGCAATGATCGATTCCAGGATCAGGTTGAAGCAATGATGGGAAGGTCGGTCCGACATGGGAAGTCCGGGCGGCCGAGAAAATCGAC
>CAJQPR010000157.1 GCA_905480255.1 uncultured Woeseiaceae bacterium | reverse complement strand
GCTCCATTATTCCAAAATAATATTGAGAGCTACATCGGCACGATAAGTGTACCGGTCGGCCTTGCCGGACCCTTACGCATTAACTCCTGCCGAGGAAGCTCCGAGTACCGTGTACCGCTGGCAACGACTGAGGCAGCGCTGTCGCGTCCTACAACCGTGGAGCAGGGATCCTGACATCGGTTGGTGGATGCAACGTAAATGTTGTTGACGAAGGCGTTAGCCGAACGCCGATGTTTGCGTTCGACAGTATCTTTGAAGCGGCACAGTTCGCGAAATTCGTGCAGGCCAATATTGAACGAATGAAAGAGGTGGTCCCGCAAATCACGCGTTACGGGGCCCTAAAAAGTGTCCGTGCAGTCATCGAAGGAAATCACGTCTATCTGGATCTTCGCTATACAACCGGTGATGCCGCGGGTCAGAACATGGTGACATTCGCATCTGACGCTATCTGTAAATGCATTCTTGAGCATTCACCCGTGGTGCCTCGTTACTGGTTTTTGGAAGCAAACCTGTCGGGAGACAAGAAAGCGACGTCGCGAAGCCTGGCGGATGTTCGTGGCAAGCGGGTGGTGGCCGATATCGTTATACCGGCAACGGTCGTCCGTGACCGGCTGCATACCACGCCACGCCGCATGGTTCAGTACTGGTACGGCGGTGCTATGGGCGGCGTGCTGAGTGGCGCAACCGGCGTCCAGGGGCATTTCGCTAATGGGCTGGCGGCGCTTTACCTCGCATGCGGGCAGGACGTGGCCTGCGTTGCCGAATCGGCGACCGGCATGACCCGCATGGAAACGACCGATAACGAAGATCTGTACGTCAGCGTGACCCTGCCTAGCGTGATGGTAGGAACGGTTGGCGGCGGAACGGCTCTGCCAACAGCAAAAGCCTGCCTCGACATTATGGGTCTTTCCGGTGCCGGGCACTCAACCGCACTGGCAGAAGTTTGTGCCGGGCTCGTACTCGCCGGCGAGGTCTCTATCATTGCCGCGTTCTGTTCCGGCGATTTCGCTTCCGCACACCAGTCGCTTTCACGTGGGCAGGTATTTGAGAGGAGTGGTGACTGTGAATAGTCGATGGTGGGTTTATCAGAAAAGTCGCTTCCCCATTTTCGCGCATGGACCGATGGTCATCATCTTTTGTTCGTCGGTCATGCTCTTTTCATCCTTGCAACAAGGCGAGATGCCGGATCTCGTGCGCGTTGTGGGGGCGGCGATCAGTACCATCGTCCTGTTTTTTCAGCTTCGAGTCGCCGATGAGCATAAGGACTTCGAGGCCGACTCCAGGTACAGACCACATCGCCCTGTACCCAGCGGCCTGGTTTCGCTGGCTGAACTGGCAAGGCTGGCATTTCTCGGCGCGCTGATACAGCTCTGGATTGCAGTGAGTATTGATGTTGGCCTGCTGCCAATACTGGTTGTGGTTTGGCTGTACATCGGTCTGATGACGAAAGAATTCTTTGTACCTAATTGGTTGAAGAGAACGCCATCGATGTACCTCGTAAGTCACATGATGGTAATGCCCATAATCGCTTTCTACGTCAGTGCATTCGACTGGTTGTGTGCATGCCGCGAAATGCCTGTAGGCCTTGGCTGGCTGTTACTGCTGAGTTTCGGATTAGGCCTGGTTCTGGAGCTTGGTCGGAAAATCAAGTTGCCGGAGGCAGAGCGCGTAGGCGTTGAAACCTACAGCGCACTTTGGGGCAGCGGAACCTCGATCTTCCTGTGGTTAGCATCCGTCGCAATTGCGGTCCTGGCTTACGGCAAATCAGTTTCGTTTATTGCTGCTGGTGCATCGTATCTGGTTGTTGGAATTGCAGTTCTTTTCCTCGCACTGGCTGTCGCATTATTTTTTCGGGCGAACGAGCGGAGTTCAGTAACTGCAAAGCTGATTGAGCCTGGTTCAGGAGTGGTTGCGATGCTTCTTTATCTTGGACTGGGACCGTTACAGGCCATGTTGGCCTGAGGAGAATGACAAATGGATATTGTTATCAAGAAAAACCTATTGCGAGATCCGGCGCTGGCCGGGAATAAAGCCGCGACTCTTGCCTTGCTCGCTTCTGCCGGGTTTGATATTCCGCCATTCTTTGTGATCGATTCACAGGCATTGATGTCTGGCAGCGAGGAATCGAAAATTGAGCCTGCGATTGCCATTGCGCTCTGTGCAATCTGCGATCGTGATAGCAAGGTTGCTGTCCGCTCTTCATCGGTCGAGGAGGATGGCGCGCAATCATCATTTGCCGGACAATTCGAGAGTTTCCTGTTTGTCGAACAACACCGGATTCCCGAGACTGCGATGCGTGTGATCGCGTCCGCAGACGGCGATCACATCGAAACTTATCGTGAGGCCACAGGACAGAGCGCGAGTGGGAAGCCACCTGCCGTACTGGTGCAAAAGATGATCGATGCTGATGCCGCTGGTGTTGCTTTCGCTGCCGACCCGGTTACCGGAGATACGGACTTTGCCGTGATTGCAGCAACCTTAGGGACTGGCGATGCGCTGGTTAGTGGCGAGACTCAGGGTGATACCTGGAGAATAAATCGAAAGGGAAAAATCACGGAACGGACCACTGACGGGGATACACCTGTATTAAATGACCGGCAAATCAGGCAGGTTGCCGGGCTGGCTTGTGCCGTGAGCGATCATCTCGGCCGGCCGCAGGACATAGAGTGGGCACTGAAGAATAATCGACTGTACCTGCTGCAGAGCAGGGATATTACTATCCTTGGTGCAGGCGAACCTGGCGAAGCCTATGCGCTATGGGACAACAGCAACATTGTCGAGAGCTATGGTGGAGTTACTACACCCCTGACTTTTTCGGTTGCGCGATCGGCCTATCAGGAAGCCTACAGGCACCTCGGTCGGGTACTCGGAGTGAGCGAAAGGGCGATCGTACAAAACGAACGTGCTTACGAGCAGATGATCGGATTGATACAGGGGCGGGTGTACTACAACCTTCTTAACTGGTACCGACTGCTTATGCTGACCCCCGGATTTCGGTTCAATCGACGCTTCATGGAGCAGATGATGGGCGTTACGGAGGGGCTACCGGCTGATGCGGTGCCGATACCTGCCAGTCACGAGGCATTCGCGAGTCTGAGGGCGTCGCTGGGGCTGGTTCGGGTAGCCTGTCGCCTTACGACCAAACTTGTTACGCATAATCGCGAAGTTCGCAAATTTCATAATACGCTTGACAGGGTGCTGGAACCGGTCGACCTGGGGTCGTTGTCACTTGATGCACTGATTGACTATTACGAGTCGTTACAGGCAAAAGTCATTTCTGCGTGGGATACACCGCTGGTGAACGATCTCTATTGCATGATTTTTCACGGCGCGCTGCGTCAATTGACCGAGCGATGGATGAATGAAGAGCTTGCGGATGTTCACAATGAACTGGTTGCCGGCGAGGCGGGAATCATTAGCCTCGAGCCGGTGAAACGAATGAAGGAGATGGCGGCCATCGCTGCTGCAGAGCCGGATTTTGTCCGGGACTTATGCGGCGCACCCCTCGATATCCTCAGGGAAAGAGTTAAACGGAACCAGGTTTTCTATCAGGCCTATGTTGCATATGTTGAGAAGTTCGGCGACCGTTGTCTGGACGAACTGAAACTTGAAAGCGCGACCTTGAATGATGATCCGATGCCGCTGCTCAGAGCAGTCGGCCAGTTGGCGAAGTATCCGCGTCGAGTGACGCCAGGAGCCGACCAACGACTCGCGGCGGAAGAGAAAATGAATGCCGCACTGAAGGGTAGCCCGGCTAAGAAACTCTGTTACAGGCTGACTTTGCGAATGGCAAGGTCGCGGGTCCGTGACAGGGAGAATCTGCGCTTCGAACGTACGCGCGTGTACGGTCTGGTCAGAACTATATTTGTGGAGATCGGTAAGCGTTTACAGAAACAGGCCGCCATTGAAAATTGCGACGATATTTTCTATCTGGACGTCGCGGAGGTCACCGGCTTTATTCGTGGTACCGGTGTCACCTGTAACCTGTCTTCACTCATTCGTTCACGTAAGACCGAGTTTGCGGAATATGCGGCGAGCGAGGATCCTCCAAGACGGTTTCTGACCTGCGGGCCGGCACAACTGCCTGCATCTCTGAGGGAGTTGCCGGATTCTGTCACTGAGATCGGTGGGGATTTCAGAGAAGGGCAGGCCTGTTCACCCGGAATCGTGCGTGGGCCGGTGCGAATCGTGCGCGATCCACGCAATACCGACTTCAGGCACGGCGAGATACTTGTGGCTGAAAGAACCGATCCTGGCTGGGTAACCATTTTTCCTCTCGTGACCGGAATGATCATGGAGCGTGGCAGCCTGCTGTCGCATTCCGCAATCGTCGCGAGAGAACTTGGCATACCGGCCGTCGTTGGTGTGCAAAACGCATGCAGCTGGCTTGAGAACGGGGACTGGGTTGAACTGGATGGCGCAACCGGCACGATTCGAGTGATTCAGCAGGTTGATCGGGCCGCATGAAAGAGTCTGCCCGGCAATCGGCACAGCTAATTTGGAAGTTTCGCTTCCTGTTGTCGGTCCTGGTATTGCTTGTGACTTTGCTCGCGGCACAGCAACTCGCGTCCCTGGGGGTCTCCAATTCGCTTGAAATCTGGTACCCGCAAGATGACCCTGAGCTAATCAACTATCGTGAGTTTCAGGCGACTTACGGTAGCGATGAAATCGTTGTCCTCGCGGTTCGGGGTGATACGGTTTTTTCCACTGATGATGGCGGGTTGCTGGTCGGCGACCTGACAGACCGCATTCTCGACATTGACGGCGTCGCGACCGTCACATCACTAGTCACTGTTCCCGAATCGCTGGCTGAGGCCAGGGGGAGATTGCTGAGCGCAGACGGCGAAACAACGGCGCTGGTTGTGCAAATGATGGTTGGGCAGGATATCGAAGCGCGGCGCCATGACTTGTTTATTGAACTCAGGGAAGTTGCCGCAGAGTTTGGCCTCGAAAGCTATCTTGGAGGCTACGGCGTGGTCTTTGAAGGTCTCAACGAGGCTTCCACGACGGGTGCCACGATGTTGATCATCACCGCACACGTGGTGATGGTGCTGCTACTGCTGTTTTTCTTTCGTCGTTCGCTGCCGGTCCTGTTGACGCTCCTTGCGGTTGGCACGGCGACCATTTGGACCATGGGCCTGTATGCGGCTACGGGTCATCAACTCAATATGGTAACGATGGTGTTGCCGACATTGGTGCTTGTGATTGGCATTGCGGACTGTATGCATATCCTGCGCAGTGTCGCAGCAATTGATCCGGGTCTGGAGCAGTCGCAAAGAGTCATTTACGGTCTTGCGACGGTCATTGGGCCGTGTTTCCTGATGACCATCACAACGGCTGCAGGATTTCTCGGGTTGACAACGTCGGGTCTGCCCGTTGTTCAGCAACTCGGCTGGTTTGGCGCGGCGGGAATGATTGCCGCCTTCGTCACGGCGTTTGTGCTGGTGACCAGCGGACTATCGTGGGCCGCGTTCGAACCTGCAAACGAGGGTGCCAGTTTCGATCGGCTGGCGAAGGCGCTCCATGATATTGGTTTGAAGTGGTCGAAAATCGTTGTCGGCATATTCCTCGTTCTGGTAGCTGTCTCGGTTTACGGGATTACACAACTTAACAGTGATACCGATTCCATTGGCTACTTGAAAAAATCACACATTGTCCGGCAGGACTCGGACTTCATTGAAGCTCAAATTGGTCCGTACGTACCGATCGAATTTACGGTTAGCGTCACAGGTGATCTGTTCACGCCGGAATACCTGGATGCGGTGTGGGCATGGCAGGAACGCGTCATTCGGATGGATAGTATCGGCTGGAGCTGGTCGCTGATCAGCGCCTTCGACCTGGGACCTGAGGAGTCTCCGTCGTCAGCAGGAATGCAGCCGCTACGTGATCGACTTGACCGAATGCGACGATTTTCTCCTGTCACGACAAGGGCGATGATTTCGGATGATGATGCGCTTCGCATTTCATTCGGTGCACCGATCATGTCCGCACGATCGGTCCAGTCCCTGATTCGTCGGATTACCGCTGAAGTTGATCTGCCTGAAGGCATGACGCTTCGGCCAGCAGGCTACTCGCCGCTGTACACGCGAATCGTGGATGAAATTGTCACTTCGCAACTGCGGGGCTTTTCGTCCGCCATCATTTTGATTGTCGTATTGCTCGGCATCGCCATGCGCTCCTGGCGCCGGATCCTGCTTGCACTGGCCGCTAATGTGGTGCCGGTCGCTTTGACGCTTGGCCTCATGGGCCTGACCGGTATTCCGCTGGATGTTGCATCAGCGACAATTGCCAGCGTCATTCTCGGGCTGGTGGTAGACGATACCGTGCACCTGTTGCGACCGCATCGTCCCGACGGCATTCAGGCTTCGCTATCCATCGCTGCAGGGCAGGCTGGCGGAACCCTGATCATGACCTCAATCGTCCTCGCAGGAGGATTTTTGGTGCTCGGGCTGGCCGAGATTCGTTCGATTGCATGGTTTGGTGTGTTGACCAGCTTTGCCGTCATTGTGGCCATTATCAGTGATCTGACCCTTCTTCCTGCACTCGCGAAGCTCGGGTTTGAGCGAAAAGCGCTTTTTAGGGCTGAATAACGGCCCGTATAAGTCATTGTCTTATCAGTTAAAACTGCCTGATGATCTTCATCAGGAATTCCACAGGCAAATATCAGCCAGCAATCAGGTAGTTGACCCGCAAATCGACGATTGTTGAGCCTCGGAAAAGAAAACGAGGCAGACAATGGCCACTTCAACGGAAATTGCGGGTAAAGCCAGGTTCGACCGGATTCGCTACGCCCAATGCTGGGAGGACGCTGATGTGCTCCTCCAGGCGATGGATGTGAAGCCCGGGGACACTTGCCTTTCAATTGCCTCCGCAGGAGACAACACCCTGGCGCTTGCTGGCGCAGGTGCTAAACGTGTCATCGCCGTGGATCTCAATCTCGCGCAAATTGCCTGCCTCGATTTGAGAATTGCCGCCTGTCGTCAGCTTCAATACAAAGAGTTCCTGGCTCTCCTTGGACAAGATTTCTGCGACAACCGCGGTGATCTCTACATTCGATGTCGGGATCAGCTTTCAACAGAGAGTCGGGAATTCTGGGATGCCCGGCCGGAGTTGATCGGGCGGGGCATTGCGCAGGTCGGAAAATTTGAAAATTTTCTCGCGGCGTTTCGGCGTTTCCTTTTGCCGGTTGTTCAGCGCCGGAAAAACGTAGAGACACTCTTCGCGTTGGAATCCGAGGCCGAACGCCGGGAGTTTTATGAAACACGATGGAACAACAGGCGCTGGAGGCTGCTGTGCAGAGCATTCTTCAGTCGGACCTCATTGGGTCGTTATGGTCGTGACCCAAGTTTTACCCGGTTTGCGGATGAGCCGGTCTGGCACAGCCTTGAGCGTCGAATTCCAACCGCATTGGTTACTCAAAACCCAGCTGAGAATCCCTACCTGCAATGGATTTTGAAGGGGCGATTTGAAACGGCCTTGCCGTGGGCCTGGCGCGAAGAGAACTTCAAGCGAGTTCAGGACAATATCGATGCCATTGAATGGCGCTGTGAACCGATTGAGCAGGTCCTGGCCGATCTGCCTGATGGCACCCTGAATGGCTGCAACCTCAGCGATGTATTTGAATATATGTCCGGTACTTCTTACCGCTCACTTCTTTTCGAACTGATTCGAGCAAGCGCACCGGCCGCGCGCCTCGTGTATTGGAATGTTGTTGTAGAGCGCTCACGGCCGGACATGTTTGCAAGCACTCTTGTGCCACTCAGAACGCTCGCAGAATATCTTCATCTGCAGGACAAAGCTTTCTTTTACCGGAGCCTGGTGATTGAGGAGGTTGCCTAATGGATAACCCGTTGCTTGCTCTTTTCATACCGTCGCTTCTGATAGTTCCGGCGATGGGATTGTTGTCGGGAATTGAAAGTCACAGCGCTGTCACCGCGGAATTGCGTCGGAAGGCACTTCATCTGGGTGTTGGTCTGACGGCCTTGAGCTTCCCTTTGTTTCTAACAAACGGCTGGTTGGTTGTTTCGGCTCTGGGGATCGTGTTCTCCTGGATGCTTGCGGTAAGAAAGATCCCGTTGCTCAGCAGACGGTTCGGTTGTGTTTTGCATGGCGCAGGCAGGAAGTCACACGGCGAGCTGTATTTCTCCGTCGCAATTGCAGGATTGCTCCTGCTGCCACAATCGAACCCGGCACTGTATGTCGTTCCCGTGATGATTCTGTCCATTGCTGATGCTGCGGCAGCGGTTGTCGGGCGTGCCTGGCCAGTCGGTCATCTTGGCGGACTCGCCAGGGGCAAGACAGCGTCGGGCGCCGCGGCGTTCGCGATCTCTGCGCTCTTGATAACGAGTCTTGCACTGGCTTACTTCACTCCGCTTTCTCCACTCATGATTTTGCTTGTCGGCGTATTCGTCTCGGCGCTGACAACTTATACCGAGGCGGTCAGTTCGCACGGTGTTGACAACTTTGCGGTGCCAGCTATCGCCTGGCTCGCTCTCTATTCGACCATTGGCGGAGTTTAGTCATGCACGATGTTTTTGACATGCAGTCTTCAGACTATGAGTCGGTGATCGACCGAACCGGCTTTGATCCGGATCGTCTCGATATCGAACAAAGTGATCAGCATTTCGCGGTGCTTGATAACAAACAGCAAATTCGCGCCCGTTGCTCAATCTGGTGGCGTGACTCGGCCAGGGTTAACGGAACGCCAACCGGAACCATTGGTCATTACGCAGCAACGGATGAGGCATACGGTGCAACGGCGCTGGAATTCGCCTGCCGTGAGTTAAGGAACCGCGGCTGCGAGCTTGCGGTCGGTCCGATGGATGGCAACACCTGGCGACGCTATCGATTCGTGACGGAGCGGGGCACCTGCAAACCGTTTTTCCTGGAGCCTGATAATCCGGATGAATATCCAATTCACTTCAAGCGCCATGGTTTCAGCACGCTGGCAAATTACGTTTCCGAAATCAATCCGGCCATGGTTTCAAGGCAGCCGGAGCTGGGTGACCTGCGCCGAAAAATGGCGTCACTAAAAATCGAAATTGCTTCGATTGACCCTGCCGATCCGGCGTCCGATCTGGACGGGATTTACGACGTTGTCTCGGAGAGCTTCAAGGACGCTTTTATGTACACGCCCCTGGCCAGGGATAGCTATCGACAAATGTACGCGCCGCTGCTTGGTCAGGTTGATCCGAAGCTACTGCTGGTCGCTAAACAGGAAGGCGAAGTGGTTGGCTTCATTTTTTCGCCGCCAGATGTACTGCAGCGGTCATACCAGGAACAGGTCGACGCAATAGTGATTAAAACGATAGCTATCCTGCCGCGCAGGGAATTGTCCGGGCTGGGCAGGGTGCTGATTGTTGACTTGCTGAAAAACGCACTTGAAATGGGATTCACCACCGCGATCAGTGCGTTGATGCACACGGACAACCGGAGTCAGAAAATCAGTAGTGATTGCGCTGGTCCAATGCGCAGGTATTCGCTATTCGCCAGGGAGCTGAAGCTATGAACGCCTACGAACTGTTCAGCCATTCGTTGCAATGTGCAGAGGATAAAGTCGCCCTCATCAGCGGCATGAACAAGAGCCGAACTGAAATCACCTACGGGCGACTTGACTCGCACGTGAATCGAATCGCAAAGCAGTTTCTGAAGAATGGCTTGAAGGCGGGCGATCGCGTCCTCCTTGCCGTTCCCGTGTCCGTGGAGACCTATGCAGCAATGCTTGCATTACTGAAGTGCGGCATGGTGATCATGTTTATTGAGCCCGCACATAGTGCAAGCCAGGTAGCTCGAATTCTAAAGTCGTGGCCGCCTGTAGCTATAGTTGCAACTCGTTCGATCCTGCTCCTGAGGTTTCTTGCTCCGGAGCTACGCAGGATTCCCCGCCGATTCGTAGTAAACGGCCGCTCGACGGGCGCAGTTGAGCTGGATATGCATGGCGAAGACTGCCAGCGCGTTGCGACGCAGCCGCGCTCAGCGGCGGACTCAGCGCTCCTTTCGTTTACCAGTGGAAGTACAGGTGAACCAAAGCCGGTCGTTCGCACACATGGCTTTCTCCGGCAACAGATGAGGGTGCTGAATCAGATCGCCAACACTGACCCCGCGGATATCGATTTCGTCGCAATGCCCATGTTCGTTCTGTTTAATCTCGCCAATAGCGTCTCAAGCATTATTCCTGCCTGCGACATGAAGAACCCCGGGAGGGCGAGCCCACGGGTTGTTTTTGAACAGTTGCGGTCTGAGTCGGCAAGCAGAATGGTCGCGTCGCCGGCGTTGCTGGAGAATCTGGGTCGCTATTGTTTGAAGAATGCCCTGAAATTACCGGAAATGCGTTGTGTCTCGACCGGCGGTGGGCCGGTCAGTCCAGATTTGCCAGGAATGCTGCGCCAGGTCGCGCCGCAAGCTACCGTCAGGATGGTTTACGGCAGCACTGAGGCCGAACCCATAGCCTGTATTGATGACCGTGATATCTCGGTAACAGCAGCGAAGAAAATGCGGGCCGGGGGAGGACTGCTTGTGGGTAATCCTGTAACGGGTTGTGCTGTTAGTGTTATTCGCAGTCAGCCCGGTGCTTCCCTCGGACCCTTTGACAAGGATAGCTTTTCGTCGCTGGTCTTGCCGGCGGGAGAGATTGGCGAGATTGCCGTTGCCGGGAATCATGTCCTGGCAGGCTATGCCGACGCATCGCGTAATGCGGCCACCAAAATAGAAGTCGATGGACGGATCTGGCATCGGACCGGTGATGCTGGTTACTTCGATTCCGCCGGTAGCCTGTGGCTGGTTGGCCGTTGCACCGCAGCGATCAGCGATATTCGCGGTGTTGTTTATCCGTTTCAGGTTGAATACGCGCTGGCCGGCGTCGCTGGTGTGAGACGGGCAGCCCTGGTGTCAAGGGGTGGTAAGCGCGTGCTCGTGCTGGAGCCGGAGGGGCGGGAGTTTCGTTCGGATTGCGTGCACGCGGCTACCTGCATCGCTGAACATGACATCGACAGGATCGTAACCCTTCGTCGGATCCCAATGGACAAACGCCATAGCGCCAAAATCGACTATCCGTCTCTGGAGACATTGCTTGAGGGTCGCTTGCCAAGAATTCGTCTTGCACTGCTGGAAGTAGTGTCGTCAGCCTTTCGCCGCTGCCGGGGTTTGTACCGGAGCCTGCGTTGCTATTGTAAATTCGGCAATTCAAGGTCTAAAGTTGACGAATGGCCTCTGAAAACCCGGTAGTTAAATTCATCAGCAGTCGCGACTGGCGTATCTGGTTCGGCATTGTAGTCACCATTGTCTGGATATCGGGTGGCTTATGGTACCTGTCTGGTATTTCCAGGTCGGCGCCGGACCAGAAATTCACGCTCGAAGTCATTGGTAGCTTCCTGGAGGGCGCGTTCGCTCCCCTGGCATTTCTATGGCTGGTCATTGGGCTATTCATCCAGCAGCGGGAACTCGCAAACAACTCCGAGGCATTGCGAAGGACCTCTGAACAGTCTGAAAAACAAACGCTCGCAATTGCGGCGACCGAAATGAATGCTCGGCAGGAGACCTTTTTCAAAATAAAAGAAAACGTCTACCAGCAGCTGGGAGGCATTGCAGGCATGCTTTATTCATCTTCGATGGGTCCTGCCGGATCCGGCGAAATGAGTCGCGAAAAGATGGATGAGAATTTCAAACACGTTGCCGATGGTGACTGTGAAATCTTCGCCAGGGCGTTTTTGAGTATGGGTATGCTCGGGGACGTTGACCTCGAAGCTCTCTTCTATGGCACCGACGTGCGCAGCAGGCATACGAGCAATTTCATGAGAACATTTGAGCGCCTTTGCAGGCTGGCGCAAAACTGCGATGTCGACGGCATTATCGAGGATTCGCTCATGCAGAATGCCTTTGGATTGCTGTATCGCCGTATGCGCAAATGCGCACCTGAGGCGGTAGCAGAACCAGGCTGCTAGCTATTGCTAGCCGCCGTTTCTGTCTCGATACCCGCGTAATAGACCCAGACATTCTCTTCGCCGGTCAGCAATTCAATGTATTTGGGATGCACAAACAGTGTTTCTCGGCCCGATCTGACTTCCTTCAATACACCGATATCGCAAAGCTGCTTCAGGTAAACAGACGCCGTCTGGCGTTTGGCAACTCCGGTTGAGACCAGGTTCGTTATGCGGCAATACGGTTGTTTGAACAGCGCTTCGACAAGCTCCCAGGAATAGGTTTTTGGTAACTGCTTCTGCACATACTGGCTTGTATGCTGCATAAGCTCACGAATGGCTTTGATCTTGTCGGTGGTCCAGATGCAGGTCTCCTCGACACCGTTCAGCATGTACATGATCCATGGCGTCCAGGACTGTTTCTGCGTGACTTCATTCAGCAGGCGGTAGTATTCGCCCTTGTTCTGGATGATATGCCGGCTCAGGTAGAGAATCGGCGTATCCAGCAACCCCTGCTGGACCAGGAACAGGATGTTCATAATTCGGCCGGTGCGACCGTTGCCATCCGTAAAGGGATGAATGGCCTCAAACTGATAGTGCTGGACAGCCATCCTGACGAGCGGATCGATGTCTTTGCTCTCTTGCATGAAGTCGGCCCAGTTCTTCAGCTTCTCCTGCAGCAATTCCTGCCCCACAGGCGGGGTGTAGATGACTTCGCCCGTCTGCCGGTTGGTTAGTCGTGTTCCAGAATCGTCTCTAATATCTAGCTCGACGTCCTTGATAGTGCTACATATTTGGATGGCCATATCTGTAGTCAGCATGCCCCGGCGAACCATCTTGGTCCCTTCGAATAGAGCAGATCGGTAGCGCAGTGCCTCTTTCGTGGCCGCGTCCGCTTTGTCTTCAGCCATATCGACGAACTCGAAGAGCTTGTCGGTCGTCGTAACAATGTTCTCAATTTCGGAACTTGCCCGTGCTTCGAGTAAAGGTAGCGCGTTAACCAGGACCGCGGCATTCGGAATCAACTCGGCTGCCTGCTTGAGCTCGGCGAGCGAAACCCTGGCATTAATGCACTTCTTCAGGATCTCCGTGGTTTCAATGAGGTCGGCCGGGGGCGGCAACAGGGGCAGGTCGTTAAAAGGCTTGCTTGCATCAAAATCTGACATTTAATGTCGCTCCAAGGACCTGTCGATTTAATCGACGCATGGTCCGGATATGTCGATAAAAACGAGTTTAATCGACATGTTTCAGTTACCTGTCGATCATATCGACAAATGGCCCCGTCGTGTCGACAAACAGACGTTTTATCGACATATCGCGCAAATATGTCCATTGGATCGTCATGTTTGCCAGATATGTCGATTTTCCCGCATTTTTTCGACAGGTGTGGAGTATATGGCGATCAGCTGTACAGATGAGTGACGCAGGTCCTGACCCGGCAATTCTCCACCGTAGCATCCAAAAGAACTTATTAATCAATAAGATACGATCTTCCCGGGCAGGCGCCGGGCTAACCTGGGAGGCCTGCAGGCCGTATTATGTTAAGCAGCCTGCAGGCCGGATCCGGAGAAGGCTAGTTGCCGTTTGCCGCGGCGTAGTCCATGGCAAAGCCCACCAGCGTTCTTACCCCGGCCATCATGGCGCTGTCTTCCGCAATAAAAAACGGAGAGTGGTTTGAGGGCCGGTCCGACCGTGGAACAGCTGGATCGTTGATGCCCAGCAGCAGGAACATGCCGGGGATTTTTTCCTGGAACATCGAAAAGTCCTCAGCACCGGTGATCAGCGTGCCTTCATTGACATTTTCTGCACCCGCTGCCCAGTTCAGGGTCGGCATCATCTTCTTGAGAAGCTCGGGGTCATTGCCCGTCACCGGGGCATAACCCTCAATGATGATTTCTGCCGT
>CAJQPR010000156.1 GCA_905480255.1 uncultured Woeseiaceae bacterium | reverse complement strand
GTATTTCGGAAAGCGCGAATGCAACTCTTTGTCTCAGCTGATCGTTTCCGTCAACCACGTTGCGAAACCATTTGTCGACGCGATCCGCATGCAGCTCGGCCAGGTTCTGCGGTCTCGGCAGACCACGCAGGTATGGCAACTGCAGTGAGACGGATTTCGACATTTCCTCATCGATCCACGCCTCGAAACGCTTGTTGATGACGTTCTGTGCTTCCAATGACGTTGCGCCAAAAGTCGACTGGTTCAAAAACTGAAATGCTTCGGCCGTGGTAATGGGTGGCGGCGGTGGCGGGGGTGGCGGCGGCGATGCGCTTCCGCCAGACGAGCCGCCGCATGCTGACAAAGTCAGCATGAATGCAGCAGCCATCGTGATCAGTTTCGAACTCTTCATTTCAGATCCCGTCCCGGGAATATGCTTCTATTTTACGGATTGCAGGTATGCCATCTGCTCATCAGTTAACAGATTCCGCAATCGGATCAGCAGACCAACCTGCAGCTTTTTGACCTCGTTCTCGGCAAGCAGTGCGGCCTGGATGCTTTCGAGAACCTTGCCTTCATTGACCGGCGACTCATCCAGGTCTTCCATCGCCTGCATGTACGCCTCCCGGAGGTCCCATTCATGCTCGGCAACAGCGCCTTGCACCTCAACGACTGCGGCTCTTATGGCTGAGAACTGCTCTTTGCTCAGGCCCAGCTCATCCTGGTGTTGCAGGATTACATTCGGGGCAAACAACTTGCCTTTGAATGGATCCTTCTGTGGCCCCGGGCCCTGAGCTGACGCTACCGAGGTCAGCAAAATGAGGCTCAAACCGGCCAATGTCAGATATCTTCTGATTCCCTGTCTCATAACAACGATCCTTCCTGTGAATTGGTTGACTCGTTCAGGAAATGAATTCCCTGGTATATGTCAAATTGGTGCTCCGGCATCAGCGAGTCGCTCGGTGCCGACCATGAGGTTGAATTGAGTAACGAGTCTGCAATGAGAAACTCATCGGTCAGCTCGGCTTGCTGTTCCGGCCACAACCCCAACGTGATTCCGATTACGGCTACAGCGGCAGCGATACCACCTATTGTTCGGAATCGCCTCCGTGATAGCCCGTGCTGGACTTCGGCTGCTGCCCACACTTCATCAAAAGATGGCGGCTTCCCATCCGCCGCTTGATAAGCGTCTTTTAGTCTTTGTCGAACCTGGTCTTCATTCATTGCATTGACTCTTTTGTATTCAGGTCGGCCAATCTCTTAGCCAGTGATTTCTTTGCGCGATCATAGTGAACTCTTCCTGTACCGACGGTGACGCCCATGACCGTCGAGGCTTCCTCAATCGTCATGTCGCGGATAAAAACAAGTTCGGTAATGTCGCGTTGCCGCTGCGGTAGCGACTCAACGGCATCCCATACTATTTTGAGATTGCCGTACTCTTTCTCCGGTGCTGCAACATCATCCTGTTCTGCCGCGTAGGCATCGATTATGCGTAGTCGCGTGTTCTGCCTGCGGAATCGACTGCGGGCCAGGTTCTGCACAACGCCGAACATGAAAGTTTTCAGCGTCGATCTATTTTCGAATCGCGCTTTTCCACTCAGCACTTCAACGTAAGCCTGTTGCATCAGGTCCTCGGCAGTCGCATCGTCATATCCACAGCGGGAAAGCGCCCAGCCAAAAAGCTGGCCATGCAAGGCCTCCAGCGCCTGCCGCGATATGTGTGGATTGTTGTCCAGCGCATCATGTTCCCTCATAGGCTTTCTTGCACCCGTGCTTGATAATAATCCTTAAATATCAGAGCTTTATGTGTTTCGGATTCAAAATGACACATGTTGAAAATGGCCTGGATGATGACCGAGCCCAATCCCGCGAATAAGCGCGGATCCAGCTCATTTGGCCGTTCATTCTAGATGTGTCAGAAGATGGGTACCGTGAAGCGGTGGGCTATATGACGCGATTTCAGCGAAAAATTGCTTGTTCAGCAGATTTCAGTTGCGGTGGCTGGACTCACCACCGAGTGTCCGCTTTTCCCACATAGCGGCCTCTCGGCAGACTCAAAGCTCAGTGACTGCTTTCGGCCAATAGCAGACATCGACGGATCAAAGGCGGAGCTAGCGAATTCGGCGAATACCTGGGTCGTTGATTGGCGAGTGGCGCAGAAGAATCGCGACCGGCGCATCAGTTCGCAGCAAAGCGGATAAAGCGGATAAAGCGGATAAAGCGGCCGGAAAGGATGTCTCTGCCTTTCAGTTAAACTAACTGTCCCAGCAAAATCTGTTGACTTTACTTTTCATAAGTGGGGATACCTTTCCCAAACAGGCGTAACCCAAGTCTTCGCAGATAGTGTAGCGTGGGCATAGGGTCGGACCAACTCAATATCGGGTGAACGGATCGACCAGCTTCAACCAGGCAGGATCCGATCTCCAAAACTCGACGCGCTCCGCGTAGTTTCTTAGCGCGGCGAAGATCGCCTTCCAAAGCCTGATATCTGAGCCCCAGAATTTCACTTGACGGAATCGTTTCGCTGCCTATTGCCATCCGAGCCCAGTTGTCCATGGCGCGCATTCCACACGCATTCGCAAATACCAGTGATCCATATATTCGGCCGTTGAAATCAATCAGCGCCGGCTCCCCTATGTCCGGTTGAATGAACTGAATGCTCGCGAGCCCAAACCAGTTGGTGTTCGATAGGAGACGCTGCACTGTCAGGGCGAAATCCTCTGGAATGGGCACACTGACGGCTCGCGCGGAAATACCAGACTCCGAATTGTATTCGTGCGTCGTGCGCTGCATGTGCTGTGAAATGATTTTGCCAGTCTTATTGGTAATTGCGACAAATGTATGGACATGACCCGGAATCATCTCCTGAATCAACGGCTCGGCCCCAACAGATCGCATTATTTGCGCTTGCCGCATGGCATCGTCACGGTTAACGACGATTTTCGTCCTGACTCGTGTTTTTTTGTTCTTGGTGTCAGGGTTCCAATGGAGCCTGGACTTTAATATCGCGGGAAAATCGATCTCTGATAACGAGGCTTCATTCAGAGGATACGTCGCAGGCGCCCGGAGTCCTGCCTCTGTCGTTAACTCAGCCAACCTGAGCTTATCGAAAACTCCCAGGACATACGGGTGCGCCGTGTAGGGATGATGTGGAATCAAGCTATCTCGGTTTGCGGACAGCGCTAGTACCTCTGCATCTCCAGCGCCGAATACGAGCTCATAGCCGAATTTCTCGGCAGCCCGATTTACTTCTTGCACGAATTCCAGCGAATTGCCGAGCGGAGCCGGAATGTAATGCCAACAAGAGGCCCAGCGCGATGCAGTTGCCCAGCCGTAACGCGAATCGGAACCAATACCTACCGTCCAGCCTGCCTTGGCAAGCTCCCGCGCCCCTTCCAATGCTCCGCAACTATCACCTAAAATTAATACTTTCATCGCCAAGTCTTTTGAAGGGCAAACTGGTTAGCTGCAAAATCTTGTTTGGTCGCCAAACATCCCGAAAGGATGCTATCTATTCTTTTGGTTATTTTGGGTTAACACTCAGAGCGAACAGTGTCAGTTTCGACCGTGAAAGACTGTTAGATTTGTCACACTATCAGGCGACATCTTGAGACGTCTGCTCTGTGCTAAAAGCCGCCGCCCAATAATCCCGACACTCTAACATCTGAGTGTCCGGTTTCGGCGGTTAATCTGCCACTCGCCACTAATTTCCATTGGCTTCTTTTGGCCAAATGCGGACGCTTGCGGCATCCATACGCGATACCTTGAAGTAGTTACCGCAACTCTATCTCAACAAAATAGAACTCGAAGTCATTCGCATTGACCACATTGTGTTCTACGCCAACTGGTCTGTAGTACGACTGCCCGGCAATCAGCTCCGAAATATTTTCGCCTTCGTCGGATTCGATCAGTAAATTCCCATTCATACCTGGCACAACAACGTACTCATAGCCGTGCTTATGCCAGCCGGTTTCCGCGCCAGGCGCGAATCGCCACTCAGTAATTATGACTCGTTCGTTGTCAATTTGAGTCTTAGCAACCGCCTTTGGCCTGTTTTTCGCCATCTCT
>CAJQPR010000155.1 GCA_905480255.1 uncultured Woeseiaceae bacterium | reverse complement strand
TTGCTGTTCCGAAGTTCTCTTCTTCCCAGTCGCTCCAAAATTTTAGCGTTCAGGGCATATTTCCGAGTAATATGTGGCGAGTTCGCGGTAGGCGGACACAAGCAAACACCGGTTGCCACCGGTGCGATTTATTCTAGAGGTAGATATGGCAGGCGAAAGAATCAGCGGAACCGTCAAATGGTTCAACGACGATAAGGGATTTGGATTCATCGAGCGCGAAGGCGGACAAGACGTTTTTGTTCACCACAGCGCGATTCAGATGGAAGGATTCAAAACCCTCAAAGAAGGTCAGAAAGTGTCGATGGAAGTGACACAGGGACAGAAAGGACCTCAGGCGGAAAACGTAATCGCCGAATAGTCAGTAGTGCTGGGCAGGCCGCAGTGTGACTTCCGTGGTCGACCCGGTAATGGCAGCCCGGTAACAGGGATGAGACCGGAAATACTAAAAAAATGAGGCTGCCCTCAGGAACCGCGATGTTTGTATCAAGTGTTGCGAAGGTGCCCCTGCGCCTTCTTTGCGTTCTCTCTTCAATCCTTTGTTTGGCTGCTTGCAGCCCGGAGGACGCGCCCGCTGTTGCAACAGTAGACGTTCCAATTTCTTACGTTGGTTCAGATGCATGCGCCGCCTGTCATGAAACACCGTTTGCCGCGTGGCAGGATTCTCACCATGCGCTGGCGATGCAGCATGTCAGCCCTGCTACGGTTCTTGGTGATTTCTCTGACGTTGAATTTCAGCAGTTCGACACGACCAGTACTTTTTTTCAGCGCAATGGCAGTTTCTATGTGCGGACTGACGGCTCGACCGGTGAAATGCAAGAGTTTCCGGTCAAATACGTTTTTGGCGTGGCGCCATTACAGCAGTATCTGATCGAGTTTCCAGGTGGTCGATTGCAAACGCTGCCGATTGCGTGGGACAGCCGCCCGGAGGCCGAGGGTGGTCAGCGATGGTTCCACATCTATCCGGACGAAAATATTGACCATACCGATGAGTTGCACTGGACTCGCAGAGAGCAAAACTGGAATTACATGTGCGCCGAATGTCATTCGACCAATCTCGAAAAGAACTACAGCGCAGAAAGTGATTCGTTTGCGACGACATGGTCTGAAATCAATGTAGGCTGCGAGGCATGTCATGGCCCTGCGTCACAGCACGTGGCACAGGCCGAGAGTGGCAACTTCAAAAGCCGCGCCGGGCTCCTTACAGACCTGGATGATACCGGACGGGCAGTATGGGCGATGAATCCTGAGACGGGCATCGCGTCCCGCAGCGAGTTGCGGATGCGACCGCCGATTCAGCCGGAAGCATGCGGCCGTTGCCATTCCCGCCGCTCGGTGTCGCTAGAAGATTATGAATTCGACAAGCCATTGATGGATACCCATACACCATCGATGCTCGACGACCGACTATATTTTGCGGATGGGCAGATCCGTGAAGAGGTCTATGTATACGGCTCATTCGTGCAAAGCCGCATGTACCAGGCCGGCGTGTCCTGTAGTGATTGTCACGAACCTCATTCAGCAACACTGCGTACGGGCGCGGTGCCCAGCGACGTTTGTTCGACCTGTCATTTACCCGCCCGATTCGATTCCACCGAGCACCATAATCATCCGGTCGGATCTGTTGCTTGCGTTGACTGCCATATGACTTCCCGTGATTTTATGGTGATCGACGGTCGGAGGGACCACAGCTTCCGGATTCCGCGGCCTGATCTGACGACGATGACCGGGTCGCCTAATGCCTGTAACCAGTGCCATAGTGATCAGGATGCGAATTGGGCATCGGATGCGATCTCCATTTGGTATGGCGACGAGCGGCGTGACCACTACGGACTGGCAATTCATTCGGGGCGGACCGGCGGAGGCAATCAACCCCTGCTCGAAGCGATTGTTAACAATGAATATCCGGGTATCGCGCGCGGCACTGCTTTGTCCCTGCTAAGGCCGCCGTATTCGCAGCAGGTCGCAGAGGTCATTCAGGGTGCCCTGCAGAATGCCGATCCGTTTGTCAGGCTTGGTGCGTTGCGCGCGTTGCCGGGTTTGCAGCAAGACCTTCAGGTCGACTGGGCAGCCCCGCTGTTGTCTGATCGGATCCGGACGATTCGCACCGAGGCGGCCCGCGTCATTTCGCCCTTGCGCGATACATTGCAGGTTCGTCATGAAGGGGCCTTCAGGCTCGCGGAACGCGAACTCATAGATTCAATGCTGGCAATCAGCGAGCGGCCCGAGGCGCAGATCAATCTCGGCAATCTTTACGTCGAGTCGGGCGACGCCAGCCTCGGCGAGGCTGCATTTCGTGCAGCACTGAGAATGGAACCGGGTGCTGCGGGACCGCGAGTAAACCTTGCTGACTTGCTTCGCCGAATAGATCGTAATGCCGACGCCGAAGTTTTGTTGCGGGAAGGAATCGCAATTAGCCCAAATGAGGCCTCATATCATCATGCGCTTGGCCTCCACCTGGTTCGCAATGAAAATCAGCAACCAGGTTTGAAAGAGTTGCAGTCCGCAGCGGAGCTTCAGCCAGAGAATCCTCGCTTCGCGTATGTTTTTGCTGTTGCGTTAAATTCGCTTGGTCAGCCCGTGGAGGCTATCGAATATCTGTATGACGTGAAGTCTGAGTTTCCTGGAGACTTTGACATCCATTGGGCTCTGGCGACCATGCTCCGCGACCAGGACCGAAATGACGAGGCGCGAGCCGTTGCCGAAGAGCTTGCCGAAATTTACCCTGGCGTTGCACCGTTGCAGAACCTGCTCCTGGCATTGTAGTACTGGACTCGTGTTTAAATTTTCGGCTCCACATTGGTGAAGAGGATAACAATTGAAGCTTCGTATACTTGATGATTCGCTGAGACTGCGTCTGACGCGTAAAGAGGTCGATGCCGTGTCAACAACTGGGCTGGTTCGGGGACGCGTCCATTTTGCGGGTAGCAACACATTTGATTACGTGCTCGAAAGCTCCCCTGCGACGGTTAAGCCCGAGGCGCATCTTTCGAATAATGTGCTGACGGTCCGGGTGCCGGCAATGGATATTGAGAACTGGGCGGCCTCCGAGCAGGTTGCGATCAGGTCGGAGCAGGTGCTCTCTGACGGGGACCCCTTGAAAATTCTTATCGAGAAAGATTTTGCTTGTCTGGCTCCACGCGATGGTGAAGATGAAGCTGATATGTTTCCGCACCCAAATGCGGACACAGAAAACTGCTAGTGAGGTAGGGCATGGCAAGCGACCGATATGCGACATTCACGAAAGAGTCGCTCGGGTTTCTGCAGGAGTTGCGTGAGAATAATAATCGCGACTGGTTTAATGAAAACAAAAGTCGCTACGAAGACGACGTTCTCGATGTTGCATTGCGTTTCATTCAGTCAATGCAGGAACCGCTCGCCGGAATAGCGCCGCATTTTACAGCGATCCCGAAGCGCATGGGCGGTTCCTTGATGCGCGTTTATCGTGATACGCGGTTTTCAAAAAACAAAACGCCCTACAAAACCAACATCGGTATCCAGTTTCGGCATGAACAGGCGCGTGATGTTCATGCACCAGGCTATTACGTTCACATCGATCCTGACGAAGTCTTCCTGGGCGCCGGCATGTGGCGACCCGCGTCTGATGCCCTGCATGGAATCAGGCAGCGGATTTCGGACAAGCCGGCGGAATGGGAGCGCGCGCGCGATGACGCCGGATTTCGACGACACTTCAAACTGGGCGGCGACACTTTGACCCGTCCGCCTCGCGGTTTTGATAAAGAACATCCGCAAATTGCGGACATCAAGCGCAAGGACTTCATCGCGATCAAGAATATGAGTTTTGAGGATGCCCTGAGTCCGCGCTTTCAGCAAAAGGTTGAGACAGCATTCAAAGCAGCCACACCCTACATGCACTTTCTCTGCAAGGCAGTCAACGTCCCGTTCTGATGCTCATAATCTGCGGCAATTCCCCATATGACGGCGGGCGACGTGGGTGCTAGAATCCGCGCGCGACGGCGCAAAGTATCGCCTGTAACTAACCAGCCGAAAGGCTAAAAGGACCCCCATGGCCGCTTTTGATGATTCTGCGTTCGATAACCACGAACGCGTCGTTTTTTGCCACGATGCGAAAACGGGCCTCAAGGCGATTATTGCAATTCACTCCTTGGCACTGGGTCCGGCCGCCGGCGGGACGCGACTCTGGTCATACGGAAACGATGACGAGGCGCTTCACGACGTACTTCGCCTTGCCCAGGGCATGAGTTACAAGAACGCAATGGCAGGCCTGAAGTTCGGTGGCGGCAAGGCTGTCATTATAAAAACTCCTGAATTCGATGGCAGCGATGCCCTGTATGAGCGCTACGGTGAGTTCGTCGATCGGCTTGACGGCGACTATGTGACGGCCGAAGACGTCGGCATGAGCGTCGACATCATGGAACTTGTCTCCAGAAAAACAAAATATGTTGCTGGTCTGTCCCGCAAAGAAGGCCAGGCTGGTGGAGATCCTTCACCAAAAACGTCATTTGGAATTTTCAAAGGCATCGAAGCTGCCGTTCAGTTCAAACTGGGTAACCAGTCCATGCAGGGCCTGACCGTTGCGGTGCAGGGTGTTGGTAATGTTGGATATTATTTGTGCAAATTTCTGCACGAAGCGGGCGCCAAACTGATTGTTGCGGATATTGATGATGCACGCGTCCAGCGTGTGGCTGACGAATTCGGCGCAACGGGTGTCGCACTGGATCACCTGGTCTCGCAACAGGCTGACGTCCTGGCTCCATGCGCGATGGGCGCTGTTTTCTCGGAGGCTACCATTCCCGGCCTGAACACGACCATCATCGCCGGTGGTGCGAACAACCAGCTCGAAACCACGGAAGACGGGCAGCGCTTGCATGACGCCGGAATTCTTTATGCGCCGGACTATGTCATAAATGGCGGCGGCATCATCAATGTGGCAAGCGAGTATTACGGTGATGCGACAGATGATGAGATCTGGGATCGAATTGCGAAAATCGGACCGCGCCTGACCGGAATATTCGAGGAGTCTACCTCAACCGACACGCCGACCAATGTCGTTGCAGATGAGCAGGCAAAGAAGATTATTGCGGCAGCGCGCTAGAGATCTTCCGGAAGAATAATTCCCATCTTTTTACGCTCAACTCTCCAGATCTCGATGAGCTCGGCCAGTTTCTCCGGCTCAGACAACGCCAGGTTATTGCTCTCTCCGGGATCGACAGACAGGTCGTATAACTCAAACTTTGATTCGTCAAAGGGATGGTCCGTCGTCATGATTTTCCAGTCGCCTTTTCTCAGGAACGCTCGTCCGCGATGCGACAAAACGGTTACGTATTCCTGATCGTGGATGGCCTCAGATTTTCCCGCCAGGAAATCAGTCATGCTTTCGCCCAATATCGGTTTCACTGAACCGTCGTCAGGATACGACGCACCGGCGATTTCGAGAAATGTGGGAGCCAGATCCATGACTGTGGCATAGGCTGATTCGATAACGTTGGCAGCACCTACTCCCTTTCCGCTGATGATCATTGGTGCAACGATACCGCCCTCCGATACATGGCCCTTGTGGCGACGAAACGGCGCGGACCCGGCTTCTGCCCATTGCGCGCCGTATGACACGAATGAGTCGGCCGTGCCCATTTTTTCGTAAGCGTTGTCGAATGTGGCGCGGGTCTGCTCTCTGTATTCGGGCCAGGCAGAGCTGTTGTAAAAGTCTTCTGCTGCGGCGCCATTGTCGGCCATGAAAACGACTAGCGTATCTTCATACAGACCGTTGTCTTTCAGATATCGAATCAGGCGTCCGATATGGTCGTCCAGGTTATCGACCATGGCGGCGTACAATTCCATCTTGCGCGCCTCCTTTTGCTGTTCTTCAGGACTTAACTCATTCCATGGCGTTATTCCGTCGTTTCGGGAAGGCAATTTGGAATCCAGGGGAATAATTCCAGCTTCCTTCAGCGAGTCAAACCGGCGTTCGCGAAGCACGTCGTAACCGTCGTCATATTTGCCCGCGTACAAATTCAGATAATCGTCAGGAACCTGCAGTGGCCAGTGTGGGGATGTAAAAGCTGCGTAGGCAAAGAACGGTTGGCCGTCGTTCTTGTTTTCGTCGATGAAGCTGATCAGTTTGTCCGTGTAGACTTCGGTGGCGTATTCGCCGTCCGGGTAATCCGTCAGCGCATTGTCTGCGACGAAGAAAGAGCCGCTCTTGCGGAAGCTTCGTGTGTCGAAATACGAACCCCCGCCTTGAAGCAGATTGAAAGAGCGCTCGAAGCCGGCGACATTCGGCCAATGTTCCTGCTCCAGTCCAAGATGCCATTTGCCGATGGTGTAGGTGTGGTAACCGGAATTTCGCAATAGTTTCGGGAAAGGTAAAATGCGATCAGACAAACGGTTCTCGTATCCGGCGACAGGAATACCGGCCAGTCCGTTACTGCCCTGACGCGCTACGCCGGCGACATGATTATTGTTGCCGCTAAGGAGCATAGCGCGTGTCGGTTCGCAAAGGGGCGCGGTATGAAACTGGGTAAAGAGAATTCCTTCCCTCGCCAGAGAATCAATGTTGGGCGTGTCGATGTCTCCGCCATAAACGCCGAGATCGGCATAGCCGAGATCGTCCGCGACAATGAGGAGGATATTTGGCCTGCCGGATTCAGGTGCGGCGTAAGAGTATTGACTAAGTGTCAGCGAGAGGAAGATTAAAACGGTCGCACGCAGAATCATTGATGTTCCCCACTTCTTTTCGACTCTACTCTACAGTTTTTTTACGATTCCCAGAAGTTTTTCCGGATCGGGCCTGTCCGCAATGAAACGTGATAGCTCGGTGTGGCGGATAATCCCTGTACTGTCGACAATCAGTGAGGTTGGCCATAGCGTGTCACGACCGTACTCTTTTTCATAGTCATCAGGCACAGCTGATTCCTGCACGAGCCCGAGCCGTTTGCCGATCGCGAGAGATTCGTCCAGCCAAAATTCGAATTTAACGTCGAAAAAGTCTGCAACGCGACGCGTCGTTTCCAGCGGCTTCGGCGTCACCAGTATCAGGTGTGCGCCTGATTCATTGATCTCTTTGTAAAACCGGGTCAGGTTTTTAACCTGTTTGCTACAAAACGGGCACCAGTTGCCGCGCACAAAAAGCAGCACGGAGGATCTGCCACGCAGGTCTTTTGATGAGAGCGGATCGCCATTCTCGTCCACTGCCGTGAACTCGGGCAGGGGA
>CAJQPR010000154.1 GCA_905480255.1 uncultured Woeseiaceae bacterium | reverse complement strand
TGCTGCACGGCGTGCATCAACAAATCATCTTTCGACTCGAAATAATGAAACAGCGAGCCATAAGACAGCTTCGCCTCTGCAGCTACTGCCCGCATCGTCACGCCTTCAAGACCCTGTCGTGCAACCAGGCGCATTGTGGCCTCGGCGAATTTCTGCCGTTGGACATTGTGATCCACAATTTTTGGCACGCTCTGTGTCCCCTCGCCGGGCTTGACCCAACCTTCTCTTCGCTATTACAATTATATTATACCGATCAGTTGATATAAATAAACCAAATCTTTCGCCTTGTAGGGGACGTGATGAAAGCGATCAACCAAAAACAGGAACATACCGGTTCCTACTACGCGGCCACCGTCAATGAAAAGACTGACTACCCGGAGCTCGAGGGCGCCCGGACCGCAGATATTTGTGTGGTAGGCGCCGGTTTTACCGGGGTTGCTACGGCACTCACTTTGGCTGAGCGTGGGTACTCAGTGGCGCTAATCGAGGCCAACCGGGTTGGCTGGGGCGCTTCGGGAAGAAACGGTGGGCAACTGATCAATGGCATCGGCGGCCTGGAGAAAATTCGCAAGAAACATGGCGAAGGTATCGCCGACATGCTCTGGGACATGAAGTGGCGCGGCAACGACATCGTTTATGACCGGGTCGAGAAATACGGTATCCAATGCGACCTGAAGAGCGGGTTTGCCGAAACCGCGTTGAAGACGAAACACCTGGGCTACCTGGAAGCATATGCCGAAGAGCGGGAGCGACGAAACTTCCCCTACCCTTACGAAATCTGGGACAAGGAAAAAACGCGCTCAATGCTTGGCACCGACGCGTACCTTGGCAGTTTTGTTTGCCATCGGGACGGACACCTGCATCCCCTCAATCTTTGCATAGGTGAAGCACGCGCGGCACACGAACTTGGCGTACAAATATTCGAACAGTCTCCGGTCACTGGAATAGAGCACGGTGACAAGCCAAAGGTTAAGACAGCGAACGGCTACGTCGAAGCCAACTCTGTCGTGCTGGCGGGCAATGCCTACAGTTTGTTCGAGCCTAAACACCTGTCCAACCTGGTCTTCCCTGCCGGCAGCTACATCATTGGAACAGAACCGCTGTCAGAAGATGTTGTTAACGAGATCAACCCGATGGATGTTGCCGTATGCGATTTGAATGAAGTGGTCGACTACTATCGTCTATCTGCTGACAAGAGAATGCTTTACGGCGGCAGATGCAACTATTCCGGCCGGGACCCTGTGAGCATTAAAGCTTCAATTTTGCCGCGCATGCTAAAAATATACCCGCAACTAAAGGACGTCAGAATTGATTTCGAATGGGGTGGAAAGATTGGCATCGTCCTAAACCGTATTCCCGCAGTCGGTCGTATTCATAATAATGTGTATTACTGTCAGGGATACTCAGGACACGGCGTTAATGCGACGCACATCATGGGCGAGATCATGGCAGATGCGATTGGTGGAACCATGGAAAAATTTGACCTGTTTGCCGATGTGAATCATTTTCGGATTCCCGGCTCACAATGGCTGGGCAACCAGATCATTGCGCTTGGCATGCTCTACTACCGCATGCAGGACATGTTGTAGTTTAGCAAGCGCGACGCGAACAGCTGAAGAGAGTTGCTGTTGGCGGAACTGTTCGGCAGGTGGCCACCATTCTTGACATAGCGCTGATTGCAGCGAAAATGACCGGACGCCAGAAAATCCAGGCATTGACCAGAAATGGTCGGAGACGAAGATGGAAAAGACGGATCGGCAACTGGGCATGGATCGGGACATCAGTCGCCGGGATTTTCTGAGCGGTGTCAGCGTCGCTGTTGGCGCATCGCTGTTACCGGGTGCGGCAAAATCTCAGGATGTCGGCGCCCAGGACGTTCCCGGTTATTACCCTCCTGAGCGCATGGGCATGCGTGGTTCTCACCCCGGAGCCTTTGAGTCCGCGCACATGGTTCGCGACGGCGTGTCGTTTGATACTGAAGATACCAGCGAGGAGTACGATCTTGTAGTTGTCGGTGGCGGTATCAGCGGCTTGTCGGCCGCCTACTTCTACCAGCAGGAGAATGGAACGGACTCAAGGGTTCTCGTGCTCGATAATCACGATGACTTCGGCGGGCACGCCAAACGAAACGAATTTCAGATCGACGGTCAACGAATTATTGGTTATGGCGGAACGATGCTGATAGAGGAGCCTGCTGGCTACCCCAAGACCGCCTCGCGGCTCATGAGGGAGCTGGGCATCGAGACCAGGAGATACCACGACTTTCACGACGACGATCATTACTCGTCGCGCGGATTGGTCCAAAGCCTGTTCTTTGACCGGGAGACCTTCGGTGAAGACTACCTGGCTATTGGCGATATAACCGAAGACCCGGCAGTGCTCGAACAATCACCACTTTCCGAAAAAGCCAGGGCCAACCTGGTAAGACTCTACAAGAATGAGCGGCACTACCTGCCTGACATGCCCGCCAAAGAGCGGTCGAAATTTCTTGACGGAATCAGTTACTGGACCTACCTGAAAGACCATGCCGGCATGGACGATGAGGTCTTGAAAGTCATGCTGTCACACGCACGGAACGTTTGGGCGGTCAACATCGATGCCTATCCGGCTCTCGAAGCATGGAGTGAAGGTTACCCGGGGTTTGGCGATCTTGACCTGGGGGTGAGCTCCGATGAAAGCGAGGACGAATCGGACGAGCCGAGAATCTTCCATTTTCCCGATGGCAATGCGTCGATTGCGAGGCTGCTGGTACGCAGAATGATTCCCGCAGTCGCGGCAGGCGACAGTATGGAAGACATAGTGACCGCCCGCTTCGACTACAGTCAGTTGGACAAGCCGAAATCGTCTGTGCGAAT
>CAJQPR010000153.1 GCA_905480255.1 uncultured Woeseiaceae bacterium | reverse complement strand
ACCGCGTTGCAGGCGAACATTTCTTAGTTCTGCTGCGTATTCAGCCATTTAATGGTCAATTCTTGTTTTGCTGCGATCGAAGTAACCTTACGGGTGCGGGCCGAATTAGTAAAACCCGGCACTGTGCCTGAGTCATGACAGCGGGCAACCGCATTGAAGCGGCATATTCGGTTACCGGGAGCTTTGGTTTCGGGCTAGAATCCGGCTCCGAGGAGTGAACAATCATGACAGACAAAAACACCAATTCCGGCGACCTGGAGTCCAGGCTGACGGAAGAGCAATTCAAGGTAACCCAGAAGAAAGGCACTGAGAGGCCTTTCACCGGCCGTTATGTAGACCACAAGGATGACGGTACATACTCCTGTGTGTGTTGTGGCGCGTCGCTGTTCAGCTCGGAGCACAAGTACGATTCCGGGTCGGGCTGGCCGAGTTTCTGGTTGCCGCTTGCCGAAGAAAACGTACGGACTATCAAAGACAGCAGCCATGGCATGATTCGTACCGAGGTAGTGTGCAGAAACTGCGACGCACACCTTGGTCATGTATTTGAAGACGGGCCACAACCGACTGGTCTGCGCTACTGCATTAATTCCGCATCGCTCGGATTCGACAAGGGCGAGTGACACCGATTAGATAATGACTTTAATAAAGGGTAACACCATGAAAACAGTTCGATTGGTCCTACTTGCTACAGCAACACTGGTCATTGCTGCCTGCGGCGGTTCAGAAGAACCGCAAACAATTCAGGCTATCCCGGACAATGCCGCCGATATAAAGGTGGACACAATTGAATCCGTCCAGATTGCCGAGGGTCTTTCGAGCAAGACGCTGCTCCAGGGCGACGGTGCCGTTGCAGAAATCGGGCATACCGCAGTGGTTCACTACACAGGCTGGCTTTACGATCCGGATGCTGCAGACAATCGCGGTACGAAATTCGACAGCTCTGTTGATCGCGGCGCCCACTTTCGCTTTCCGATTGGTGCAGGTCGCGTGATTAAAGGATGGGATCAGGGTGTTGCTGGCATGAAGGTCGGCGAAGTGCGGGAACTCACCCTCGCACCGGAAATGGGCTACGGAGATCGCGGCGCAGGTGGCCTCATTCCTCCCGGTGCGACGTTGGTCTTTGTTGTTGAGCTGGCGGGCCTTGAAGGGATGTCCACCGACGAGCCAGCTGAAGCCAACTAGCCAGGTATTACTGACTAAAACGCAATTCGATTTCGATGCGCCGGTTAAGCTGGCGTGCTTGCGACGTGTTCTCGTTAACCAGTGGTTGCGAGGATCCGGCGCCGGCAGTAACGAATCGATCTGATTTGATTCCCCTGGAGATCATGTATGCGGCAACGGCATCGGCGCGCGCTTTGCCTAATGCTTTATTTGCGGATTCATCGCCCGTGCCGTCTGTATGTCCGGTCACATGGATAGTCGCGCCGGGGCAGTCTGCCGAGACCTGAACAAGTTCGTCGAGCAATGGCGCTGTGCTCGTGCTGAGATCAGCGCTTTCTCTTGCGAACTCGATCTTCCGACCACGGGTCGCCGTGCGAAAAAGTTCGATGCATTGCCGATTGATAGACCCTGAGGAACGAATCTCGGCAACCTCATGCTGGAAAGTCATTCCCGGCAGAAGATTCGCGGCGACTCGTGAGGCGGCTTGCTCCCATTCGGCTTTATCTGCAGTTATTCCCTTCACTGTGATTCTTGTTGCGTCGATTTCTGCGGATGCTGAACGGGTAGTCGACAGCGCACGCATTACAATCTCCGTGGTTAGGGCCCAGCCCGGTGGGAGTGCCGGCTTTACGGTCAGGTCGAATACGGGCGTCTTGTCAGCGAAATAATTAATGACAGATTGTTGAAGAATCGCATAATGCGCGGGTGAGCTAACAACGCCGCGTAATTCCACAGATGTACTGTCAATCTCGACCATCAGTTGTGGCCGTACGCCCGGACTGTCTTCCTGTGTCCATCCTGCACCTAGCGCCAGCGAAAGGCATAGAAACACGACAAGCGACAGCCTGGCCGGCATGCGTTAAGCGCGGTCGTTGTTTTTTTGATATTGAAGGTCGCGCGCCTGGCCGATCCAGTCTTCGCGATATATGCGGCTGCGAAAGCCTTTCAATTGTTGAGCGACACGATCAATTTCGTATTCGCTCATCTCGGCGATCTGATGAAAACGATAAACACCGAGGTTGTTCAGTGTTTTTTCGATGGACGGACCAATTCCCTTGATCATTCTGAGGTCGTCCCTTTCATTTCCGTTAGCGAGGACGCTGACAGGCTCTTCGGCTTCGGCTTCGGCTTCTTTGTCAGGTTCTTCGTTGTTGTCAGCGCGGGCAAAAACGGCATCAAAATTGTCGTCCTTGGCGACTTCAACGCGGTCGTCTTCGGTTTCCTCCGCTTCCTCGAAATCCTGCAGGGAGACAACATCCTTTTCGGAGTTCTCAACCGGATTTTGATCAATCAGATCGTCGTCATCGCGCTCGTCAATCTGATCCTGATCAGTCAGGTCGTCGTCACTCTTTTTAACAATCTGATCCTGGAGCTCAGACGTATCGTGGGCAGACGTCAATGCATTTGGTTCGTTCGAGGCGTCGCCACCATCCGGAAGCGAGTCTGCATCGAGCGGCTCAATTCTTGTTTGATCAGACTTGACCATGTCTTCGAGCGCCTGCAAACGTGCTTTCGCGCTTTCGAGTTCCGCCTCAAGTTCGCGCGCCTGCTTGTCCCTTTCCTGGAAACGCTGAACCAGCGGCGGGACGCGGCTCTGCCAACTCGTTAACTCGCGGCTGAGGCCAAAAATTTTGTCGTCTTTTTCCTTGAGTGCAGATGCCTGACCTGCCGGATTATTCTGCAGGCTGCTTCTCAGTCGATCACGTTGTGCAATTGCGACTTCCAGATTGCCTCGAAAGTCCTTCAGCTGCCGCTGCATTTCGTCTCGTTTTGAAAAAGCTTCCTTAAGGGAATCGGAAAGTTCCTTGGCGCGATTGCTGTAGTCTTTCTGCGAGGCCTGATACTGACTGATCTGCTCCATCAGGCTCTTGTTCTGCTCTGCCAGTCGGCCATGCTCAGATTGCTGCGACTGAATCTGATCCTGCCAGCTAGCATTGACCGCAATTTTTTCCTTGGCGCAGCGGTCACCCCTGACCATCCAGCCCACAATTACGCCAATAACCAGCATCAGAGCCAGCAGGCCGATATGTATTACAGTTAACTCAGGCATCGCTCACTTCCATGGCCCGAAAAACCAAAAAATTGTCAGGAGGCCAGACGGACCTCGTCCATATCCTGCAGAACTTCCGTAATTTGCTTAACCGCCCAGTCGATTTGTTCCAGGGTGATGACCAGTGGAGGCGCAAGCCTGACCACCGTCTCGTGCGTCTCCTTGCTCAGGAGCCCCCGCTCCATAAGGCGTTCGCAGATTTCACGCGCACTGCCCAGACCAGGATCAATCTCGATACCCACAAACAGCCCGCTGCCGCGAATTGTGTCGATTAACGGGCTATTGATCTTCCGCAGCTCGCCAATCATGTAGTTGCCCATCTCCATGCTGCGTTCGGGAAGCTTGTCCTCAACCAGGATATTGAGCGCCTCCATGCCAACGGCGGCGGCCAGCGGGTTTCCGCCGAACGTACTGCCGTGCGTGCCTGGAACAAAAATGTCCATGACTTCCTGTTTTGCGAGGAACATCGAGACGGGCAAGATGCCACCCCCGAGCGCTTTGCCAAGAATCAAACCGTCTGGTTTGACACCTTCGTGGTCACAGGCGAGCAGGCTGCCGGTGCGTCCGAGTCCGGTTTGTATTTCATCCGCAATCAGGAGCACGTTATTCTTCTCGCAAATCTCCTGGCAGCGTTTGAGGTAGCCCTTTGGCGGAATAATGATGCCGCCTTCGCCCTGAATTGGCTCGACCAGAAATGCCGCGGTGTTTGGAGTGATCATTGCTTCCAGTGCGTCGGCGTTGCCGTACTCGACAATTTTGAATCCCGGTGTGAGAGGGCCGAAGTTTTTCTGGTATTCGGTTTCATCGGAAAAGGAAATAATCGTTGTTGTTCGGCCATGGAAGTTGCCGGTGCAGGCGATGATCTCCGCTTTGTTCTGTTCGATACCCTTGGACTCGTAACCCCACCTGCGCGCGGCTTTGACAGCGGTTTCCACTGCTTCGGCACCCGTGTTCATCGGCAACGCCATGTCCTGTCCGGTAATATCGCAGGCGAGCTTCAGAAACTCACCGAGCTTGTCCGTGTAGAAAGCTCTGGAAACGATGCACAGCGTCTCCGCCTGTTTCGTCAATGCCGCAACAAGCCTTGGGTTCGCGTGGCCATGGCTCACCGCAGAATAGGCGCTCATCATGTCCAGGTATTTCTTGCCGTTCTCATCCCACACATAGACGCCTTCGCCACGCGAGAGCACTACCGGCAATGGGTGGTAGTTGTGGGCACAATATTGGTTTTCGAGGTCGAGGGCCGATGACATAGAATTCACTTGTTTGATATTGAAAAATGGGCAGCGCCATCAGGCAGTCTGCATAAGATCATAATTTTACAGCAATTAAGGGCGAGCAGGCCAGATACTTACGATGAGAAGATTACCCAAAAGAGAGCTTTTTAGCATTAAAGGGCCCGCAGGCGACCTCGAAGCGATCATTGAATCGCCAGAGGACGTTCCCCTTTCAGGCTGTGCGGTCGTATGCCACCCCCATCCGTTGCATGGTGGGACAATGCAAAACAAGGTAGCCCATACGCTGGCCCGGAGTTTTGTTGGCGTTGGTTTCGCGGCGTTGAGATTCAACTTTCGCGGTGTTGGCACCAGCGAGGGCAGCTTCGACAATGGAGAAGGTGAAGTCGCGGATGCCCTGGCAGCAGTCGCATGGATGCGAAGCGAACTGCCCGATCTCCCGCTGTGGCTGTCGGGATTTTCCTTTGGTGCCGCCATGGCTATCAGGGCTTCCGTGATCAGCAAACCTTCAGGGCTTGTCAGTATTGCGCCTGCCGTGTCCCGATTTGCAGGAAATCTGGAGGCTCAACCCGACTGCCCGTGGCTGATTCTGCAAGGCGACCAGGACGAGCTTGTAGATATCGAGGAGACCGTGGCCTGGGTTAACGAACTCGAACCGGGTCCCGAGCTGGAAATATTTCCGGAAACTGAGCATTTCTTCCATGGCAAGCTCACGCTGCTGCGGAATGCGGTAGAGGAGTTTGTTCGGGAGAACCAACGTAATTTCGAGACAAATTCGTAGGGAACGAATTTGGACGCACGAAGCGTGCCCGACGCGCAGGCGACAGGGCGTCGCCGATCAACCGCGGCGACGAAGCTATCTCATAAACGACCTGCACGGTCAGGAGATAGCTTCGCTTTGCTCGCAAGGACGATTCCAAACAAAAAAGGCCGGGCATTGCCCGGCCTTTATGTGCATAACCGATTTCCGGTTTACACCATGTCTTTCAGACCCTTCAGTGCCAGGACTTTTACGCCCTTGGAAGCAGGCTTGGCCTTGAACATGACCTCTTCTTTTGTGAAGGGGTTGATGCCCATGCGTGCTTTTCTGGCAGGCTTCTTAACGACCTTCAGCTTCATCAGGCCGGGAACCGTGAACATGCCCGGAGCACCGCGACCACCAAGGTTCTTCTTAATCTGTCCCGACAGGGAATCGAATACTGCGGCAACGTCTTTCTTGGTCAGGCCAGTGTCGTCAGCAATTTTGGAATAGATCTCGGATTTGGTCGGCGCTTTCTTGGGTGCAGCGCCGGCTTTCTTTTTTACTGCCATGAAAAATTTACTCCTGAAAAAAACAAAAAACGGGCCTTCAGCCCGTAGAACGCGGCGGGACGATAGCAGAGATTGGAGGCAACAAAAAGGGGTCAGAGCCGCGCTCTGGCCCCTTTTTTTCAAAAAACTTATCTAGTTTGTATAAAACTGTCTCTTGAAGCGGACATCAGTTGCCTTTTCGACCCCATCCGGCCTGACGCTGATATCAAAAATGAGCGTCTCCTGATTCGCGACCGGCGTTTCACCAATGTAGTAGATGGCTTCCTGCTCCTGGATCATCCTCATCGTGACATTCTTGAGCTGACCTGTCAGGTTGACAGTCTTAACGACTACATCTGCAGCCACGGGCGTGTTCGAGCCTTCTTCGAGTATGGACACGTTCAGCATAGCCCGATTCTTGCTTCGCACGATGTTGTACGTGCGGGCCACCTCGGGTGGCAGCTGGTCCGTCGACTGGGCGCTGTAATGAACGATGTGGTCGCCGATATCAACAGATGAGGCACCTGCAGGCTCTGCCTCGGGCACGGTTGCTTCCTCACCGGCACTACCGCAAGCCCCTAGCAGTGCCAGGGACGACAGAATGATTGTTATTTTCAGGTCTTTCATTTCTTGTTTTCCCCCTGTCAGGCGATTCTGACTACTCCAGACTATAGCCCAAAGGCCTGCCTATCTGAAGGCGACGTCGGCGAGCCAGCCCGGCAAAACCGCCGGATTCTCAACGATGAATGTCTTCAGTCGCCCACTGGCGCCGGACTTAAGTGAAATTCGAGACGGTGGAACCCTGAATTCGCGGGCAAGCTGGGCAATCACATCTTTATTGGCGCGACCGTCGGTTGGTGGTGCGGTCGTTTTTATTTTCAGGCGTCCGTCCGCCACGCCCAAAATCTCGCTTTTGCTGCCGCGTGGCTGAACCCTGACCGGGATAAGCAGTTTGTCTGCCACGTGCTCAGATTGGCAGTGGCTTATACGTCTGCAAAATGATGATCCCGGCCTGGATAATCACGATGGCGAAAATTGGTGAAATGTCGATGCCACCGATAGGCGGCAACATACGGCGAAATGGGCGGAGTACCGGCTCAGAAATAGTGGTCAACATAGCAGTCACCGGGTTGTAGTTGTTCGGTGCGACCCAGCTCATGATGATCTTGATCAGTATCACGAAGAAGAACATGTTCAGGCTCAGGACGGCGAGGTCCATGATGGCGGTTATCGCAATCGGGAGAAATTCAGGAGTGATTCTGCTTAATGTCAGTAGCAGCAGGATAAGCAGGTATTCGATGGTGAACGCGACCAGTACCGTAGCCGTATCGACCCGTCCGATTGCCGGGACAAAGCGCCGCAGCGGGATTACGAGAGGCGACGTGATACGTAAGACGCCTTGCGCAACCGGGTTGCGAAAATCTGCTCGCAAAACAGGCAGCCAGAATCGAAGCAGCAACAACAGAAGATAGAGGTGCGTGAAAGTCTTCAGAACAAAAATGAGTGCTTGTGTCATTGGTGTCGAGTCCGATCAGGCTTTGCTAGCGACATTGGCGAGTTCGGCGGCACGTTTTTCCGCCTCATCGATTGCGGTTGCAAAGATACCACGGGCGTCTTTTCCGTCGAGGTATTCGAATGCGGCGGTGGTCGTGCCGCCAGGCGAGCGAACGCGTTCGATGAGCTTTGACATTGACTCAGTTTCAGCAGCCGCGAGGGCCGTTGCACCGCGGGCGGTCTCCACAGCCAGCGTCCTTGCAGTCGCCTCATCGATACCGAATTTCTTTGCGGATTCGATCATGATATCGATCAGCAGGTAAAAATAGGAAGGTCCCGTCCCTGAAACCGCCGTTACGGCATCCATTTTATCCTCCGAATCGAGCCAGACAGCGTGTCCGACAGCGGTCATGATCTTTTCTGCCTGCTGCTTTCGTTCCTCGCTGGTGCGCTCATTCGCAAACAATGCGGAAATTCCCTGGTCGATCAGAGCAGGCTGATTCGGCATGACTCTCACGACCGACAACCCTCCGCCGAGCCATGCGTCAATGTCCTCACTTCTGGGGCCAGCAGCAATCGACATGACAAGGGGTCGCTTTTTCTGCACTTCGTCGACGAGCCCCTCACAGACTGGTTTCAGGATTTGCGGTTTTACCGCGAACAGAAGTATTTCTGCAGCTGCAGCAACGATCTTGTTGTCATCCGTGACCATGGCTCCGTAAAGCTCTTTACGCAGGTGCTCACACTGTTCGGGTACGGGCTCGGCAATCATCAGGTCCGTCGCATGCATCCCGCCACGCAGCAGTCCTCCGCCAATGGCACGCGCCATGTTGCCGCCGCCGATGAGTCCTACCTTGTTGCCGATCATTCCCTTTCTCCGAATATTGCGGTACCCACGCGCACGATGGTCGCACCTTCGTGAATTGCGGCAGCATAATCGGCCGACATGCCCATTGATAGTGTGTCTAACCGTAATCCGCTTGAATTCAGGGACTCCAGAAGTTCGCGGAGCGCAGCAAAAGGCTTGCGTTGCTCGGCGAAATCTTCACGTATAGCCGGCAGGCACATCAGGCCGCGGAGTCGCAGACGCGGCAATTCAGCAATTTCAGTGGCGAGGTCCTGCACATCGGCCGGATTGACACCCGACTTGCTCTCTTCGGCATCGATGTTGACCTCGATGCAGACATTCAGGTCAGCCGCATCCACTGGCCGCTGCTCGGACAGTCGCCGGGCGATTTTTAGCCGGTCAACCGTGTGAACCCACTGAAAACTCTCGGCTACAACCCTTGTTTTGTTCGACTGGAGGTGGCCGATGAAATGCCAGATCAGGTCGTCGCGACCGCATTTCCCGATCTTTTCGACGCCTTCCTGGACGAAATTCTCGCCGAAATCACGCTGGCCCGCGGCCGCGGCCTCCAGAATAGCCTCTACGGGCTTTCTCTTGCTCACAGCCAGCAACCGTATATGGTCCCCAGACCTCCCGGCATCCGCCGCAGCTTTCGCCAGCAAATCTTGGATTTTTCTAAAGTTTTCCGTGACTCCAATCACGTTTTGCTCCGGGTGCTTCGCTATACTAGGCAGCCATTAGGTCCGGGTTATGGTAAGTCGGACCAGTCAAATTCCGAGGGAAAAATATGGCCGTCGACGTTGCCCAGTTATTGTCGTTCGCGGTAAAGAACAACGCATCAGATCTTCACCTTTCCGGTGGGGTCCCGCCGATGATTCGCGTCGACGGGGACATCAAGCGCATTAACATGCCCGCGCTGACCCACAAAGATGTCAACAGCATGGTGTACGACATCATGAATGACAAGCAGCGCAAGGACTATGAAGAATTCCTCGAGACTGATTTCTCGTTCGAAATTCCAAAGCTCGCGCGCTTCCGTGTAAATGCATTCAACCAGAATCGCGGTTCCGCCGCAGTCTTCAGGACCATTCCCTCAGAGATCCTGACGCTCGATGATCTGGGCGCCCCGGGGATTTTCAAGGACCTCTCGATGCACCCACGTGGCATCGTGCTTGTGACTGGACCCACCGGCAGCGGTAAGTCGACGACGCTCGCCGCGATGGTCGACTACATCAATGAAAACAAACCCGACCATATCCTCACAATCGAGGATCCGATCGAGTTTGTGCACGAAAGCAAGAAGTCTTTGATTAACCAGCGCGAGGTGCATCGCGATACGCTGGGCTTCAACGAAGCATTGCGTTCGGCACTTCGCGAGGATCCCGATATCATCCTGGTTGGTGAGCTTCGTGACCTTGAAACCATTCGGCTGGCGCTGACTGCGGCCGAAACCGGTCACCTTGTATTCGGTACGCTGCATACAAGTTCGGCGTCCAAGACCATCGATCGTATTGTCGATGTCTTCCCCGCGGCTGAGAAAGAAATGGTACGAGCCATGCTTTCAGAATCATTGCGCGCCGTAATTTCGCAGACATTGTTGAAAAAGATTGGTGGTGGACGAATCGCTGCCCATGAAATCATGGTTGGAACACCCGCGATTCGAAACCTGATTCGCGAAGGCAAGATTGCACAAATGTACTCGGCCATTCAGACAGGGCAGGGTTCAGGCATGTATACGCTAGATCAGAACCTGGCCGAACTGATGTCCAAGGGTCTCATCAACAAAGAAGAAGCGAGATTCCGCGCGGTAAACAAAGAGAATTTCTAGGGCGGCTACCTAAAGGTTTCCCAGCAGGAGTAAAGGCAAATGGAACGCGAACAAGCAGTGCGACTGACGCAGAACCTGCTTAAGAAGATGATTGAGAAGGAAGGCTCGGACCTTTTCATCACAACGGGCTTTCCGCCCGCGATCAAGGTTGACGGTACGATTCACAAAGCGACCGATTCGGCTTTGTCAGCCGACCAGTCGGCGATGATGGTGCGTTCGATCATGAACGACAAGCAGGTTAAAGAGTTTGACGCGACCAAAGAATGTAACTTTGCGATCGCACCCCAGGGCATCGGTCGTTTTCGTGTCAGCGCGTTTATTCAACAAGGTATGGTTGGCGCTGTCCTTCGAACCATTACCACCGAAATTCCGACCCTCGAGGGTCTGGACTTGCCACCAATCCTCAAAGACGTCGTCATGAACAAACGCGGCCTCTGTATCATCGTTGGCGGTACCGGCTCAGGTAAATCGACGACGCTTGCAGCAATGATCGGTCACCGGAACAAAAATTCGAGAGGTCACATCGTAACGATCGAGGATCCTGTCGAGTACGTACATCCACATGTAGGTTGCGTAATTACACAGCGTGAAGTTGGGGTCGATACCGAATCCTGGCATGCGGCGCTTAAAAATACGCTACGCCAGGCACCGGACGTCATCCTGATCGGTGAAATTCGTGATCGCGAAACAATGGAATACGGTATTCAATTTGCCGAGACCGGTCACCTTTGTCTTGCGACGTTGCACGCTAACAGTGCAAACCAGGCGCTCGACCGAATTATCAACTTCTTCCCCGAAGAACGACGTCAGCAGCTGTTAATGGACGTTTCGTTGAACACCAAGGCGTTCATCTCACAGCGTTTGGTGCCCCGGGAAACCGGTATTGGTCGTGTCGCGGCGATGGAGATCATGCTTAACTCTCCCCTGATTTCAGATTTGATCTTCAAAGGCGAAGTCGGGCAGATCAAGGAGATCATGGCGAAATCTACACGCCTCGGCATGCAGACGTTCGACCAGGCGCTTTTCACGTTGTACGAAGACAGCATGATTTCTTATGAAGAAGCGATGCGAAATGCTGACTCGAAGAACGAGCTCAGGCTTCGCATCAAACTGGAAAGTAAACGTGACTCATCACTTTCTGATCAGCAGTCAGAGAGCCTTCGCATCATGGAAGAAGATACGGCCAATACCTACTAGGCCGCCAAACGGATTTATATGACATGAACGTCAAACCGCTTTTTAAACTGATGGTCGAGAAAAAAGCCTCGGACCTATTCTTTGCACCGTTTGCACCAGCAAAAATCAAGATTGACGGCAAAATCATGCCGGTCAACAAGCTTGAGATGACGCCGAAAATGGTGAAACAAGCGGCCATCGAGCTGATGGATGAAGAGCAGCTTGATGATTTTACCCGCGAACTCGAGCTCGATTTCGCCATTTCTGAGCCCGGTCTTGGTCGTTTCAGAGTCAACGTATTTCATCAGCGCGGCAACGTATCAATGGTGCTGCGTTACATCACTGCCGAACTGCCGACGCTTGATGAGCTAGGCATGCCAGAACAGATGAAAGAGCTGGTAATGCTTCGCCGTGGCCTGATTCTGATGGTTGGCGCGACCGGAAGCGGCAAGTCGACAACGCTCGCTGCGATGCTCAATCATCGCAACGAGAAAACCTCATCCCACATTATTACGGTTGAAGATCCGATCGAGTTTCTTCATCCCAACAAGCAGTCCATTGTTAATCAACGTGAAGTTGGCCTGGACACGAAGTCATATGATCGTGCGCTAAGGAGCGCAATGCGAGCGGCTCCGGACGTACTGCTGATTGGCGAGATTCGCGATCGTGAGTCGATGCAGTCGGCGATTGATATGGCTGGTACCGGGCACCTGGTGCTTGCCACATTGCATTCCAACAATGCGCCCGAAACGCTGGATCGGATCATCAACTTGTTTCCAACGGAGCAGCAATCGCAGGTATTCATGGACCTCGGTCACTACCTGCGTGCGATCTTGTCGCAGCGTCTTGTGCGTGCCCGCACTGGCAAACGGGTAGCCGCTGTTGAGCTGATGATCAATACGCCACATATCAAGGACCTGATTCTGAAGGGGGAAATCTCCGAGGTGAAGGACGCGCTCAAGGATTCGGGTGAGAAAGGCATGCAGAATTTCGATGAAGCTTTGCTGTCGTTGTATAAGAACGGCACGATCACGCTCGAAGAGGCGATGTCGCATGCTGATTCGAGATCCAACCTGGAAGCGAAGGTAAATTTCGGCGGTTGAGCCGGTCCGACTTCCCTCAAGTCCAGACTGGGTCAATATCGGCGGCTAAAATTCTCCGTGCTACGGCCTCGGACGCTTCAAGTGCGCCCTCCAGCAGTCCGCCGAATTGGGGACCCATTTCTGAAGTGGCAAACATCAGGCCTTCGTCAACCAGGCCTGCGATTGACACGGGCGTCGCAAGCTGAGGATGGCCCGATCCGTCTTTATCATGTGTTGTTGCGGTGAACCTGTCATTCGCCCAATCCTTGACAATGATATCGACCGGATTGGACGCTTTTTGACCATACATCGCTTCGAGTTGCGGCAAGGCGCTGTCGATCAGCGATGATCTTTCGCGTTGTTGCAGTCCGACGGGAATACCAACGAACCCGAACAAGGCTCCCATTTCACCGCTGGCCGGCGTTGCATCATGAATTTCCACGAGAGGGCCACGGCGACTAATACCATCGCCATTCAAGCCCATATTCCGCCAGAACGGTTGGTCGTAGATAGCGACCAGCTTTGCTTGCCCGGCCATCCACGTTGGCACCGCTCGCAAAGCTTTCACTACGTCGCCAGGCAGCGGCGGATCGAATGTCATCGTACTTTCAACCACACGCGGCGGCGCAGCGACAACAACGTGTCGAGCCCGTATGGTCTCCTCCCCGTTTACTGTGGTCGCGGTAAGCCTGAAGCTGCCTTTGTTTCGCGCTATGCGTGTAACGGTGTGCGACAGCAATAACTTCTGTCTATCCAGCACATCAACAATGGCGTCAGTAATACTGGCCACACCGCATCCGATCCGTAGCGAGCCAGCCATGGTGGAATAGTTAAAATCCCGGCGAACGCTGCCGTCGGCTTCCTCATAGACCAATGTGCCTTCGCTGTACTGCTGAAATGGCCGTAGGTTGAACTCGCGAACGAGACGCTCGATCCGTGGCTGGCCCGGCCAGATCCATGACGGGCCGAGATCATGGCGCACATTTGGATGGCTGCTATTGTCAGAGGCCTGAGAAAGAATGCGCCCGCCGAATCGATCACGCGCTTCGAGCAACACGTAGTCTATGTGCGCCTCGTCCAGCCTGCGGGCCAGTGATAATCCCGTGAGCCCGCCACCGACAATGACCACATCCGATTCCATCCGGTCTATTTCACCACAGGCCGCAGAGAGATCTCGCTGTCATCGATCCTTGCCGGCCAATGAACAAGCTTCCAGCCTGCTCCTGCAATGTTGTCGAGGCTCATCATTCTGGTTGGGCCCATCTACGGGAGTATCGACTGCGTTCGCTATCCACGAGGCCGTCGATTTAAGGAACTGGATTCGGCAACCCGCCGAGATTTCGGCCCGTCTTTACCGGCGCATCGAACGATTGCGTGTTGTAAAGCACGAAGTCGAGCAGCCCGTCATCGTCGTAGTCCGTGAAACGAATGCGGCCCGTTGCTGACATTTTCTGCATTGCGGTTCTTCCCGCGAACGGCTCATTCTCGGTCCCGAGGAAGACTTCGATGCCCTTACCATTCGCTGATGTGACGACGTCCATCAATCCGTCTGCATTAATGTCGATACCGGTCTGTGGCATAAAGCCGTTTGGCCGGAACGTATCGAAGCTGATTCCTGTGCTGAATTTCTTGCGCGACGACGGTTTGGTATCGAATCGGCCGTCGGGCAGAAGACGATGCACGGTGATCACCGAATCGATTTTTCTTGTCAGCAGTATCTCGACAAGCTCAAGCACGCTGAACTTGAACTGTATGCGCACCAGCTCATCGACATCGTCGTCATTGACATCCAGCAGCAAATCGGAGCTGAAGGTGCCATCGCTGACGAACTTATCGTCGGGGTTCGCCAGGTCCCAGCGACCGTCCCGGTTTCGATAGAAATAAGTAGTCGTGACCGTATCCGAGAACGTGCCCTCGACGTGAGTAATGATCAAATCGAGTACGCCGTTATTGTCGACGTCGCGGGCAGTTGTGACGACGCTGCCGGAGCCACGGCTGTGGTCAAGCGGGCTGATCAGCCTGAGCGGATAGGAATAACTCGGCTCGTTCTCGAATAGGCCATCCGGGCGGCTGAGAAAGACGCGGATCTCATGACGCGTGGCGGCCACGATATCGGTGCGCGCATCGCCATTGACATCGCCAATGCTGAGCTTGGGTGTGTCCAGGTAGAGCTGGAGGTTGCTTTCCACGGAGATGACTGACGAACTTCGGGCGACGAAATAATTTGCCCGGCGGCCAACGTCAACTTGTCCCATGACTGTGCCGTCCGCCGTCAGCACCGACACCAGTCCTATTTGTGGTACCAGTATCAATGGTTCCGATCCTATGTCGTAAACCAGCTGGAACGAATCGAAACCGCGCTCATCGTCGGCGGCGGCGACCGTGCTAGGTCCTTCGACGGGTAAACTCCATTCGATGAGCTCCTTGTCGGCTATTGAGAGGATGGTAATGCCGTCGGGGCGTAACAGCACCAATTCCTCACCAGGCGTGTCCTTCAAGTCCGCGATGTCGTAAACAGCACTCCAGTTCGGAATCGTCACAACGTGGCTGGGAGACGGCAGATACGACCCGTCCGGTTCCTGCAGGTGGACCCGAATGCTGCGCTGTTCCTCGGGAGGTATGCCGTTCAAGCTGGCGATCATCAGGTCCTTGCGGCCGTCGCCGTCCAGGTCAGCGAATCGTGCACTGACAACACGGCCTTCGCTTGATATCTCGCTGATCTCGAACACCTTGTCATCAGCAAGCGCGGCATTGAAGGCCGAGGAAAGAGCGCCGAGCAACAGGACTCGCGCCGCTAGTAAATGGAGATGATTCATGGCTGCATCATAAGTCCAAACACAGCTGGCAGTTGTTGCAATTTGAAACAACGTTAATCCTGGGGCCAACGCTGTTATCGAACAGGCGAACGATTTCGCATCGTGTCAACTTCTACCAGCTATCCTGACAGAGTGCCAAATTTTGCCGAAAACACGGCGCAAAATATCGCGAGTATTGCCTAGTTTGGTTTGAGCACCCCACGCCCCGGTGTCCACGGCACGCCCGCTGCGTCGAGCGCATTCAATATTGTTTCGTAATCCCGATCGACCAGTTGTGTCAGTTCTACACCGATTTCCCCGTACTCACTCTGTGCAATTTCGAGCGATTCGCGTTGCGTCTCGGTCGGCCCGTAGGCGCTGGTATTCGGATTGTAGGCGGCACTGCTCAAGCGCGCCGTCACTGGAACGGGTCTGTTCACCGCAAACTCTCCCTGAGTCTGATTACCCGAAAGATGATCGCGTTCAGCAACGATTTTTTTCTCCAGTAAATTGACCTGTGCGTAGAGATCCATATTAGCGGTTGAGTTTTTCAGCATCTCTTTGATTGCGCCGAGTTGTTCCAGTACTTCGTCAATCGATTTTCGGGTTCCGCTCACGGCCCGCCGCATCTCATCGACGCGTCTTGAAAACGCAATGCGATCCTGTTGCGAGGAGCCCGGCAATGTCGGCTCGCGAATTGAAACTACTTCAAATCTTTGATTCTGATTGAGGTCTGTAAGGACGCCGTCGTTCCGTTCGTACATCGACACCTGGTAGGTGCCCGGCACAACGAGCACGCCAGCGGCGCTGCTGTTTTCGTTGCGTTCCGCTTCCGGAACCCAGGGATCTACTACCGGGTACCTCAAGTTCCAGGCAACACGTTGAAATCCTGCTTTTGCCGGGGCTTCTAAATGACGAATGAGGTTGCCGTCCATGTCTGAGACAGAGAACACAATAGCCGGTGAATCTTCAAGAGCTTCTGCTTCCAGGCGGTCCCAGTCTGGAAACGCAACGTCTTCGTTTGTTTTGATCAGGTCTTTTTCAGACTTGGTGCGTTGGTCTTTGAGGCTCGCTCTTTCCTCGGCGAGGTAGTAAGTGAACACGGCGCCGAAGGGCGGGTTTGGAGAAACGAAATAGGCATCGCCCTGGCTGTCTACGCATCCTTGTGTTGCGCAGGAATGCGGGCGCTTTGGAATGTACCAGTGAGCGCGCCTCACCGGGAACAGGACAGATCCGTTCTGCAGGAGATCCGTGGTCACGTTGCGCAGCGGCGAGTAGTCATCCAGAACGTAGAAACTTCGCCCGAAGGTTGCTCCGACGAGGTCATTCTCTCGCTTCTGAATGGCCAGATCGCGGAACGCAATATTGGGTACGCCGCCTGAGAGTTTTGTCCACTGTCCGCCACCATCGACCGTAAAGAACACGCCGAATTCCGTGCCGAGAAACAATAGCTCGGGATTTACGTGATCCTGGACGATGCGCCACAGTACGTGACGAGCCGGCAAATTGGATGCGATGCTGCGCCAGCTTCGGCCACGATTTTCACTCTTTAGAACGTATGGTGAGAAGTCGCCAGACTTGTGATCGTCGACGACGACATAAACGGTATCTGCGTCATGCAGGTCTGCTTTGATGTCATTGACAAAATAGTTGTCCGGCACGCCCGGAAGGTCTCCGATGCTTTCCCAGTTTTCGCCGCTATCATCACTAACGTGCACCAGGCCATCGTCTGTGCCCGCGTAGACGAGTCCCTCGACGACCGGCGATTCTGAGAGGGATGTAATCGTGTTGTACTGTGACATCGCCCCGAGATCCCAGTTGGAGTCCGGGCTCCAGAGCCGGCCCATAAGCGGTTGTTTGGTGCGATCCTGGTCTCGCGTCAGGTCGCCGGATATCGTGCGCCAGGAATCGCCCCGATTATCGCTACGCCACACTCGATAACTCGCAAAATAGAGCGTTTCCGGGTTATGCGGGCTAATCAGGATGGGAGCGTCCCAGTTGTAACGTTCCTCGGACTCTCCGGCAGCGGGCTGCGGACGAATATAGACGCTTTCGCCGGTCGCCCGGTCGTAGCGGGTCAGGTTTCCTTCCTGCCAGTTCGCGTAAATAATGTTCGGGTTACTTGGGTCGGCGGCTGACTGATGACCGTCTGCGCCCAGGGTCAGATACCAGTCCGAATTCCTTATGCCGACGTTGTTGTCGGTACGATGTGGTCCGCCGAGGCTGGAGTTGTCCTGCGTGCCACCGTAGACGTTGTAGAAGGGCTCGTCATAGTCGACCGCAACTTTGTAGAACTGCGAGATTGGCATGTTTGCCATATATCGCCATGAATCACCCCGGTCGAGACTTTCGTATACGCCGCCGTCATTGCCAACCAGTAAATAGTCTTCATCTTGCGGATGAAATGCCATCGCGTGGTGATCCACGTGCTTGGTTTCCGAGCGCATCGTTTCGAAATCCTTGCCGCCATTGTGAGTGACGTGCAAGCGGACATCCATCTGGTATATCCGGTCGAATTGATGTGGATCGGCAAAAATTTCCTGGTAATAGTGCGGCCCTGTACCGCCGGATATGTAGTCGTTTTGCTTCTCCCAGCTTTCGCCTCCATTTTCTGAACGGAAAAACCCGCCTTCGCGATGTGCGAGTTCAATCGTTGCGTAAACGACATCCGGTTTTTGCGGCGATATTGCAAAACCGACCTTGCCCATATCTTCGTCCGGCAGGCCTTCTGTCAGCTCACGCCAGGTCGCGCCCCCATCTGTGGATTTGTGGATGCCGGACCCGGGGCCACCGTCCATGAGGACCGCAACGTTGCGGAATTTTTGCCAGGAGACTGCGTAGATAACATCAGGATTACGCGGATCAAGATGAACTTCTGACACACCCGTGTACTGGTCGTCGATTTCCGTATTGCCAAGGCCATCGCCCAGGATCTTGTTCCAGCTTTGGCCACCGTCAGTAGACTTGAAGAGACCGCGCTCGCCACCACCGGACCAAAGCGGGCCTTGCGCGGCGACGTAAATGACGTTTGAGTCACGAGGATCCACACGAATCATGCCAATGTGTTCGGAATCCGTGAGTCCCATATTCTCCCAGCTTGTGCCACCGTCGCGGCTACGAAACACTCCGGAACCGAAGGCCACGTGCCTGCCGCTGACGTTCTCGCCGGTGCCGACCCAGATAGTGTCAGGGTTAGCCGGGTCGAGCGTGATGCAACCGATAGAATAGGAATCCTGATCGTCGAATATCGTGGTCCAGGTCGTGCCACCATTTTCTGTTTTCCAGATTCCGCCGCTGCCAACGCCGACATACCAGGTACTCGGGTCATCAGGTTTGATCACGATGTCGGCTACTCGCCCCGACATCATGGCCGGACCGATACCACGCATCTCAAGCCCGGCGAACGTTGATTCGTTGAAGCCGGGCGATGAGTCTTCATCCTGCGCGATGGCAGTCAGTGAAAATACGAGAACAGCAAAGCAGAATGATATTGCGCGTTTCATGGTTTCCCCCGGCGGTTGTAATGTTTTTTAGCCTGCCCAAACTATACCAAAAGCCCGCCAGCCACCTTTGGCGATAGGCGGACCGCGGACTAATTTGCAGTCATGAAAGGGTGTAGAGCGGTAGATGACTGCATCAAGGGCTCAGACCAATTGCGCGATGAACTCGCGCAACTTCAGCCTGTTCCCGCCTCGACTGACCTGACTGAAGAGTTGAAGTGGGGACCGCTCTGTCACACGTTTGACGGCAAACCGTGACGAAGCGAATGTCAGTCGAATCAAGAAGATATTGCCGATAATCCGGTCGGGAATCGGTCTGAAAGACAGGTACTGTTGCTAGGTCGAGAGCGCAAGCAAGGTAATGACTACTCCGATGATTGCCGTGAAGATCATCAGCAAAACCATGTACTTCCAGTTCTTCATCGGTTCTGATCCCGCAATGCTGCCACCGGTTAATGTGAGTCAGGTAGCAGTATTAACGTGCAGAGTTAAAAGGACGGAAAAGAAATCCGCCACGCCATTCCTCAGCCGTTGCGATAAATATAGCTGTATCCGTTGATCGCCGGAACGCCGCCGAGATGCGCATACAAAACTTTTGAGCCCGCTGGAAAGAATCCTTTCCTCACGAGATCGATCATTCCCTGCATGGATTTACCCTCGTAGACGGGGTCGGTCATCATGCCTTCCATACGCGCGCACAGACGAATCGCCTCGTTTGTCTCTGCAGACGGAACGCCGTATACCGGATAAGCGTATTCGGTTTTCAACACGATATCGTCAGCAGTAATTTCCTGACCGAGTTCAACGAGGTCTGCGGTTTTCCTGGCGATGTCGAGAACCTGGGCATGGGTTTGTTCTGGAGTGCACGACGCATCGATGCCGATCACATTTTGTGCGCGGCCGTCTTTCGCAAAGCCAACTACCATGCCGGCATGCGTGGAACCGGTTACGGTGCAAACAACGACATAGTCGAATTGAAAGCCGAGTTCTTTCTCCTGCGCCCGTACCTCTTCGGCGAACCCGACGAATCCGAGTCCGCCGAACTTGTGTACAGATGCGCCGGCGGGAATCGGGTAGGGCGTGCCACCTTTGTCCTTGACGTCGTCCATTGCGCGCTCCCAGGATTCGCGAATGCCGATATCGAAACCCTCATCGACCATTTCAATTTCTGCACCCATGACGCGTGACATCAGAATATTACCGACGCGGTCATAAACTGCGTCCTGGAATGGCACCCAGCTTTCCTGTACCAGCCTGCATTTCATGCCGATCTTTGCAGCTACCGCGGCGACCTGGCGTGTGTGGTTCGACTGGACTCCGCCAATCGTAACCAGCGTATCGGCGCCGGACGCAATCGCGTCCGGAATAATGTATTCGAGTTTGCGGATCTTGTTGCCGCCGAAGGCGAGACCTGAATTACAGTCCTCCCGCTTCGCGTAAAGTTCGACTTCGCCGCCGATGTGATCGGAAAGGCGTGCCAGTTTCTCGATCGGCGTCGGGCCGAAAGTCAGTGGATAGCGTTCGAATTTGCTGAGCATTTCAATTACTCCGGAAATACTGCCGCCGCATCAAAGACAGGACCGTCTACGCAAACCCTTTTCATTGCCTGGCCGTCGTCCGTCTGGACGAGTACGGTGCAGCCGGCACATCCGCCTACAGCGCAGGCCATGAACTCTTCCAGCGAGACCTGGCAAGGCACGTCGAATTCCCGGGCAAGGTCTGCAACGGCCTTCAACATCGGCGTCGGGCCGCAGGAAAATACCTCCACTCTTCGCAGTTCGTCTGGCGACAGGGACTTGAGCCATTCGCGTGCAAGATCAGTGACATAGCCGCGAAAAGTGCCCTCAAAGTCGGACAGACTGGCGAGTCGTGCAGGTATCTGCCACTGCTCCATTAATGGCATGGTGCTCACAATGGATTGGTCCAGCCATGACGTTTCAATGTCAGATCGTGCGAGCTGGAAGGGGAAGGGAATCTCCGAGCCCATGATGACGAGTGGATTCCACTCAGATTCGTCGTTCTTCAGGTGTTCGGCCAGAAAAACCATGGGTGGAATGCCGACGCCACCGCCGATCAGCAACGTATTCGGCCGCTCCGCAGACGGGACGAAGCCTTTACCAATGGGGCCGATTACACTGAGCGTATCGCCTGGATTCCGTTCACCGAGTGCACGCAATCCCTCTCCCACGATTTTGAACAGAACCTCGATCCACCCTTCAGTGGCGTTCACACGCATGATAGAGAGCGGTCGACGCATCGGGACAGAAGCGTCACATTGAACGTGAACGAAGCTCCCGGGCATCGCATTTGCCGCCGACTTTGGTGCTCGAAGCCGGATGATGAACTGGTCGCCGGGAAAGGTTTTGACGTCGATGATTTGTGCATCTTCGACAAACAGCGTGCCGCGATTCCTCTGCGCGGCCTCGATTGCAGGTGACTGTGCCGTCATGTTGTGGCCCGCGACTTCATGACCGTCGACAAGACCGCCATGCGGACGGCTACGCCATTTTTGACCTGTTCAGGGATCACTGAATTCGGGCCGTCGGCCAGGCTCGATTCAATTTCAATGCCACGGTTCATTGGACCCGGATGCATGACGATGGCGCCCGGTGCCGCGAGTTTCATCCGCTCGTGACTGACACCGTAGTTTGCAAAATACTCGTCGATGCCCGGTACGCCATCGATGTTTCCAATTCGTTCCCGTTGTATGCGAAGTGCCATCACTACGTCGGCACCGCGAACGCCTTCATTCAGATTGTGCAGAACCCTGGCCTGGAGTGGCACCGTGCCATCCTCGGGCGCGAGCGACTTCGGCGAAATCAGCCGAAGCTCCTTTATGCCCATCGTGACGAGCGCTTCCGATGTGGATCGCGCTACCCGAGAATGCGCGATATCACCGACGATGGCGACCGTCGTGTTTTCAAAATCACCCTTGTGCAAACGAATGGTCAGCAGGTCCAGCAGCGCCTGGGTCGGATGTGCGACGTCGGATTCGCCAGCGTTCAGAATGCTCACGTGATCATTCGCGTGCCTGGCGATATAGGCTGGAACGCCGGCTTGGGCATCGCGCACAACGAATACGTCAACCTGCATGGCTTGCAACGTATAAATCGTATCGAGAATGCTCTCCCCCTTCTTCCGGGAAGACGTATTGACGTCCAGGTTCAGGACATCCGCTCCGAGGCGCCTGGCCGCGAGGTCGAAGGATGCTCGGGTACGCGTGCTTGGTTCAAAAAACAGGTTGGCGACCGTTCGGCCACGAAGTGCATCCGTCCGGATGACCGGCTGTCCGATATCACTCAGGTAAAGCTCAGCTTCATCCAGGAGGGCGGTAATTTGCCGGCGATCAAGGCCGTGCATTGTCAGCAGGTGACGCAGGCGCCCATCAGCGCCGAGCTGGAGGTCGGTCTGATCGACTTTGTCGGTGACTTCGAATAGTTCTGTTACGGACATGGCGCGGGCATTCTACTCTTATTGATGCTCATTTTTCAGCCATCGTTCAGCAATCAGGACGGCGGCGGCGGCGTCGATCATCTCCTTCCGGATTCGGCCGCGGAGCCCTTCCGTGCGTTGTGCTTTGAGTAGCACCTCTGCCTCAACGGATGAGTAGCGTTCGTCGACTGCTTCGATTGGCAGGTCGAACCGACCCAGATCACCAATAAAGGACCGGACGACCGTAGCGATTTCTGAAGTCGAGCCGTCTGCATGGGAAGGCATGCCGACGATAAGACGTGCCGGGCGCCATTCCCTGATGAAGTTGCCAATGCCGACCCAGTCGGGACCATTCTCATCGTTGCGAACTATGCCAAGTGGGCTAGCAGAGTCAGTGACCTGTTGCCCGACTGCTACGCCAATGCGCCGCAGGCCGAAGTCGAAGGCAAGAATGGTCTCAGGCGTGCCCGGCATCCGGGGATATCTGACTGATGTCGATGCCAATGATATTTGCAGCGACACGCCAGCGGTCGGCAAAGGGTACGTCAAAAATTACGTCGGATTCTGCGGGCACGGTGAGCCAGGCGTTGGCCAGCATTTCTGCCTCCAGTTGCCCCGACTCCCAGCCGGCATAACCAAGTGCCACCAGGGATTTTTCCGGACCCGATCCTTCGGCCATTGCATCAATGACGTCTCTCGAGAGCGTTAACTGAACGTCCGGGGAAACGGATACTGAGCTTTCGAACTCGGGTCCAGGATTGTGTAGAACGAATCCGCGTTCCGTCGCGACCGGGCCTCCATTGAGAACCGGGTGACCGGCCAGTGAAACGTCCGGTTCGGCGATAGCAAGCTGCTCGAAGAGCCCGCCAAGCTGCATATCCAGCGGGCGGTTTATCACGATTCCGAGGGCTCCCTCTGTGTTGTGTTCACAGATGAGGGTAACCGTGCTGTTGAAATTTGGATCGGACATTCCCGGCATGGCAATCAGCAACTGGTTACAGAGCGAATCCTTGATTTCCATGAACCAAGTATCTCACAGGGGAAGCGCGCCGGGAGCCCTTATTTCTTAGTTGGTGTTGGCTGTGGCCTGGATTGCAGACTGGTTGAACTGCCACTTGTAGGCGAATCGCAGTTGATCGTAATCGACCCTGATCGCTTCGGGGAACGGGTCGAAGGGCGACGCGCGACGCAATATGCTGAGGGCGATCTGGTCGAGTGCTTTCGACCCGGATGATCGCCGGACCAGGACTTCCCGCAATTGTCCTGACGCGTTGATCGTTACTTCGAGAGTCGGGCTGCCGCTCATGCCATCGGCGATGGATTCGGCGGGAAAGTACTTGATGCCGACGGTCTCGATCTTGGTTTTCCAGCGGCTTAGGTAACTGGCGACCTTTGATTCTTTTGTATCGACCGATGTGACAAGTTCTCTTGGATTCTGGTCCCGAATCGCGGTGTTGGTAGTGTCGTCCTGGGGCAGCGGCATGGTCAGTTCGATGCCGGCCTCCAGATTGGCCGCCACGGACTCATCCGGAGACGGCTCTTCGCGCGGCGTATCCTGGACATCGAGGTCCTGCTCGGCACGGGCAGTCAGAACCTGGTCAGAATACTCATCCACTGCCATCGAATCATCAAGACTGTCACCTTCATCAGTACCGATGTTATCGACTGGCACCGGACTTTCTGCACGCGCACTCGGGCGGGACTGTTCCTGGGTGTTGCCGGCACCTTCCTGGTTTGCCTGGGCAAGATATTCTGCGTGTTCGGGTTCAAGAACGTTTGGGTCCGGGTCGGCAACGATTGTGACCTCGAGCGAAATGGCCTCCCGGAATTCGTCGCCCAATACGGCATTAAAGGTAATGCCGATAATCAGGATGCCATGCACCAACGCTGCCAGGAAAAGCATCGGAGGGAGCCGGTCCGGAACCGGCAGGGACTCAAGTACTAAGCCATCGATCAACTCATCATCCGGAAGATTATGGTTAATCGAATTTGCAGACCGAGTCTTTTCAGTTTTTGTCGTATTTTTTGCCATTACCCAAGCAGGCGCTTCGCCAGAAAACCCCTGATGCCCGTATTGTGTCACAGGAAATCAACGATTTGTCCAGTTTACCTGTCTGGATATCACAGCAGTGAGACGCAGGTCACCCGGCCGGAACCTGAAATCAGTGCCAAATAGCCGATGTTGGTCTGAATTTCAGAATGAATCAGCTGTCGAGCCTGGCCTCTATTGCATCAAACAGTGTCGCGGCGATGTTCAGGTCGAAAATGGTGTCCAGCTCGCGGATCCCAGTCGGGCTGGTGACGTTAATCTCGGTCAGATAGTCGCCGATAACGTCTATGCCGCAGAAGATCACGCCGCACTCCTTCATTACAGGGCCAACCTCGGAACAAATCCAGGCCTCCCGTTCGGAAAGCGCCCTGCCTTCGCCGACAGCGCCCATGACCAGGTTGCCGCGGTTATCGTCTGCTGAGGGGATTCGCGCCAGTGAATAGGGCACGGGTTCGCCATCGATCAGCAGGATTCGCTTGTCGCCCTTGCTGATTTCCGGAATAAACACCTGCGCCATAGCGAAACGGCTGCCGTTATCGGTCAGCGTCTCGAATATGACGTTTGCGTTCTTGTCACCGGCTGCGATGACGAAAATAGACTTGCCGCCCATGCCGTCAAGCGGCTTGACGACGATTTTTTCGTGCTCGGTCAGAAATTCCTTCATTTCCTGCATGGAGCGGGTGATGAGTGTGAGTGGTGCACATTGCGGAAACCACGCCGTAAACGCCTTTTCGTTCATGTCGCGCAGCGCTTGTGGCTTGTTGACGATCAGCGCGCCTGCTTCTTCGGCGCGGCCAAGGATATAAGTGGTGTACACGTACTCCATGTCGAATGGCGGATCTTTCCTCATCAGGATGACATCCAGGTCGCCGAGATGAATTTCCTCCGCGCCTCCGAGTTCAAACCAGTCTTCCTCGTGATCCCGGACGCGCAGCCTTCGCGATTGTCCAAGCGCCTGGTCCGCCAGCAATTTGAGGTCCGACTGCAACATGTAGTGAATTTCTGCGCCACGGCGCTCTGCTTCGAGCAACATCGCAAGCGAGCTGTCTTTTTTTGGCTTGATCGATTCGATCGGGTCCATGACGACGCCGATCCGGCGTTTACTGGCTGACATAGTACGTTTTCCTTCGCTCTCCGCGGGAAAGGGGCGGTAACTATACCGAAAGTATTCAATAAATTTGGGTTCAGACTCTGATTTTGGACTCACTTTGCCGGCCCGAAATCGAGCTGGGAAAAAATCGGAGTCTGACCCGTGTTTTTCCAATGAACGCAAGCTGCGGTGCCGGTCGTGGCGGCATTTTGGTCAATGTGGTACAAGTCTTTTTGTCTGGCAGAGATTATGGAAACTAATCAGCAAATTGGGCCTGCCAGGCTTGCTCAGGGTTCGCCCTGGGTCAACGGTTTGGGGATTCGAGTCGGTTTGGGCTCGTAACTGGGCGAGGATATCCAGTGTCAAATAATGCTTCTCGAGGTCTGAATGGTCTCAAAATTCTGGTTGTGGACGACAGTAAGACAATCCGCCGCACGGCCGAGACTCTTCTTTCCAAGGAAGGATGCCAGGTGTTTACCGCTATCGATGGTTTCGATGCACTGTCAAAGATCGCGGATCACCAGCCAGACCTTATTTTCGTTGACATCATGATGCCGCGCCTGGACGGGTATCAGACCTGTTCTCTGATCAAGCACAACAAAGTATTCAAGACCACGCCGGTCATTATGTTATCGAGCAAAGACGGACTTTTCGATCGCGCTCGCGGCCGTATTGTGGGCTCGGAACAATACCTGACCAAGCCGTTCACCAAAGATGAATTGCTGGGCGCGATATCCAACCAGATCAATTAAGGAATTGTTCATGGCAGTGATTCTTATCATTGACGATTCACCTACCGAGCTGCACCTTTTCAAGGGCATGCTCGAAAAGGGCGGCTTTGAAACCCTTGTTGCAGACAGCGGTGAGGAAGGTATTCGCCAGGCCGGCGCGTCACGCCCGGACTGCATCCTGATGGATGTTGTGATGCCTGGTATGAACGGATTTCAGGCGACCCGTAAACTTACGCAGGACCCGAGAACCTCACACATACCTGTGATCATGATCACTACAAAGGATCAGGAGACGGACAAAATCTGGGGCATGCGCCAGGGTGCCGTGGAATACATCGTCAAACCTGTTGGACAAAAAGAACTTGTTGCCAAGATCAACTCGGTGATGGCTGACTGAATGAGTACTGTGGCGGATCTGGCGGCACTCGTCGAGCAACCTTTCGAACTGCTTCGTGAGTTGGAGCGCCGCAGCCGGGCTGCCGTTGCGGGCAAAGGTACGGGCGATATATCCGATGAATGGGTCGGCATTGGATTTCGCATGGGACAGGACAGCTTCGTTGCAGATCGTGATCAGGTTCGCGAAGTATTGATGCTGCCGGACGCTATGACCCGTGTACCGGGCGCCAAACGCTGGTTACTGGGTATTGCGAATTTGCGTGGCCATTTATTGCCCCTGATCGACCTGAAAATGTATCTCGGTAGTGGCCGCACGTCGCTACGCCGGGTTACCAGGGTCATTTCAATTAATCATCGTGACATTCCTGCTGGCCTCGTCGTGGATGAAGTGCAGGGATTCAGGCGCTTTGTGAACTCAGAATATGTGGAACAGGTTCCACAAACGGCGGTACGTTGTGATCGTTTCCTGAACGGGGCTTATGAACGTGGTCCGGACAACTGGCCCGTATTCAATTTCTACGATTTGCTGGAAAGCAGCACATTCTTACAGGCTGCCGCTGAATAGCGCGGCCTAAATCGATAACTTATACGTTGCGAAGTCATGGCATCAAATACTGACCAATCATCCGTCTTCACCATCCTGGCTTCTGCTTTGGCCGTTTCTCTCATTGCCGCTGCCGGGCTTTCATACCTGCAGTCCGGTAACGATGCGGGATCGGACAGCAGCGGTCCTGCACTGGCGGCAATTTCGCAAGCCGTGCCATTGCATGCTCAAGCCGCATTGCGTGGCGAGTCCGGTGGTTTCGAAAGCCTGCAGTCGGACCTGAATAACCTGGCCAGCATTGGTGGCGGAGCTTCGGGCGCAGCATGGGACGAACTTGAACGTCACGCCAGGGCGATTCTTGAAAGGCAGAGTGACGTCGAATCGGTCACTGGCGCGGCCAGGCTGGTTAATGATCGCATGCCGCAACTGCTCAATGCGTCCGATACATTACTGGACCAGTCAGGGGCAACAGCGGTAATCCAGGAGTTCCAACGTCGTGGCGTTGCCGTACAGACAACCCTCAACAGCCTCGCCGCGAGCGCGGCCGGGGGGAATTCTGCTGCAGCAGAGGCTGTGGCAAGTGACATAGCGTATCTCCGGATGGTCACGGATGCCCTGGACGGCCGGACGACCGGACTCGATGTTGTTCCGCTCGACGGCGCTGCTCGGGAGACTGCCCTCGTGCCGGTAATCACCCAGTTATCGGATATGGAGGCCGCGGTCGCGGCAGCCGTGTTGGCGGCGCCCGGGCTGGGGAACCTTAGTGAAAACATCGCGGGACTTTCCGCAGCGGCTACTGCGTTGTTCGAGGCATCACTTTCCGGCTCGGGTTCTGCTTCAGCCGGAGGCGTGCTCGCCAATCCCTGGTTGCCGATTGCTCTTATTGCGATCGCGCTTTTGCTGCTTATTGGCCTTGGTTTTTTGCACGCCAAGAGTTCCGTTTTCGAACGGACTTCGCGTGAGCAAGGTGAACAGAACGAGAGAAACCAGCAAGCTATCCTGCGTTTGCTTGATGAGCTTGGCAGCCTGGCGGACGGCGACCTGACTGTCGAAGCCACCGTGACGGAAGACATCACCGGTGCGATTGCAGACTCGATTAACTATGCAATTGAGAAGCTTCGCGAACTTGTCGCGACGATCAACGAAACCGCAATCATGGTCGATTCTGCGGCCAAGCAGACAGAGAATACGGCTGTCCACATGGCGCGCGCAGCAGATACGCAAAGAATTGAAATTACTGCGGCGACCGAATCGATTGTATCGATGGCGGGTTCTATTGAAGAAGTTTCCGGCAATGCCGAGCGTTCCTCCGACGTTGCAAGGCATTCCGTCGAGGTTGCGCACAAAGGCGGCGAAGCAGTGCGCAGAACAATCGATGGCATGAACACTATTCGTGAGACGATTCAGGACACCTCGAAACGAATTAAACGCCTTGGGGAGAGCTCGCAGGAAATCGGCAACATCATCGAGCTCATTAACGATATCGCCGAGCAAACGAACATCCTGGCGCTTAACGCATCCATTCAGGCTTCCATGGCAGGCGAAGCCGGGCGAGGTTTTGCGGTGGTCGCGGATGAGGTTCAGCGCCTGGCAGAGCGATCCACCAACGCGACGAAACAGATCGAGGTGCTGGTGAGGACGATTCAGGCAGATACCAATGAAGCGGTTGTATCCATGGAACGCAGCACAACGGACGTAGTGGGCGGTGCGTTGCTGGCGGAGAATGCCGGTGCCGCGCTTGACGAGATCGAGCAGGTTTCGAATCAGATTGCGAACCTCGTACAGAACATTTCCGGTTCAGCGCGTCAGCAGGCCGGATCCGCAGCCGACGTAACCCGAAGAACCACCAAGCTCAAAGAAATCAGCGACCAGACGGGGAAGGCAACTACTGCTACAGCGGCTTCAATTTCCAAGCTCTCGGAGCTTGCGTCTCAGCTCCGTCAGACCGTTGCCGGATTTACGCTGCCTAGCGCCGCCTTACAGGCCAGCGCTCTGTCCTCGACATCGAGCGGTGCGCCGGTCGTGTCGGTAGTACAGGAAAAGGCAGCGGGATAGGCCCGCCACTCATTAATTCGAAATGAGCAGCGAATCAGGCATTCAGGAACAGCCGGATTTCGACGGATTCGTCGAAGCGGCCGCGAACGCGCTCGGCGTCGTCAGCCAGGAGCTGATGGAGACGATTCGCAATGCCCACCTGGCGCTTGAAGATTGTGTTGACGGCCGCGGCGGTACCGCAGCTCTCATTCGTTCCAGTCAGTTGCTGCACCAGGTTAGCGGTGCGTTAAAAATCACGGAAACCTACGGCGCTGCACTGTTGGCCGAAGAGATGGAAGCCGTGTGTGCCTACCTGGCAACGCTGCGGGCCGGCAAAGGACGCGAGGATGGTCTGGATGCCCTGACGCGCGCGATGGTCCAGTTGCCGATCTATATCGAAAGGCTGCTTGGAGGCGGTCGGGATATTGCGCTCGTCCTTCTGCCATTGCTGAACGACCTTCGGGCCGCCCGAGGCCAGCCGTTATTGTCCGAAGGCACGTTGCTGCTTCTCAACCTGTCTCCACAAAGCAAGCAGGATGGTAAGGCGAGTCACGAATCGAGTGGCGAAGACCCGGTTTATGTAGCCAAAAAGCTCCGGCCAAAGTTTCAGCTTGCATTGCTTGGCTGGATTCAGGGCGGCGACACGAAGCGTCACCTTGAGACATTGTCGGGCGTTATTTCCGCACTGGAAACTTCGGCAAATCGCAATGACATGCATCAGCTCTGGTGGGTCGTCGGTGGCGTCCTCGAGTCGCTGCAGAACGGTGGCCTCGAAACCTCCGTCGCGCTGAAGCGCTTGCTGGGCCAGACCGATCGGCAAATCAAATTGCTCATCGATGAAGGGATTGGCGCGTTCGATAATCATCCTGTCGCAGATTTGCTAAACAACCTTCTTTATTACGTTGCCCGCTCCAGTCATGCCGGCGAACGAATCAGTGAAATTCGTGCTGCATTCAATCTTGCAGAATTGCTGCCGGGCGACGAACAGGTTGAACATGCCAGGGAGGCCCTGTCGGCACCCAGCGTCAAGCTGATGAAGACGGTTGCGTCAGCCATTAAAGAAGACCTTGCCCGGGTCAAGGACGTTCTGGATATTTTTGTACGAACCGGTATGGCCAATTCGGCCGACCTGGTACCGCAGCTTGATTTGCTGAAGAAGATCAGCGATACGCTCGGCGTTCTTGGTCTCGGTGAGCTTCGCGGTGACATTGATTCTGAAATCGATCGGCTCAAGGGCGTGGTCGCGCAAGGCGGGCCGATTGAAGAAAAAACGATCATTGAAATTGCGTCAACCCTGTTGCGGGTTGAAGACCGGCTCGACCAGCAGTTAGTGCGACTGATTGTTCCGACTGAGCCCGTCGAAGCTGACGCGGAAGCAGTTGAGATGGCGCCGGAGGAAGACGCCGACTACAAGCAGGTGGCAGAGGCCGTCATGCGCGAGAGCATTATCAATCTTGCGCGAATCAAGGAGACCTACAGCCAGAGCATGGTGTCGCAGGGGAGCTCGCAGGGAATTGATGCGGTGCCGGCGCTGATTCGTGGCATTAAGGCTGGTCTCCTGATGCTCAACAAAACCCGCGCGATGCAGGTCGTTGAACAGGTTGGGAGTCTGCTTACGCTTGCACTGGCCGGTGCCGGGCCGAGCCGGCTTACGCAAAAAGAAACAGACAGACTTGCGGACGCAATCGTCAGTCTTGAGTACTACATGGAAACGGTCAAGGCTGGTCGGAGCGAGCCGTGGTACATGCTCGACAA
>CAJQPR010000152.1 GCA_905480255.1 uncultured Woeseiaceae bacterium | reverse complement strand
GCCAACGATGCGCTTGCGCTTTTGCGTGACGGGGGTGTGGACCTGTCGTGCTGTTCGACGACGGATACCGCTGCCACCGGTGTCGCACTGATTGCCGTCGCACCGTCCGGAGAAAACCAGATCGTCGTTGCGCCGGGGGCGAATCGGGAATTGCGGTCCGACAAGATTGCCATACCTGTTGCCGACGCATTGATTTGCCAGCTTGAAGTACCTTCAGCAACCCTGGTCGATGTCTGCGCGGAGTTCGATGGCTTCGTTTGTGTCAATCTCGCGCCGGCCATGGAAGTGCCGGTGAAATTATTGCGTTGCGCTGACCTGCTCGTTGTCAATGAAACCGAAGCGGATTTCTACGGCAACCTGTTGGACGAATCAGGAGGCCTGGTAGCAAAGACTCTTGGTGCTGCCGAAGCAAAACTCCTGCGGAAAGGTGAAGTGATCGCGACTGTAACGTCACCCGCCGTTACAGCCCTGGATACCACCGGCGCCGGCGATACTTTTTCTGCCGCTCTGACTATTGCAATGGTCGAGGGGCAAGGGCATTCGGCCGCATTGAAATTTGCCTGCACCGCTGGCGCCGCCGCGGTGACCAAAGCGGGCGCGCAGCCGTCGCTGCCATTTCGCGAGGAAGTTGAAAAGCTACTGCTTGAAACTGAATGAAGCTGGCAGTAACTCGTCGATTGAATAGGTGTTGATTGTGTTTTCGGCGCCGATCAGGATGATCCTGGTGTTCTCGTCGGCAAATTCGAGAATGCATTGCCGACATCCACCGCACGGCGTGCACGCCTCGATGTCATCGCTGCCTCCAACCGCCGAAATTGCAACGATGCGTTTGCCGCCCGCAGCAACCATCGACCCGATGGCGTTGGCTTCCGCACAGGTTCCTTCGGGGTAGGCTGCGTTTTCGACATTGCAGCCGGTATGGACATTGCCGTTCTCGTCGAGAACAGCGGCGCCCACCCGGTACCCCGAATAAGGCGCATGAGCATTGGCGCGAACTTCGCTTGCCGCCTCGACCAGCTTCCGCTCGTCACCTGTCATTTGATGAGAATCCATGATTCTGTGCAGGTTAATAGCGGCCAACCGCAATCGCAAATCGGATTCGGACAAGGCAGAATCGGGGCCCTGAAGTTCGTTTTACGGATAGCCCGGCAATGACCCCAATTCGACGCCTGATTCTTCTTTCGATTCTCCTTATCTCCGCCTGCGGCGCTGCGGAGACGGGGAACAATTCCAACCCGGTCCTGACGTTCATTCATCTGAACGACACCTATCGGGTTGACGCAGTGGAAGAGGGCCGTCGTGGCGGCTTCAGCCGGATCGCGACGCTCGTTCAGGGCATGCAGGCGGATGGAAACGACGTACGCATTCTGCACGGCGGCGACTTCCTTTATCCGTCGCTGGAAAGCCAGATCTGGAATGGCGAGCAGATGGTCGAAGCGATGAATTTCCTGGACGATCTGGCCCCACTGTATGCAGTGCCGGGAAATCACGAGTTCGATCCGCGCACTGCCGACGCGCTGATCGAGCGGATTCGGGAGTCGCGGTTTGACTGGTTGGGGGACAACCTGCGGCTCAACACAGGAGAGGACGACGTAGACCGGAGTATGCGAAAGGCTTTTACTTTCGAGTCCGGCGACAAAAAGGTCGGCGTTTTTGCCCTGACGATTCACCCTGACCACGGAGGCAATGTGCGGGATCACACGCCATTCCTGCCCGGCAGCTACGTAGAACATGCGGAGCGGGTCATTAGCGAACTGGAGCGCCAGGGAGTCGATTTGATTATCGGAGTGACGCATCTTCACCTGGGCGACGATATGGAAGTGGCGAAACTCAAATCGCAACATCCGAAATTCATGTTCATTGTCGGCGGCCACGAACACGAGCCCGAGTATGTGCGCGGAGACGCCGGGAGTGCGGCGATTATGAAAGGCGCCTCCAATGCGCGGACCGTCTGGCAAATCGATATCACATTCAGTGCTGACGGTCCGGTCATGTCCGAACGGACAATCGAGGTGGATGAATCCATCGCACTGGATGATGACTACCAGGTGATTGCTGACAAGTGGCGGTCCCGGCTTCTCGACATGATGCCGTTTTTGTCCAGCACTGTGGGTGTTGCTGCCGTGCCACTGGACGGGCGCGAAGTGGCTGTCAGAAACGGAGACACCAACTGGGGTATTTTTATTGCTGATCAGATGCGTACCGCGTTTCGCGACCCAGCGGCCGATCTCGCTTTCGTCAACGGTGGCACACTGCGCATCGATGACTTCGTGGCCGAAGACATCACCTTTGAAGATATAGGCAGGACTTTTGGCTATTCGTCATACCTTCGTTACATGACGATGGACGGCCGCGACTTTCGCAAATTACTTGAAGCGGGTTATCGGGGCATTGGTCCGAGTAAAGGCTATTTTCCGCAGATTTCAGGATTCCGCGTTTGCGTGGACCGGAGTCGACCTGATGGTGAACGCATCGTACAGATGCTGGTTCCGGATGAAGATGGCGCCTGGCGGGAAATAGAAGCGGACAAGGCCTACTCGGTCATTGCTCCCGACTTTCTGTACCGCGGTGGTGACGGATATGACTTCTCCGCGGCGCGCGACGTATCACGACCTGGCTCGGAATTGATCTACCTGGTTCTGGATGCAATCATCGACGCGCAGGCCAGGGGACAAAAAGTCGGTGAAGCGCTGGATCCTCTAAACGCAAGATTCGTACTATTGCCGGAAGGCGAAGCATTCTGTTTTAACTGAAGCATTAAAAAAAGGCCGGCAATGCAGCCGGCCTTTTTCGTTTCTGCAGATCAGCTCTTAGTTGAACCCGAGTTCAATTCCCAGTTTCAATTCCCACAAGCTCCGGTTTTCCTGCAGATCGTTGATGTCACGATCGCTGAAACCGT
>CAJQPR010000151.1 GCA_905480255.1 uncultured Woeseiaceae bacterium | reverse complement strand
TTTTCTCGACTATCGCGAAAAAGCGCCTTTGGCTGCGGATCGGGATATGTATCTCGACGACAATGGCGAGGTCATTCCGAATTCGACTTTAATTGGCGGTCAAGCCGCAGCCGTTCCGGGTACGGTCGCGGGTTTCTGGCTGGCCCACCAGCGATTTGGAAAGCTTCCCTGGCGCGATCTTTTGACGCCGGCAATAAAACTCGCCGCAGAAGGGTTTCTTCCTGCCCCGATCCTGGTTGAGAGCATAGAAGGCTCATATGACAGGTTTGGTGACGCTACCAATTTCAATGACTACTTCGGCAATATCCGGTCCGATCAACTGTTCAAACAGCCGGAACTCGCGGCAACGCTGGAACGAATTGCCGAGTCCGGCCCCGAAGACTTCTATCGTGGTGAGACTGCAAAGATGCTGGCAACCCAGATGGAACGCAGTAATGGTCTGATCACCCTGGAGGATCTTGATTCTTACGAGGCGGTTTGGAGGGAGCCACTTCGTTCCAACTGGCGACAATATGAGGTGATCTCCGCACCTCCTCCCAGTTCCGGAGGCTTCGCGGTCATACAGCTGCTTAAGATGAAGGACTATATCGCCCACTACTTCGAAGGTGTTCGACATAATTCACCGCAATACATTCATCTTGTCGCGGAAATGGAAAAACGTGTATTTGCCGACAGGGCTGAATACATGGGCGATCCGGATTTCGTCGAGATGAACATGGATGCCCTGATCGCCGACAGCTATATCGCTCGCCGGGCCCAGGAGATCAACCCGGAAAACATTTCACAATTGGACGGTGTTGGACCCGGCCTGGGATCACCTGACACAACGCATTACTCGATCATTGATCAATGGGGAAATGCCGTTTCCAATACGTACACGATCAATTGGGAATACGGCAGCGGCGTTGTTGTAGAAGGTGCAGGTTTCCTGCTCAACAACGAGATGGATGACTTTAGCGCCAAACCGGGGGTACCCAATATTTTTGGCGTCGTCGGTAATACAGCTAACGAAATTCAACCGGCGAAACGCCCGTTGTCGTCAATGTCACCGACAATTCTTCTCGAAGACGGGGAAGTTAGAATGGTCGTGGGCACGCCTGGCGGATCAACTATCTTTACGTCCGTTTTTCAGACCATCGTCAATGTTATCGACTACGGCCTGACACCTGCTGAGTCAGTTGGCGCGACGCGCTTTCATCATCAGCTGTTACCGCCGGATCTGATCACTATGAGCGTCGCGAACCCATTACCCGCCGAAACGATTTCAACCCTCGGCGACCGCGGCTACCGGGTCGAACCGCACAGCTTCGAATTTGGTGACGTACAACTAATCTGGCGAGATGGAACGACGCTCATACCTGCAGCGGACCCACGTGACCGGGGCGTTGCACGGACAATCACATTGCCGGTCGACGACCGGTAAAAATCGCACCAGCCCGGTGCCGGGCAAACCTGAAATGATCGCTGGTAATAGCTGCATACGGGACTCCGCAACAGCATTTTGGGGCCAGTCAGCGACCGATTGTTAGTGAAAAACAATTAATATATTCAATAACTTGTATAAGCCTTGAACAAAATTTCGGATTTTGATAAAAAATGCAACCGCCTGAACCGGGTACGGAAAAAATCAGATGATTGAGATTGACGGTCTAACCAAACATTACGGCCGACACACGGTAGTCGACGATCTGTCGTTTCGCTGCGAATCCGGCGAAGTGCTGGGTTTTCTTGGCCCGAATGGCGCTGGTAAGTCGACGACGATGAAGATGCTCACCGGCTTCGTAGCACCCAGTGCCGGAACTGCCAGTGTCTGCGGCCATGACATTGCGACCGATGGCCTCGCTGCCAGGCAAAAACTTGGCTATTTACCGGAAGGTGCGCCCTGCTACGCTGAAATGACGCCTGGAAGCTTTCTGAATTTCATCGCAGATATTCGCGGTCTTAAAGGAAGCGATCGAAAGTCACGACTTGATGAAGTAACAGACCGGCTTAACCTGGGACCTGTTCTGCACCAGACTATCGATACACTGTCAAAGGGATTCAAACGTCGGGTCGGCCTGGCACAGGCGATATTGCATGATCCGGAGGTCCTGATTCTGGACGAACCTACTGACGGTCTCGATCCGAACCAAAAACACGAAGTTCGCGAACTGATTCATTCGATGGCGGCCGACAAGCTGATCGTCATCTCGACCCACATCCTTGAAGAAGTGGAAGCGGTTTGCAGTCGCGCAATCATCATTGCCAGCGGAAAAATTCTGGCCGACGACACGCCCCACAATCTCGCGATGCAATCTCGTTATCACAACGCCGTTCGCGTTAGCGTCGGTGAAGGCACGCCGCTTGAGGAAGTGGAAGCCACTATCAAAGCGCTGGAATCTGTCGACGCCACGGAAACGGATCAAGTCCACGGGCGCGTCACCGCGATTGCCGTGCCAGGTACCGCCGGCACGAAAGCGTGGCATGAGATATCTGACCTTGTGAATGAGCGGAGCTGGAATATTTCCGGACTGGAGCTCGAGACAGGTCGACTGGATGAAGTATTTCGTCAAATTACGCAGAGTGGGAAAGCATGAATATCATCGGCGCATTATTCCGGCGGGAGCTGCAGAGTTATTTTGCAACGCCAGTTGCTTATGTATTTATCGTGATCTTTCTTGTCCTGATGGGCACGTTCACATTTTACCTGGGCGGTTTTTACGAGCAGGGTCAGGCTGACCTGCGTGCATTCTTTAATTTTCATCCCTGGCTGTACCTGTTCCTGGTTCCAGCGATATCGATGCGGCTGTGGGCAGAAGAAAGAAAATCGGGCAGCGTTGAACTGCTGATGACACTGCCCATTACGCCCTGGCAGGCGGTTCTCGGGAAATTCCTTGCCGCATGGGCGTTCACCGGCATCGCACTGGCATTGACCTTCCCGATCTGGATAACCGTGAATTATCTCGGCGACCCGGACAACGGCACTATTTTCGCCGCCTATGTCGGCAGTCTGCTGATGGCAGGTGGTTTCCTCGCCATCGGTTCCTGTCTCTCGGCGTTTACGAAGAACCAGGTCATCGCATTCGTCATCAGCATTGTGGCGTGCTTTGGATTCTTGCTATCGGGCTTTCCTATGGTGCTTGATGTTTTTAGCGGCTGGGCGCCACAGGTGATTGTCGACGCAATTGCATCGTTGAGTTTCCTTACGCACTTCTCGAACATTTCTCGCGGCGTCATCGATTTCCGCGACCTCATCTATTTCGGGTTGCTGACAGGCACTTTCCTTTATGCCAACACGATTGTCCTGCAGTGGAAGCAGGCTGACTGAGCGAAGCGAATATGAGCACGAAGTCACAACAACGTCTAAGCACAAGCAGCCTGATACTGATTGGTGTCGCTTTCATCATTGCCGTATCAATCAGCAACCAGGTATTCAAAGGCTGGCGGATCGATCTGACCGAAAACAACTTGTATACACTTTCGGACGGCACGCGGAATCTGCTTGCCAGGATCGATGAACCGATCAATCTTTATTACTACTACTCAAACGAAGCAACCGAAGGCATGCCCGGCCTGCGCGCATACGCCGATCGGGTTCGCGAAATGCTCGAAGAATTCGAAGACGCAGCGCGCGGAAAGATTCGCCTGCAAATTATCGATCCACTGCCGTTTTCCGAAGACGAAGACCGCGCAGCGCAATTCGGCCTTCAGGGAGTAGGTCTTGGCACAACGCCCGACCCTGTCTATATGGGGCTTGCCGGCACCGACAGTGTCGACAACGAGGAAATCATTCCGTTCTTCCAGCCGGACAAGGAAGCGTTTCTGGAGTACGACATCGCGAAGCTTGTAAGCACGCTGGCGAATCCGGAGAGGAACGTCATCGGACTGGTGTCCGCAGTGGACATGGCCGGGAGTTTTAATCCACAGACCCAGCAGTCATTGCCGCCATGGGTTGTCTACCAGCAGGCCAGCCAGCTGTTTGATGTACGGAACCTGGGCACATCGTTCACTGATATTGCAGACGACATCAGCTTATTGTGGATTGTGCAGCCGAGGGGACTATCGAACGAGACACTGTACGCCATCGACCAGTTCATCATGCGCGGAGGAAACGCGATGATCTTCGTCGACCCTGTCGCAGATGTCGATCCAGCCGCCGTTGAAGGAATGCCACAGGGAATGCCGCCCATGGGTCAGGGCTCCAATCTTCCCGCCCTATTCGAGGCGTGGGGGCTTCAGTTTTCAGCGGAAGAAGTTGTGGCCGATGCGGAGCTTGCGCTGCAAATAACCGGCATGGATCGGCGGCCCGTTCGCCACTATGGCTACCTCGGAGTCAATCCCGATCACATGAGTGCCGACGACATTATCACTGCCGAACTAAATGTGGTTCACCTGGCGGTCGCGGGATTCTTCCAGGCCGTGGACGACGGTCAGGCGGTCGTAGAGCCGCTGCTGACTTCCAGTTCGGCGTCACAGGCAATGGCGGCAACGCGCTTCAGTTTTCTGCCCGATCCCGGCTCGTTGCAGACAGGGTTTGAACCTGGTGGGGAACAAAAAATACTGGCTGCTCGTGTGAGCGGCACGTTACCCAGCGCATTTCCAAACGGACCGGTTCCAACTGCTGCCGGCTCTGCTAACGGTGATAGTTCTTCCTTGCCCGCTTCACACCTCTCCGAATCATCAGAAGCGGCAAACATCATCGTTGTCGGTGACGTCGATATGCTCGCAGATCACCTGTGGGTCCAGGTTCAGAATTTCTTCGGTCAACAGATTGCGAATACGTTCGCAAGCAACGGCGCATTTGTCATTAATTCTCTCGAAAACCTCTCGGGAAGTTCGGACCTCATCGGCGTGCGCAGCCGGGCGAGCTTCACGCGACCATTCACTCGCGTCGACGCACTTCGGGCAGACGCCGAGTCACGATTCCGGGAAACTGAGCAGCGCCTGCAACAGGAACTGGACGAAACAGAACGACGCCTGGTTGAACTGCAGTCTGCCCGTGAAGACAGCGGAAATATCCTGCTGACCGCTGAGCAACAAGGCGAAATCGATCGCTTTGTAGACCAGCGCGCGTCTATTCGCAAAGACCTTCGCGCAGTACAACGCGGACTGGACGAGGACATCGAGCGCCTGGGCACCGTTCTCAAGATCATCAATATCGCACTCGTCCCCGCTCTGCTCGCAATCTTTGCCCTGATCGCGGTCTGGCGCCGAAACCGGTTGACGCAGTCATGAATAGCAAAACATTGCGATTGATCGGAATTATCACTGCCGTCCTTATTGCGGGGCTTTTCCTTGTCGAGACCGGTGATGACGCCGGCACCCCGACTACCGGTCAGTTGCTATTGCCCGACTTTCGCGCAACTGCAAACGACATCGATCGTGTAACCATTGAGCGCGCTAGCCAGGAGTCGGTGACCATCAACAAAGTCGATGGCCGGTGGCGAGTCGGCGGACGCGGTGACTACCCGGCGAAAACGGGTGTTGTTCGTACAGTTCTGCTGTCATTGGCAGACGCGTTGGTTATTGAGGCGAAGACCGCCAATCCGGACCTGCATGCCAGGCTAGGCGTCGACGAGCCCAATGCAAATGGAAGCAAGGGCATCATGGTTACGGCCTCGGCCGACGACGTAAGCCACGCCGTCATCTTTGGCACCACAGCCCAGGGCGATTATCGCTACGCTCGAGTCGCCGGTGAGAATCAGAGTTGGTTAATTGATCAGAATCCGGATATCCCGGCAACTGTCGGCGCATGGCTTGAGTCCGACATTATCGATATCGATGCGTCACGTATTAAGGCGGTTTCAGTCCAGCATCCGGACGGTGAAGCCATTCAAATCGACAAATTTGCTGAAGAAGACACTGACTTTCGGGTGACCGACATCCCCGATGGTCGCGAACTCAGTTATTCAACCGTCGCCAATGGCATCGGCGGGGCACTGAATGATCTCGATCTGGATGACGTGCGCGCCGCATTGCCGGCAGAAGAAGCTGTTACGACGGAGTTCCGGACATTCGATGGACTGACAATTGTGGCCAGGACGATCCGGGCGGACGATGAAAACTGGATTTCTTTCGAATTGTCCGGTGCCGACAGCGAGGAAGCGACAAAACTGAGGAGCCGCATTGACGGATGGCAGTACAAGGTCGCTGACTACAAAGCCAATCTTCTCACCCGACGCTGGGAAGACATCCTGAAACCGGTCGAGGAATGAAGGGGGTCAGAGCTCAGCTCTAACCCCCTATTAGTCTTTTGCAATACTATTGCGAGCGACGGCGATTGGCCCGTTGTCCGCGCTGATCATTACGGCTATCGGCCCGGTTGCCACGATTATCCATTCGACGATCGATTCGATCACCCTTGTTATCGAGACGGCGGTCTGCACGATCACCACGGTTGTCGAGACGACCATCGATTCTGTCGCCGCGATTATCCATGCGTCGATCGATCCGGTCACCTTTGTTGTCGAGACGATCTGACAGACCATCGCGGCCGGCATCGGCGGCTCGGCCAGAAGCCCTGTCCAGGCGCCCATTAATCCGGTCACCACGTTGGTCAAGACGACCATCGATTCTGTCACCCTTGTTGTCCAGGCGTTGGTCGATACGATCGCCCTTGTTGTCGAGGCGCTCCTCAATTCGATCGCCGCGATTGTCCAGGCGATCTCCGGCATCCTGTGCCCAAACGGTGCCGCTGAACAAAATAATTCCAGCAACAAACATCGAAAATTTCGCGAAATCCCAATACTTCCGTGTATTCATGTCATTTCTCCTGCTGTT
>CAJQPR010000150.1 GCA_905480255.1 uncultured Woeseiaceae bacterium | reverse complement strand
GACAGAAATGGGCGACCTCAGTCCCTTCCTCGGCGCCTTTCGGTATGCAATCCCTGCGTTAAAGAAACAGAAAGCCATCATGACCGAGCAGACGATGATGCTGATCGATCCCGAGGCGCGTTACGACGGCCACCTGGAGATTGGTTCAACGGGCCGCTATATCGGCAAACTGGAAGACCACCTCGATATTACCGGAGAGGTGTTCCTCCTCCACACCGTCGAGGCTGGCTACGGTCCGGAGGATATCGTTGAACGTGGCCAGCTCACAAAAATCGGCACGCACATCGACATGGGTAACTACTCAACAGAATTCGCGAATGTCATTCCGCACAACTCGCTGGACCTCGTCACCGTATTCATCGGCTTCCATCATTGTCCCGTAAACACACGGGAAGAATTCATTTCCGCCGTCAGGAGCGTTATTCGTCCCGGTGGCAAGATGATATTGCGTGATCATGATGTCTATAACGAAGACATGTGGCGCATGGCCTCGCTGGCCCATGACACGTTCAATGCAGGAATCGACGAGAGCTGGCAGTTCAACAGCGATGAGCTGCGCAATTTCTACTCGCTGCGCTTCATCATTGACTACATCGAAGACGTCGGATTCAAACACGGCGGCCAGCTGTACTTTCAGCCTGGCGATCCGACCAGGAACGCGTTAACCGCGTTTACTAAAACCTAGAAGTTAGCCCGTCAGACGCTGTAGCGGGATAAATTCTAGTCACAAAAAAACCCGCCTGACCGGAATAGCTGGCTATCCAGGTCAGGCGGGCGATTTCTATATGCTACAGCGGGTCAGACTTAGAAAGTCCAGACGAGTCCAACTGAAAGCATGCTCACATCTTCTGCGTCCTCAATGTCGAACAGTTCGTACTCAGCACGAAGATTGAGTGAACCAAGTGCGATCTTCGCACCAACACCATACGCAGGATCAGATCCGTCGTCCGAGTCAGTCAGAGTATCAACCGTGAACTTGGCATCCCAGGAAACCATGCCTGCCTTGGCAAAGATGCCAACCGGTCCGAGGTCAAATCCGAAAACACCAAACACGTCGAAACCATCGACATCGATCTTGGCCGGGATACCCAGCAGATCGCCCGACGGGCTGCCGAAATTGACGTAGCCGCCCTCGATGGCCAGGTTGATGACAGCCAGATCGAAGTTGTATCCGCCAAAAACCTTCCAGGCGAAATCGTCTTCATCAAACGTCACCGGCTGAATGCCGCTGGTGTCCTGGATTTCTACGCCGGCCTGACCAACGCTGCCACCCAGGTAGAATCCCGAGTCAGCTTTTGACTCCGCCGAAAACAACATCATTGCTGACGCCACGAGCACGACAGCCACGCTCGTGACACCGCGATTTTCCTCTAAAGGATTGGTAAACATTTCAAATACTCCAAAAATTTATGCCCAAGATTAAGAATCCTTTCTAACTGATTGACTAAAAAGTACTTTTACTTCTCCAGCCAACGTCAGTATTCGTGCATTTAGGCCAAAAACCCCGCATATGAACAGGGACTGGTTCAAAGAATGACGATTTTCGGGTCCCGCATTGCCAGATGTGTGACGTGCTGTGGAATCCTGGAGAACGGCGGGAACTTACCGTACAAACTTGCTCACGTTACCGGTGCTGGCAGGTGAACCGGCTCATACCCCTTGTTTTTTCAGATATTTATCCCAAATCGGGGTGCTTAGGCGGATATTCACTGGTAATATGCCGCCCGGGCATGACGGGGCCGATCGATAACCCTGGGATTGAGGTAGCTGGAACACGCAGTTATTAGCCTGGAATCATCAGGCAAACACTTTGAAAGACTGGATTTCCGGTCGCGCCGGAGTGGCGCGAGCCGGTCTGTGACGTTCTGTAAATAATAAGGTTTACAGCAACGTCTTTTAACAAATGAGTAGCAGATCATGACGGACCTTAGCAATTACAGAAACATTGGCATCTTCGCGCACGTAGACGCGGGCAAGACGACCACAACAGAACGAATTTTGAAGCTCACCGGCAAGATTCACAAAATCGGTGAGGTACATGATGGTGCAGCCACCACGGACTTCATGGACCAGGAACAGGAGCGCGGCATTACGATTCAGTCTGCTGCAACGACCTGCTCATGGGACGACCACCGGCTGAACATTATCGACACCCCGGGTCACGTTGACTTCACGATCGAAGTTTATCGCTCTCTGAAAGTACTCGACGGAGGCGTTGGCGTTTTCTGTGGTTCAGGTGGCGTAGAGCCGCAGTCTGAAACCAACTGGCGTTACGCGAACGAATCCAAAGTTGCACGCATCATTTTCGTCAACAAGCTTGATCGCATTGGCGCGGATTTCTATCGTGTCGTGAAGCAGGTTAAGGAAGTACTCGGCGCCAACCCGCTGGTCATGACCCTGCCGATTGGTACGGAAGACGACTTCGTTGGCGTAGTTGATCTACTGACTCGTAAAGCCTGGGTCTGGGAAGGCACAGAGGACCCGACCGCTTACGAATTGACCGATGTGCCTGAAGACATGAAGGATAAGGTCGAAGAGTATCGCGAGATGCTGGTTGAAACCGCGCTCGATGAAGACGATGACCTGATGGAAGCTTACCTGGAGGGCAACGAACCTTCGATTGAGGACCTGAAGCGATGCATTCGCAAGGGTACGATTGCGCTGAACTTCTTCCCGACATTCTGTGGCTCGGCGTTCAAGAACAAAGGCGTTCAGAACGTACTGAATGCCGTTGTCGACTACCTGCCGAACCCGATGGAAGTTCCGCCACAGCCCGAAATCGACCTTGAGGGCAATGCAACCGGCGGCCTGGCGAAAGTTGACGCTGATTATCCGCTGCGCGCACTGGCATTCAAGATTATGGATGACCGCTACGGCGCCCTGACCTTTACACGCATTTACTCCGGCCGCCTGAAGAAAGGCTCGAGCGTGCTGAATACGTTCACGGGCAAAAGCGAGCGTATTGGTCGTATCGTGGAAATGCACGCTGACTCACGCGAAGAACTGGAATCGGCTCAGGCCGGTGACATCGTTGCACTGCTGGGCATGAAGAACACCCGCACCGGTCACACACTTTGCGATCCGGACAAGCCTGCAACGCTTGAACCTATGGTGTTCCCGGATCCGGTGATCTCAATCGCCATTAACCCGAAAGACAAAGCGGGCATGGAGAAGATGGGTGTTGCCCTGAACAAGATGATTCAGGAAGACCCTTCATTCCGTGTTGAGACCGATGACGACTCAGGCGAGACCATCATCAAGGGCATGGGCGAGCTTCATCTCGACATTAAGGTAGACATCCTGAAGCGAACGCATGGCGTTGAGGTTGAGATGGGCAAACCGCAGGTTGCCTACCGGGAAACGATTACACAGCTGGTTGAAGACACCTACACCCATAAGAAGCAGTCGGGTGGTTCTGGCCAGTACGGTCGAATCGATTACATCGTTGAACCCGGTGAGACCGGCAGCGGATACCAGTTCGAATCGAAGGTCACCGGCGGTAACGTACCGCGTGAATACTGGTCCGCTATCGACAAGGCATTCGGTCAAAGCATGGAAGAAGGCTCGCTCGCCGGCTTCCCGCTGCTCGACGTTAAAGTGACCCTGACGGACGGTGCTTACCACGCAGTTGACTCCTCGGCGATGGCGTTCGAGCTGGCCGCGAAAGCCGCCTATCGACAGACGATTCCGAAGGCGTCACCGCAGCTGCTGGAGCCCATCATGAAAGTCGACGTTTACACGCCGGAAGATCATGTGGGCGACGTCATTGGCGATCTG
>CAJQPR010000149.1 GCA_905480255.1 uncultured Woeseiaceae bacterium | reverse complement strand
AGCTGCTTCGCCAGCTGGTAATCAACGTAAGGCAGTTTCAGTGTGCCGGACGCCATATAAAACCTCATTGTCGCCAGCCCCTTCCGTTCCTGGAGTAATGTCTGCGTCACGTTAATACGTTGTACCTTTCTGTACAGGAATGCATTGGTTCGATAACCGATAAATCCGCGCCGAAGCACCAAACCTTCTGTGCTGACAAAATAGCCGCGCTTTTTGTACAGAGTCCAGACGATTAACGCGCATATCGGGAGCCACAGCAAACATAGCACGGCAACAGGCCCCGCGATGGCGGAGAACAAGCCGGTGGCAATCAGTGTCGGCAAGATTCCGGCAAAGAGCATGCGCGAACGTACATATCGAACTGAAATTGGTTTGAAGACATCCGACTTGGGACGCATTTCGACATCCAGGAATTCATCACGAAATACTTCCCTGTCGATTTCCGGTAGCTGCCCGGGCGTGCAAAGTGGAATGATGAATTGTTTGTTGCGCCCCTGCTTTCCGCTCGTTGCCTGCTTCGCTCGCATCCGGTACCGATCGAAGAATCGAAGCATCATGTTTTGCCGGGCTTCGAGTGTCTGAACTTTCGCCAGGTTTACTGAGTGCTCATGCCGAGTGAGCAGGCCGCCGGTCGAGCGCAACACGTCTTCGTCAGTGACCAGGCGAAATTGGTGGTAGCGCAGGAACGCGCCGACGATCGACGCAATCATCAACAACAGGAATACGCTAACGACGGCTGCCAGGGTCAGCCCGACTCCACCCACGAGCGAGAAACGCCCACTCTCCAGCCCTGCCGCAATAACCGCACTGTCAATTGTCTCGCCGACTCTTGACTCAAGCTGCTCGGCCAGTGGGCCAAGCAGGACAAGGATAATGAAAGCGCGATTACTCGAGAGTCCGATGCGAACCATATCTCCGGTGTCGAGCGTCAGAATAGGTGGGTCGTCTGTTTTGAGTTCCGGTTCCTGATCGTCATTAACAGCCGAAGGTTTCTCCTGCCGGATTCTCTCTTTAAGAGAATCTGCGAATTCCGATTTTATAGCCGGCAGGCTGCCCTCCTGTTTGGATGATCCGGCAGTGTCGAACTTGACGGTGACGAGATCGAAGTATCGGTAAATGACATTCTGCTGTGTGTTTATGGCCTGGATTCGATCGAATTTGATATCGAGTTGCGTCTTCTTGAAAACGCCCTCCCGAATCAGGATAGCGTCATCTGAAATCCGATAACGAAAGAACCAATAGCGTACGATCGACGAAACGATCGTAATCGTGAAGAAGGCAGCCAGGCCGATGCCGATTCGTGTGGCGAGGTTACCTTCGGATGCAATCAGGAAGGCAACCAGCGGTGCGAAGGTCTGAACCGCGTTTTTCGCAATAGATTCGAAAATTCGCCCGAGATAAAAAATCGCAGCAAGTGGTGATGTGTGGAGCCACCGCTTTCGCTCATTCTTGCTCAATGCTGGATCCGATCTTCTCAAGTATGAAGAAGCGTAGTTTTTCCGTTTTCTTCGCCGACAGACCATGAATTTTCAGGTCTCCGCCGGAACCCCCTGCCGTGAAGATCTGCAACGAGGCGAGTTGAAAGCGGCGATCGAGCGGAGTACTGCTTTTCTCGACATGCTGAATGCGATTGAAAGGGATTGCGGTGACCGTACGCCAGAAGACGCCGCTCTTGTAAATAATGTCACGTTCACGAATGGCGTAGCCCTTTTTCGGAACGCTCACCAGAGGCCAGGCGAACAAGGGAACGGTGAGCAGCAGCGGCACCATCCACAGCCAGCCAAAACTTAAATCCTGACCCGCAGAGACATTGCCCAGGATTCTGTGTAGCACGCCAACAGCAACCAGGGCGAAGAAGAAGCCGATTGCGGAATCGATCAGCTTTCGGCGGAGGAACTTCGCGTCCATGAGTTGCCACTCAACTGAATCAACGGTGGGCAAATCTCCTGGCGAGATTTCTGCATTCTCGAACATGTTGTGCGTCCTGCGAGATTAAATGGTCATTATACGGCCTGATGAGCCTTTCTAATGGACAACCTGTCTGCTAGATTCAAAGAAAAAGGGGGGTTGCCATGACGATCCGAGCTGCGTGCTTTGTTGTCTTGATGTTCATCCTTTCACCTGCCTGGGCCCAATCGCCTTTCGACGGCTTGACGGAAGGTGATCTCGCCGACGGTGAGCGACTGTTTCGGGTCCATTGCGCTCGCTGCCATGGTATTGACGGTGCTGGCGGTGAGGGATCGAATCTCGTTCGATCAAAACTGAAACATGCAGCCGACGACGAGGCGCTTATTGCTCTACTAGGTGACGGTATACCCGGAACCGGCATGCCAGGCATGTGGACGCTGGACGAAAATCAACGGACGCGGGTGGCGGCTTACGTCCGGACTCTCGGCCGGCTGGAAGCCGAAGAAATGCCTGGCGATCCGCTGCGCGGAGCGACTATTTATCAAAGCAGTGGCGGCTGTCCCGCATGCCACATTCTTGAAGGGCATGGAACCGGAATCGGTCCCGAGCTTACGGATGTCGGCGATCGACGAGGCCTTGAGTACCTGAGGCGGTCAATGGTCGAACCCGCCGCGGCGCAGTCCCAGACAATGGGCTACCAGGATTACCTGACGGTTCGGGTCCGCACCGCGGACGGTTCGGTCGAGGGGCTACGGGTCAACGAAGATGCATTCACGGTACAGGTGCGCGACATCGGCGGTGTGGTGCATTCATTTCGCAAGGATGATCTCACCGAGTTCGAGAAGGTGTTCGCTCACAGCCTGATGCCGGAATACGGCACTGTCCTGGCAGCCAATGACATGGACGATTTAATTTCCTACCTGATGAGCCTGAGGAGCGGAGAATGAAAAGATTAATTCTAATTACGCTGGCTCTGTGCGCCAACACGGCGTTTGCACAGGTTAATTACGAGCGACTCGTTAACGCCGCGAAAGATGGTGATAACTGGCTGACCTATTCAGGGACGTATCGCTCGGAAAGATATTCGCCGCTTGATCAGATCAACTCCGGCAATGTTGGAGATTTGAAGGTGATCTGGGCCTACCAGATGCAGCCGTCCACCCAGGCCGGAAGCGGCCTTGTTGAAACAACACCCATTGTCGTCGACGGCATCATGTACCTGACAGAACCACCCAGTACTGTGACGGCACTCGATGCAGGAACCGGCAAAATGATCTGGTCCTGGACGCCAGATATTCCAAACGAAGTTTTGAGCATAGGGTTTCCGCGTGTGAATCGTGGCGTTGCCGTGCTCGATGATGCCGTGTATGTCGGTACGCTCGATGCACATTTAGTAGCTCTCGATGCGGCAACCGGTGCTGTGCGTTGGGACGTTGAAGTGGCAGACAACAAGAAGGGCTTTGCGTTGACCCTGGCGCCGCTCGCAATCGAAGGCAAGATTATTGTTGGCGTGAGTGGCGCAGAAGCAGGCGTTCGTGGATTTGTTGATGCATACGACTCAGCAACCGGCGAGCGCATCTGGCGCTTCCATACGATTCCAGGCCCCGGCGATCCCGGCAGTGAAACCTGGCAAGGTGATGCCTGGCAGACGGGGGGCGGATCGACCTGGCTGACCGGTTCCTACGATCCGGATCTTGATCTCCTTTACTGGACCGTCGGCAATCCTGCGCCGGACTGGAACGGTGACGTTCGTCCGGGCGATAACCTTTACTCTTGTTCTCTTATCGCCCTTGATCCGAACTCTGGAGAGTTGAAATGGCACTTCCAGTTCACGCCACACGACACGCATGACTGGGATGCCAACCAGATTCCGGTTTTGCTGGACGCTGAGTTTAATGAGGAAGATCGAAAAATCGTTGCCCTGGCGAACCGCAACGCGTTCTTCTATTTGCTGGATCGGGAAACGGGCGAGTTCCTGCACGGCAATCAATACTCGAAACAAACCTGGGCGTCCGGGCTGGACGAATCGGGGAGACCCATCGTCTTACCGGGCACCGAGCCAACCTATGAGGGCAACCTGATCTGGCCGAGCCTGCAGGGTGCGACCAACTGGTTCAGCCCATCCTACAACCCGGAGACAGAGCAGTTCTTTGTCGCAACCCGATTGATGGGTTCCGTCTACTACAAGGCAGATGTCGAATATGAAGAAGGCCAGCCTTTTCTCGGTGGCGGAGAGCAGGCGCTGTCAGGCGATGACGCGGCTGGCGCTATTCGGGCTCTGGATGTCATGACTGGCGAGCAACAATGGGAATTTATGCTGCATTCGCCGCCCTGGGCGGGGGTGATGGCGACTGCCGGTGGCCTGGTGTTCGGCGGCAGCAACGAGGGCAACGTCTTCGCGCTGGACGCCAGGACTGGCAAGGCTTTGTGGGATTTCCAGACAGGTGGCGCGGTGCGTACGAATCCGATGGGATTTGCTGTGAATGGGCAGCAGCGAGTAGTCTCGACCGGTGGCAATACGATGTTCGTATTTGGGCTGGAATAAGGGGCCGCATCTGCTTGACAGGCGGCAGCCACCGACGGAAAATCTGCGCCCCTCGTCTAAAGGCGAGGCCAGATTTACAGAACACGGTGATGTAGCGGGGCGACGTAGTCGCAGGGTTTGAGCAATGGGCTCAAAACCCGCAGGTCACAACGACAGAACACGGTGATGTAGCGGGGCGACGTAGTCGCAGGGTTTGAGCAGTGGACTCAAAACCCGCAGGTCATAACGACAGAACACGGTGATGTAGCGGGGCGACGTAGTCGCAGGGTTTGAGCAGTGGGCTCAAAACCCGCAGGTCACAACGACAGAACACGGTGATGTAGCTCAGATGGTTAGAGCGGTGGACTCATAACCCGCAGGTCGGTGGTTCAATTCCACCCATCACCACCAAATAATGAAGGGCAGCCCAAAGGGTTGCCCTTTCTTGTTTGGAGCGTAGGTAGAAATGTACCGTCGAAGGTGGTTCACGGATTTGCCGGGAGCGATTTCGGACGCTGAAGGCGCACGCCTTGCGAATCGGTATTATAAATAACGAATTACAGAATCTCTCCGTCCACGTAGGTCAGGAATGAATTTCCTGAGGGGCGGCGAACGACCGCTTCATCCCCCGATACCAGTCACTCAGACGGTAGAGTTCAGACTATTTTGAGCCGCTGCTTTTGACCCAAAGCGCTTATTGTCGACAATAAAGAGGGGCTATTGGATACAGCAAAGTTAAATGACCGGCGACAGGTTGTGGACGTGAGCATTGTGACGATCCGAATACAATACTTACGTTTACGTCGTTTGTTCTCTATTGTTCAAATGACCGGTGGTTTGACATGATTAAGGTGGATAGGAAACTATAAGCAGGTTAGTGCGTTGCTTACGCAGATGACGCACCGGCTGGCGGCCAATGGTTCCTAGCTCGCATTGTTATGGCCAGCCACACTCGTAGCTGGTGGTTTGTCGAAGCAGGAGTGGCACCGGTGAGCCTCTCAAACTGGAGAACACGAGTGATGACGGTTCGATATGCTGTATTTCTGATTGTCACGTTGGTGCTCGCGTATTCAGGTGTCGTTCGGGCGCAAACGGGGAACAATAATCCCGCAGCTCTAGAAGCAACCCAGCCTAACGTTATCGTGATTGTCGTAGATGACTTGCGCTTCGACGAGTTCGGCGCTGGAGGTCATCCTTATCTTGAAACACCAAACATTGATCGGTTGGCAATAGAAGGTGCGATGTTCACCGACGCGTTTCACGCTGTACCGCTTTGCTCCCCCAATCGTGCCAGTATCCTCACCGGACAATATCCGTCACGGCATGGCGTTATCGATAATGTTGCCCGTGACTTGCTGAGTCATCGGCTGCAAACGTTTCCCATCGCGATGCGGGAGGCCGGGTACGAAACCGGGTTCATCGGCAAGTGGCACATGGGCAACGACCCGACGCCGCGGCCAGGGTTTGACTATTGGTCGGCACTGCCCGGGCAGGGGCGCACCATAGACCCTGACCTTTATGAGGACGGACGTGTGCACCGTGTCGATGGCTATGTCACGGACGTGCTTACCGACCGGGCCATCGACTTCATCGAGCGTGAGCGTGAAGAGCCATTCATGCTCTATGTCGCACACAAGGCCGTCCACCCGGACGCACGTCAGCTGGACGATGGTTCTTCCGATCCAACCATAGATCGTGTCTATACCCCCGCCCCACGGCACAGAGGTCTCTATGAGGACAGGGTGTATCCCAGGCAAGCAAACGTCGTCAGTTCTCCCGATAAACTCGAAGGAAAGCCGGCGCTGCAACGAGCACTGCGGGATCGCGATTCACCGGAAAGCGTTGCCCAGTTTTCGTTCTTCCTCGATCCCGGGACCTCGGAAGAGACCATCCGGCGGCGCGCCGAGATGGTACTTGCAGTAGACGACAGCCTGGGCCGGATGATTGGCTCCCTGGAGGCACAAGGCATACTCGACAACACGATGATCTTATTTACGAGCGACAACGGCTTCTTTTTTGGCGAGCACTGGCTCAGCCAGGAACGCCGGTTGCCCTATGAAGAATCAATAAGACAGCCGCTCATCGTTCGCTATCCGCCGCTGGCTACGCCGGGTTCCAGAATTGGAGGACTGTCTCTCTCGATCGATATAGCCCCTACCGTTCTCGATGTTGGCGGGGTGGAAATCGGGGATCATGTGCAAGGCCGCTCCCTGGTGCCGCTTCTGAGGGGAGATAATGCCAGGTGGCGGGAGTCCGTACTCGTCGAATTCTATACCTATGAAAAGCCGCGGCCGTGGCTCATGGACATGGACTACAGGGCAGTGCGCACTGATCGATACAAACTTATTCACTGGATGCAGCACCCAACGGAAAGAGAGCTCTACGATCTGCAAGAAGATCCGTTCGAACTCAATAATCTCATCGCCGATCCGGCGATGAGCGATGTAGTAGAGGAAATGGATGGAAAGCTTGGCAGGCTTGTGCTCGAAGCGATGGGTATTAGGCGCATGCGCTAGCCGTTATCCCTGACTTTCAGGTTCAGGCCACCATACTTTTTGGGCAGTATTCAGACGGCCGCTTCTGGCCGAAAGCAGCCACTCAGCTGCTAAACTGATGAGAGGCCGCTTTTCACCCAAAGCGGACATCTCTCACTAAACGAGGAAACAGAATGGGACTGAATATTTTAGGGGCTGGTGTCGGACGTACCGGCACATACTCGCTTAAGCTTGCAATTAATCAGCTTGAGCTAGGTCCGTGCCACCATATGGAGGAAGTGCTTCATAACATGCCATTGCACGTGCCGCTCTGGTCGGCTGCAGTAGCTGGACAGCCGGACTGGACACAGATTTATGACGGCTATCGAAGTGCTGTCGACTGGCCCACGGCGTGTTTTTTTCGTGAATTGGCAAAGGAGTTCCCTTCGGCCAAGTTCGTATTAACTCACCGTGATCCGGAGAAATGGGCAGATAGCTTCGGTGCGACTATCTACAAGTTGCTTGCTGGCAGAGACCAGGCACCTCATGAAATGCGGGCTTGGCTTGACATGGTAAATGACGTCATTGCCAAAACCGGGTTTCCTGCTGGCCTGGATCGCGACGGACTAATTCAGGCCTTTATTGCGCATAACGACGCAGTCAAGGAAGCAATTCCGGCCAGTCAATTACTAGTGTTTGAAGTAAAAGATGGGTGGGAACCACTGTGCACTTTTCTGGGTGCGCCAGAACCAACCGAAGCGTTTCCGCGCACCAATCATCGAGAAGAATTTTGGGATCGTGTAGAAGGCAAGATCTGAAGCAAGAAAGAGAATTGGGGTTACCCGCTTTTGACCCAAAGCAGTCGCTTACTAAACGTAACAAATATCCGACTACCAGGAGCAAGGAATGCAGGCTTTCGAGTATCTAGGAGTCCTGGTTTCAGTTGTCATAGGTCTTGCTATGACTCATTTAGTACTGGGAATAATTCGGGTTATACATTCGAGAAAGTCCACTGTTGTGTACTGGGTGCATTTATTGTGGGTATTCAATGTCCTGTATTTATTGTTGGGTTTCTGGTGGTTCTTTTTCGCCTGGCAGAGCTTGCCCGAATGGTCGCGGGCGGCATTTTACCTGTTCATAGCTTACGCGTTGAGTCTAACGATAGCAGCAGGACTATTATTTCCGTTGACGGGATCTGTTAGTAATTTTAGAAAGTTTTTCTTTGAGCATTCCCGTTGGTTTTTCGGTTCCATGATCCTCGCAAATTTGCTTGATGTAATCGAAGTAACTGCGAAGGCGAGCTATGGTATTCGGCCGGTACCTGAAATTTACTTTCCTTTTATGGCAATTGTGTTTTTAGGTCTTGCGATAGCAATGTTCACTAGTAATCGGCGAATCCACGGAGCGTTTGTAATCCTGTATTTTTTTGCCGGCGCCGGATATGACCTAGTGGTTTTCTCTCAAACTGCCTGATTTCGGCTGCTTTTGGCTGAAAGCATCCTCTGGTTCTGAGTGGCGAGTGGCGGGTTTACCCCCGAAAGCAGCCGCTGGGCTAGAATGGGCTTGAGAGGTCGCTTTTGACCCTTAGGCGACGTTCAGCGACACTCGTTCGAATGGCTGCCCCAGGCGATTTGGCACGAATGCATTCGTGGAGGCAGGAACCGCTGGTGGAAGACAAGGAACTCGAAACGCATCTTAGAGCTGAGTCCGAGGCAATGGATCGGCTGCGTGATCGCACTGACGAACTCGAGCTGATCATCTCGAGCCTGACGATCTTCGCGTTGTTCTCGCTCCCCGGCTGGCTGTTCGACAAGATTGCCGACATCTACACGCATCTGTCGACGAGTCTGGTCATCGCCCACACCGTGGGCACCACACTACTGGCTGGCACTTGTTACGGATTGGCTGCGTGTTTCGTTGTGCATCTGATGGCGCGCGCGTACTGGATTGGGCTCATTGGTCTGCGTACGGTTTTCCCTGACGGGATCAACTGGAGCAAGACGCCGGGGATTGGACCGCTGAGTCGGCAGTATTATCGGGACACGCTGCCCGATCTCGACACCGTCATCCGGGGTACGGATCGGCTGGCATCGTCGCTGTTCGCGGTGATTAGCATGCTGACGCTGAGCGTTCTTTGGTTCGGGACTATTCTGGTGGTCATCCTGGTCATGTCCGGCGCAATCGGCGCCCGTTTTGGCCTCACCAATGCCGGTTTGGGCATCGGCACGGCGGTGCTCCTGGTCGCGTTCCTCGGCGTACCGATACTTCTGTACTTGCTGGATGCGCAACTCGCGTCGCGGGTGCCTCGCCTTCGCGACAGCCGCATCCTGGCGGGTCTCGTCCGGTTCCTAAGGCGCATCGCCGGGCTTGCCTACCCGCAGCGCCTCGTGCTGCCGGTTCAGCTGACTCTGCAGAGCAATACACGTCCGGTAGCCTTCTTCGCCGCGCTAACTCTCAGCATTATGATCATCGTAGCCGTCGGCAATACACGTGCTGCCGCATGGCGCAACTTCACGCTATCCGGAGAGTTCGCGTATCTCGACACAGCTCAGATGCAGGAAGGACTTCGCAGCACGTACTACGAGGACATGCCCAGTTCGCTCGATCGGTTGCGCGGCTGGCCACGGGTCGACAGCTTCAATCAAAGCGGCAGCTTCGCTCGCTTGTTCTTGCCGTATCAGCCGCTGCGCGACAATCTTGTGCTCGATCAACTCTGCGGCAGCGCTGAGGAAGCACCGGACCGGATCGCCTGCTTGCGCCAGTTGTGGACAGTGAGTATCGACGGCATGCCGGTATCGATGGCGAGTTTTGAGCCTGCCGAGCGCGCAGACCTGGGAATGCGAGGGTTGATCGGTCTGGTGCCCCTTGCCGGGCTCGAACCGGGCCTGCGCCGAATTGAGGTAGTCTGGAATCCGAGCGCGGGCGAGGAGGGTACTTCGCTGGACGATCGCTACGCGCAGTTGAATAGCAGGTATGTTATTCCGATCGCGTTCTCGCCGGATTTCGAAATATCCCTGGATTGACGCGTTGAGTCATTGCGCGGTCGATGGCTGCTGCTGGCCGAAAGCAGCCGCTGGGCTGCTAAACT
>CAJQPR010000148.1 GCA_905480255.1 uncultured Woeseiaceae bacterium | reverse complement strand
ATCAGACTGCAACTGAAAACGCCTTTCGTCGAACGTGACACTACTGCAGTGAAACAGCAACAAGTGCTGTCAACCGGGCCGAAAGCAAACTATTCGAGCTCCAGACTGAGCGAAAATCTGAGATTTCGAGTACGGGTCAGATAAGAGCACGTAATAGAAGAGAAGTTAACGAGTCGATCGTCCGATTCAAGATGAAACATATTTACTCGAACGGATGAGTTTGCTTTAGCCTCTGGTTACTCACGATGCTCAAAAAACATGGTGACCGGTGTCACCATAATCTTTTTTGCCGATTTAGGAGTTCTCTGGTGCGAAAGTTTTTCAACTACATAATTGTTGTTTGTGTGCTCTCGCATTCTGCCAACGCACAGGAAGGAAACGAGCCATTTGACGTGCTGATCCTTAATGGCCGGATCATCGATGGCACTGGTAACCCATGGATCTATTCAGACGTGGGAATCATCGGAGATCGGATTGCAGCTGTCGGGAGGCTCACCGACCAGTCTGCGGTGCGTGTTATCGATGCCCAGGGGATGGTGGTGACGCCTGGATTCATTGACGTGCACACGCACTCTGACAACACACTTGCCGATAGTGAGGCGAGCGCCAATCTGCAGTACTTGCTTCAGGGAGTGACTACTGTTCGGCCAGGGGCGGATGGCCTGACCAACCACGACCCATCGGAGACCAAACGCCAGTGGGAAGGGCACGGAATTGGCACTAATGCGGCGCTGACTGTTGGCTACAATGTGCTGCGCCGAGACGTGATGCAAGGCGACGTGCATCGTTCGCTTACGAAGAACGAGCTTCAGGAGATGCAAGCTCAAGTCCGTACGGCAATGGAAAAGGGCGCGTGGGGTGTGAGCGCCGGGATGGAGGAGGACGGGGCAGTTGCAGACGGCGTGGATATATACGCGACACCAGAAGAAATTATCGAGGTTGTCCGACCCGTAGCCGAGTTTGGCGGATTTTTCATGGCTCACATGCGGAATGAAGCCGACAGTGTTTTGGCGTCCGTCGAGGAAATGATTCAGGTCAGCGAGGCAACAAGTGTCCCGGTAAACGTGACACACATTAAGGTAACCGGTGATTCGAATTGGGGCCTTATGCCAACGGTAATAAGTCTTATCGAAAATGCGCGAAATCGCGGCGTCCAGATAACCGCCGACCAGTACCCCTGGCTCCAGGGCATGCCCATTGATTTCATAACTGCCCTGGTGGATGTTCCACCGCAGATGGAGAAGCTATACACGCTGACGCAAGAATCTCTCCGACTTAACGATCCAGCAAACGCAAAAATTAGCGATCCGGCACATCGGAAACGCTACACGGCGGCGCTCCAGCAGGCGCTTTCCGACGAAACTCAGCGGAATCAGCTTCGCAATTGGACCTATAAGTTAAAACAAGACGAAATGAGTCCAGTGGCCCGTTGGGGGTGGGGGGATTTCCGCATCATGGTCGCAGTCAAGAACGCTCAGCTCGTCGGTAAGGGTCTCGCAGAATTGGCCGAAGAACAGGGTAGCGACGGGTTCGATGTGTTGGCGGATCTGATACTGGATGAGCCGGACATACTTTTCGCCTCTGCGTCGCAATCGCCCCAGGATATGCGCCACGCACTCATTCAGGAGTGGGTCATGATATCGAGCGATGGGACCAGCCAGCCGCTTTTCGACCCTGATGCGGAACCGGTTCGTGATCATCCACGGTCATTCGCCAGCAATGCCGTTGTCTTGCGCCGATTTGTGCGAGAAGAGAAACTTATTACGCTTGTAGACGCTATCCGAAAAATGACATCGCTCCCGGCACAATTTCTTGGCATGAAAGATCGGGGTATTCTGCGTCAAGGTTTTGCAGCTGATTTGGTGATCTTTGATCCGGATAAGGTTCGCGACGAAGCAACTTATTCCGACGCATACAGGCACGCCACGGGAATCAGTTTTGTTATTGTCAATGGGCAGCCAAGTGTCGAGGACGGTGAATTTAACGGGAACCGGGCCGGTAAAGTTCTCCTCAAGGCCCATCGCTGACGGCGAAGGAAGTTTGCAGCATGTGAATCGTGGTCACGTTCGGGCATTCCGATGCCAGGATCAATCGTTCTGCGGCCTACAAATGAATCGACGAATCCAGAGTTCGTATTTGGAGTAGCGATCGAACCGATTTCTTGAGTGGCCAAGTGATAAATCGTCTGATGCGCGTATCGACTGTCGCGCAATCGGTTCAACAAAGTGTGATGTCGGAGATCGGACATGATTACAGCTGGCACCTCAGCGACGACAAATGTGAAGTTTGATCTGTGAGTGCCCGAATCGACGCGTACTTTAAGATTTCCGCTCGCGGCAGCTCCATTCGGATTGAGGTCATTGCCGGGCTTACTACGTTTCTGGCGATGGTCTATTCGGTAATCGTAGTACCACAGATGCTCGGTACCGCCGGTTTTGATCTGGGGGCCGTATTTGTTGCGACCTGCTTGATCGCGGCATTTGGCTCTCTACTTATCGGATTGTGGGCCAACCTCCCAATGGCGATCGGCTGCGCAATTTCACTAACCGCGTTTACGGCATTCAGCCTCGTGTTGGGGCAAGGAGTCAGCGTTGAGGTCGCCCTGGCCGCCATATTCCTGATGGGGCTCGTCTTTACCGTTGTGACGATTTCGGGAATTCGACTTTGGATACTGAACAATCTGCCAAAAGGTATTGCGTACGGCACCGGGATTGGCATCGGGTTGTTCCTGTTTCTGATCGCGGCCAATAGCGTAAAAATGATCGTCAGCAATGAGAGTGGTTTACCGGTTCGGCTCGGAAATGTCACTAGTCTGCCGATAATCGCGACCGCAATCGGGCTTGCATCGATTATCGCTCTGGAAGCCCGCAGGGTCACCGGTGGGATATTAATTGTCATTGTCGCGCTTTCAGTATTCGGTTTTTTGTTCGATCACAATGTCGTTTTTATGGGCGTTTTTGCATTGCCAGATTTTTTTGGCGACGCATCGCTAATTGGAAAATTGGACATCAAGGGTGCTTTGCGCCCGGCCATCATCCCCGTTGTTTTTGCCCTCGTAATGACAGCAATATTTGACGCGACAGGCACCATTCGGGCCGTCGCCGGAGAGGCAGACCTGCTTGATGAGAATGATCAGATCATCGACGGCTCGAAAGCACTCACGTCTGACTCGATCAGTAGCATGGTGGCGGGGCTCGTTGGTGGGGCGCCAGCAGCCGTCTACATTGAGTCGGCGGCCGGTACGGCAGCCGGGGGGAAAACCGGCCTGACGGCCACTGTTGTTGGACTCCTGTTCGGGTTGACGATATTCATGGCTCCGCTGACTTACCTGGTGCCTGCATACGCGACCGCACCGGCGCTGATGTACGTTGGTCTGCTTATGCTAAGCAATGTTGCGAAGCTTAATTTTGACGACCCGGTCGATGCGTTTTCAGGTCTTGCATGTGCAGTTGTAATTGTTCTGAGTGCCAACATTGTTACGGGAATTATGTTTGGTTTCAGTACGTTCGTCATGGGGCGGCTGATTGGCGGGCAGTGGCGACAATTGAACATAGGCGTAACGTTCATCGCCGCAGGTCTCATAGCGTTTTACATGGGAGGCTGGGCCATCTAGGTGGTCAAATCGCCGAAAAG
>CAJQPR010000147.1 GCA_905480255.1 uncultured Woeseiaceae bacterium | reverse complement strand
GGTTCATCGTCCGTGCCACCTGCAGGGGCTGACTCAGACAGGGACCTGACGCGATCAATCAGCGTGACAACCTGGTGTTCGAGCTTTGAGATCTGCATCTGCTGACTGCTCAGAGCGTCATTGAGCTCGGCGATAGTATGCTCCTGGTGAGCGAGCTTGCTCTCGATATCGACGAATTTTTCATGTTCCATAAACCGCACACTACGGTTGTCATCACGATTCTTCAATCCCCGCGCCGCGGCAGCGTGTATCCTTGCGGTTTTCCGCTACCAAATGCCAAATGTCGCTTATTCGTTTTGAAGATATTTCGCTCGACTTCGGCGAGCAAAAGATTCTTACGGAGGCCAGTTTCTCGATCGAAACTGGCGAGCGCGTGTGCCTGATCGGCCGAAACGGCGCCGGCAAATCGACAACGTTCAAGTTAATCACGGAGTCGATCGAATGCGATCGAGGCGAGATCGTTCGCAAATCTGGGCTCGTTGTCAGCCAGCTCGAACAGTCATTGCCCGAAGCTGAAGACCTGCCGGTCCGTGATGTAGTCAGATCAGGGCTGACAGGCATTCAATCGCTGCTGGACGAGTATCACAGGCGTTCCGCGACTGATCTGGATCGGGATGGCCTGCGTGAGCTCGAAGAGCTGCACCGCCAGATTGACGCGCATGGCGGCTGGAATATCGAGCAGCGCGTCGATTCCACGATCTCGGAGCTAAGCCTCCCGACCAACAAGAAGATGAATGAGCTGTCCGGCGGCTGGCGAAGGCGCGTTGCACTTGCCAAGGCGCTTGTCCAGGAACCCGACCTGCTACTGCTGGACGAGCCCACTAACCACCTCGACATTGTGACAATCACGTGGCTCGAAAACGTCGTACGCTCGTACGCAGGTTCCGTGCTCTTTATTACACATGACAGGGCATTTCTGCAGCGTATCGCAACCCGAATCGTCGAGATTGATCGCGGCAAGCTCACAAGCTGGCCGGGGGATTTCAAGAACTTCCTGCGGAGAAAGGAAGAAACGCTGGCGAGCGAATCAAAAGAGAACTCTGAGTTCGACAAGAAGCTTGCGCAGGAGGAGATCTGGATCCGCCAGGGAATCAAGGCGCGCCGCACCCGCAATGAAGGAAGGGTCCGGGCGCTCGAAAAGATGCGTGAAGAACGCTCAAAACGGATCAGCAAGGAGAACAGTGCCCGAATACACATCGAGGAGTCCGAGTCTTCAGGTCGGAAGGTTATCCGGGCAAAGAATGTCAGCTACCGGTACGACGATCAGCCGCTTATCGAGGACTTTTCGATCAAGATCATGCGTGGCGACCGCATTGGCATTCTGGGCAATAACGGTGTCGGGAAAACGACGCTCCTGCGGCTGCTGCTTGGACAGATCGAACCACAGTCAGGCACGATCAAACATGGCACCAACCTCGAGGTTGGCTATTTTGATCAGCTGCGCGAGGCGCTCGACGAAGACAAGTCCGTTGCTGAGAACGTCGGTGATGGCAGAACCTACATAAAACTGAACGGCAAGGACCGGCACGTCATCGGCTACCTGAAGGGTTTTCTGTTTACACCAAAGAGAGCGATGACGCCCGTCAGATCCTTGTCAGGCGGCGAACGAAACCGGATTATCCTGGCGAAGCTCTTCACACGGCCGGCCAATTTGTTGATTCTCGACGAACCCACCAACGATCTCGACATGGAAACGCTCGAGGTACTGGAAGCGAAGCTGGCGGAGTACAGCGGAACATTGATTGTTGTCAGCCATGACCGTGAGTTTCTGGACAATGTCGTGACCAGCACCATTGTGTTCGAGGAGGGCGGAAAATTGCGGGAATATGTTGGTGGCTATTCCGACTGGCTTCGTCAGGGGAAGGAACTCGCCGAACTGGACCGATATGAGTCCCGTGCAAAATCGGAACCCGGAAAAGGAACGGCAGACGAGAGGCCCAGGGTCGCTAAGTTGAGCTACAAGGAACAACGGGAACTGGACAAGTTGCCGGAACAGATTGAATCGCTCGAATCCAGAATAGACAAACTCGGAAAGGAAATTTCAGCGAGCGATTTCTATTCAAAAGGACACGAGTTGACGCAACCGGTGCTGGCAGAGCTTGCCGATAGACAAGCGATGCTCGATCAGGTCCTCGAGCGCTGGACCGCGCTCGAGGACCGGGTTCGGGCCTACCAGGAAAGCCGAACTAGATAATCTGCAGCAGAAGGGCCACCTGGCACATCCACGCAACGGCGAACGCCAGCGTACGACCCCAGGGAACCGCGAATGTGTAAAGCAACAGGTGTACAAGGCGAGCCCAGAAGTAGATTTCACAGGCCAGTACCGTTGTTTCGTTCGTGATTCCGGCGGCGTTCGCAATCAATACCAATGCGGCAAATACCACAAGGTTTTCGACACCGTTGTAATGTGCAGCCTTCATTCGAGCCGCCCACGCGGCCAGCGGCAGCGCGTCTTCCGGGTAGCCAACTGCATTGATCAGTCCTCGCACAGCAATCATGTTGAGTATGTATGGAACCCACATAATCATCTGCAGCGCCACGATCCACGTGAGGCTCATTAATTCACTTGTCATTTGATTCTCCTTGTTTTTATCGACGACCTCTGTGGGTCGTTTTTAGGTATTCCAGTAATTCGCTTTTTCCGCGAAGCTACCGCGAACGACGGGCACGACGCAAAAGCGCTGCCCAGTCGGCGCTTCCATGACGACCCAGGATTTGATCGCGCTGATTCTCTTGGCTCCCAGTGCTTCCAGCCTTGCGACCTCGGCATCAATATCATCAGTTTCAATATCGATGTGTACGCGGCTTTCATGATCAACTTTCTGCACTTCGAAATAGGGCTCGCCTTCTTCCACTTCGAGTTCGACGTAGGGGCTTTTGCCGGTATCGGCGGTTTGCCTGACAGGCGACCCGAGCGCTTCCGCCCAGAACTCAGCGGCAGCGTCGAGGCCG
>CAJQPR010000146.1 GCA_905480255.1 uncultured Woeseiaceae bacterium | reverse complement strand
GGGCCGGTCGATTTTTTTCTGTTCCATGGCGCCTGGTATTCCTGGTCAGTCGATCGTTAAAACGGCACATCCCCTGATTTTGCCTTGTTCAATGAGCTCATTACTTTCCGCAATCATGTCCAATGGCAGCCTCTTTGCGATGCGGTGCTGCAGAAGATTTTGTTCCAACGCTCGTTCGATATCGGCAATAGCAATTTGTTTCGCCGACTCCGGCATCGAATATACGATGACAAATCGCACGACGACATCTTTGTACATCATTTCAAAGAACGGTAGCCTCGGGCGCGGATCGATCGTGGAGGAGTACGTCGCTATCGTTCCACCGATTCGAATGACCTCAATAGAAGTTGCGAGGTTGGCGCCGAACTCGACGTCGATAATGCGATCAACGGGTTTCCCATCAGTCGCGTCGAGGACAGATTGAGCGAACCTCGTATCGCGGTGATCAACGACGCTATCCGCACCGGCGGATTTGCAGGCCTCAGAATCGACCTGGTTACTGGCAGTTGCAATCACCCGTGCGCCAGCCTGGCTTGCCCACTGTATGGCGTAGTATCCAACACGTCCTGCGCCACCGGTGATCAGAATTGTTTGCCCGTCAACGCCGCCGTCTGCAAATACGCAGCGATGTGCCGTCATGACGGGGATACCAAGGCAGGCCCCGATGTCGAAATCTGTTTTGGCCGGCAGGCGTGCTGCTCTCGCACTGTCGACAGCAACGTATTCGGCGGCAGTGCCGAAGCTGCGGCCAAACTGGGCCTGGTAGATCCAGACGCGCTCGCCAATCCGGCTTCCGGATACGCCGTCGCCGACGGCCTCGATAATGCCGGCACCATCACTGTTGGGTATTACCGGGCCGTTATCGAGTAGATCAGGAAATGACCCTGCACGTTTCTTGACGTCCGATGGATTGACGCCACTGGTATGAAGGCGAACGAGCACCTGCCCCGGGCCGGCCGACGGTTTGTCGAGTTCGCCGATGTTGAGTACATCCGCAGCCGGTCCAAACTCCGCAAACCACGCCGCACGCATCTTGTCAGTCATTTGTGATCCAGCCAGTTGGACAGCGTTTCCGTGTGTCCGTCAACGGCAATCGCCTGGCCGGAGATGCGGCGGGCATTGTCGGATGCGAGGAAGAAAACCATATCTGCAACATCTTCTGCGGAGACAAACGTGCGCATGGAGCTTTGACGCTGATACACATTCCGAATTTCCTCAGCGGTAAGGCCGCGCCTCGCCGCGTCCTGTTCGATGACGGTATTAATGCGGTCACCTTCGACGCTGGTCGGGCAGACCGCATTAACACGAATGTTGTGCGGACCGAGTTCCATCGCCCAGGTCTTGGTCAGACCGATCATGCCCCATTTGGAGGCAACATAGGGGGACCGGTGAGGACAGCCGAACAGTCCGGCATTCGATGCCAAATTGATAATTGCAGCTTTCCTCTGTGCCTTCAGAAGTGGAATCGCCTTGCGAGTGACGTAGAAAGTGCCACTCAGGTTCACGCCGATGCACTTATCCCAGCCGTCAACGTCCAGGTCTTCCACCGCACCGGCAGGCCCTGCAACTCCAGCATTGTTGACGAGTACATCAAGGCGATCGTACCTGGATGAGAAGTCGTCGAATGCTGCGTCAACCTGGTCGGGTAGTCCAACATCGCAGAGTGAAGCAGAAGCAGTTTGATTGGCGCCGAGAAAATGGTCGATGTGATCCTGCGACGCATCAAAAATATGTACCGATGTGCCTTTTGCGATGAATGACTCGGCGATCACTCGTCCCACACCGGACGCACCTCCGGTCACGAGGACGACACTATTGCCGACGCAATCCTCTGTCACCGCGTTTCCGAGTCGCCAAACACACTATCCAGAACTTCGAACAGCTTTTGTTCCAGCTTCACTTCGCTGTACTGGTCGTCTTTGAAATAACTGGTGAATACCGCGACGGTGTCGCGCGTCGGATTGACGATCAGTCCCTGTCCTGCCCAGCCTCCCTTGAAAAAATTGTCATTGGCGAAAATAGCATCCCATTGGTACACATTGTGTTTGATGCCACTTATTTCGACACCCGGTACGCCGGCGTTTCTCAACAACTTTGGGTCGCCGCCATTTCTGAGCAGGTCAATGTGAGAATCCGAAATGATTTGCTGGTCGCTGACAATGGAATAGCTCGGCGTAAACAAAAGACCGAAACGCGCAAGGTCACGCATGCGCGAGACAAAGCCCCCATGAGTGACAGCAATTCCATAGCGTGGCGCAATGTATGAAGCATCCGATTCGGCGCCAATGTGATACCAGATTTCCCTGGTCAATGCGTCCTGGAACGGCATGTCGGTAATCTTTTCCACGAGCCAGCCGAGAATGAATGTGTTCAGCCCGGAATAGGAAAATACCTGGCCTGGTGGTGCAACCCGGGTTGCTTCGTAGGTGGCTGCAAAATCGTACGGATTATCCGGGGCATTCGCGGTCCGAAAGCCGTCGCCGATCGCCATCGAGTAGAGGTAATAACAGGAATCCCGGGAATCGTATTCATCGGAACAATCGAGGCCGGATGCCATATCCAGGATGTGGCGTACTGAAGTGCCGGCGAAGCTCGACCCGGCAAGTTCCGTTATGTAGAAGTCAATCGGTTTGCTGACATCAATTTCGCCGCGCTCTTCGAGAATACGGATAATCGTTGAGGTGAAAATCTTCGCGGTGGACCAGTACACCGGCTTCTCATACTCCTGCATCCTTGGATATCTTTCGAAAACGATGTCGCCTTTATGCAGTATGACGACGCCCATTGTCGTCGACTGATCGCTTTCGATGAAAGCGTCGAAAGTCATCGGGCCTGCAGGCGTCTCGACCATGAACTCGGCGATTTCTTTCATGGGGCGATGGACCAGCTGCCGGACGGGACCGTTCCGGTAGACATTCACAGTAGGAAAGATCTGGTGCAGGTTCCTGAAGTTCCATGCCATGTCCTTGCCGTTGACTGTCCACCAGATGTCGTCATCGGGCAGTCGTCTCATCTGGGTCTGGATCTCTGCGACCGTCGATGCAGAAACGAAGTCATTCGCCGGCGCCTCTGTCTCACTCTCGTCCGCGACGACTGGCGTCGCAAGCAGAGAAGATAATGCCAGTGACAGCATGGCAATCATCGCCATGCGTGAGTAATCGGGATGAGTATCCAAGAGATTTACCACCATGTTGCGTAAAGACCGACGAGCATCAGGACAATGACAGCCGACGCCAGGTTGAAACTGGCGCTTGTTGTCGTATCTATATCTTTGTACTCGATTGCACCCGCCTGTTCGACTCCGCCTTCAAAATGTGAAACCGCCAACCCGATGACAGCGCAAAGCAGGAAAACCAGCCCGACCCGATCGATAAATGGCAGCGCCGGCCAGAGCAGTTTCAGCGCCAGCGATATCACAGCAGAGCTGATTGCGACGGCTATTGCGGCATTTGCGGTCGCTTTTTTCCAGAACATCGCAAGGAAGAAGATGACCACGATTCCAGGCGTAAAAAAGCCTGTGAACTCCTGGATGTACTGAAACGCCTGGTCGAAGTTGCCAAGAAGGGGTCTCGCAATGATGGACGCGAGTACGATCGCCGACAGGCTCACGAGTCTGCCTACAGT
>CAJQPR010000145.1 GCA_905480255.1 uncultured Woeseiaceae bacterium | reverse complement strand
AAGCACCAACTCTTTCGGGTTAGCCCAGATGCTGTCGACCGGCGTGCTAATTGCCAGCGGTTCGCCGTTGCGATCGGTAATCGTGCCGCGGTGTGCCGTAATGCTTTCCGTGCGCAGGTGTCGGCTGTTGGCCTGCTCGGTCAGGAACTCTGCATCGAGAACCTGCAGGTGCACAGCACGCGCAACCAGGGTGACGGCGGCCACGCCGAACAACACGCTGACCAGCGTCACTCTGCCGACGAATCGTTTTGCAGTTTGTGTTTTTGTTTCTGCGCCGCGTGTCATTGCCGCTCGATTACGTAAATTTCTGCGCTGGTCGGTCGCACCAGCGATAGGTCCTCGGTTGCAACTTGCTCAATCCGGGAGTGTGTGGCCCAAGTGCTCTGTTCAATCTGCAGCTGACCCCATTCAATGTTCAGCTCGTCACGCTGATGCGTCAGCGTTTCGAGTTCGACAAATAATTTGCGTGACTCGTGCTTCGTGTAGATCAGTGCGATCGCACTGATGATGCAGACGGTCGCAAACACGATGACCAGCAGAAACGGTTGGCGTTTTGCAGCAATAGTCATCAGGTCCGCTCCGCAATTCGCAGGTGCGCGCTGCGCGCCCGGACGTTGTCAGCAATTTCTTCCTCGCTGGCAGCAATGGCCTTACCAACAAGCTTCAGTTTCGGTTGATGCTCTACCGGCACATCCGGCATGCCGCGATACTGTTCGCTCTCACGTGATGCCTCGCGCATGAAACGTTTGACGATGCGATCTTCCAGCGAATGAAAACTGATGACGCAAAGTCGACCGCCACGTTTCAATACGTCTAATGACTGTTTGAGGACTGATTCGATCTGGCCCAGCTCGTCGTTGATATAGATGCGAATAGCCTGGAAGGTTTTGGTCGCCGGGTGCTTCTTGCGCTTGTGGGCTGGCACTACCGACGCGATGATGTCCGCCAGCTGCAGCGTGCTATTGATCGCGGCCTCGTTGCGCGCAGCAACAATCGCTCTGGCGATGCGCGGTGCGTCGCGCTCCTCGCCGTACTTGAAAATAATCTGCCTCAACGTCCTTTCTTCCACGGATTGCAGCCAGTCAGCTGCAGAGACGCCGGCATCCGGATCCATGCGCATGTCGAGTGGGCCGTCGCGGCGAAAGCTGAAGCCTCGTGCCGCTTCATCCAGCTGTGGTGACGAGACGCCCAGGTCGAAGAGCAAGCCGTCGACTTGTCCCGTGACTCCCCTTTCCCCCATGCATGTCGCCAAGTTTGCAAATTCGTCCCTTACTAATGTCACTCTTTGGTCACTCGAAAGTGATGGCGCCGCCGATGCGATCGCCTGTGGGTCGCGATCAATTGCTATCAGCCGGCCTTCTTCTCCGAGTCGCTCGAGGATCGCGCTACTGTGTCCTCCTCGTCCGAATGTCCCGTCGACGTAAATACCGTCTTGTTTTATTGCCAGTCCGCTAAGGACCTTGTCGAGCAAGACCGGCACATGCTGGTCGTCGCTCATTGGGTGTTGCCCCCGTTAGAACGCCTCGCTCTAAAAAGATATGGATTCAAGATCCGCAGGCAGCTCGCCGTCACCGTCTTCGGCCAGCCACGCGTCACGTTTTTCGATCCAGGAGTCTTCATCCCATAATTCAAACTTGTTGCCTTGCCCTATCAACATCGCCGACTTGTCCAACCCGGCGAAATCTCGTAATTCCCGCGATACGAGGATGCGACCGTTGTTATCCATGTCGACCTCGGTCGCATAACCGACCATAATTCGCACGATGTTGCGTGCGACCTTGTTCATGCTGGGCAGGCGCACCAACTTGCGCTCCAGCTCTTCCCAGTCCGGCAGTGGATAAATCAGGAGGCAGTGGTCTTTGTCGACAGTGACAACAATCTCGCCATCACAACGGGCAGACAGCCGCTCCCGATACCGGGTCGGTATTGCCATACGCCCTTTGGCGTCCAGACTGACTTTGGTTGCCCCTCGAAACACGGTGGTTAAGGCGGCTCGGTCTTCGCTCTTCTGGCGCGAAATCCGGGCAGGCTGCCCCTTTCCTCCCACTTTTATCCACTTTTCAACACTATAAGGTCGGGGCGTCCGGAGCGTCAATGGGCCCTGGCAATTAATTGTTGTTGTACAGGGACTTAGAGGCGTTGAGGTGGCTCAAATCGGGCGAATTGTGGCAGCCCTCGCGCGAGGAAAATCAGATGCTTACATGACCTTCCTAATCGACGTATTAACATAAAGTCGCCAAACGCAGACAGGGCCTCATTTTCAACGGATCTTGCTGCGATTTTGCCAAGCCGCGCAAATTCGCTCTAATCAAACTCGAGATTGATTATAACTCATTGATTTTAAAAGGGAAATGGATCAAGAAAGTCGGAGCCGACAATAAGCCGGGTTCTGTAATCGACAACCATTCATCTGGGACAGCCGTCACCGACTGCCTCAAGCAACCTACCCGGGAGCCCGCTCAGGCGCGCGGTCGAGGCTCGAAGGCCTCCCTGCTCCCCTATTTGGTCTTGCTCCAGGCGGGGTTTACCGTGCCGCGGAGTGTTGCCACCCGCGCGGTGCGCTCTTACCGCACCTTTTCACCCTTACCAGCAAAGCTGGCGGTATATTTTCTGTGGCACTTTCCATGGGTTCGCACCCTCCAGGCGTTACCTGGCGCCCTGCCTGACGGAGCCCGGACTTTCCTCCGGATTCCTTGGAATCCGGCGATTGCCTGGCCGACTCTCACTTTCTCATCCCCCTGAAAGGGGCCGCGAATCATACGCCATTTAGGCACCATGCTTCAGGATTTTTGGGCCTTCAGCTCCAGCATTTTCTGGTACAGCTCATTCCGGTGCCGGCCTGATAACCTGGTCGCAATCTCCACCGCTTGCTTACCGGGCAGCACAGCAACCAACTCTGCAAGCAAACGCTCGGCATTGATTTGTTCTGCATCAACGTCCTCATCCCTGGCACCGACGACCGCGATAACGAATTCCCCCTTTGAAGGAATATTCCCGTCCTCAATCATGCTCGCCATAGTTTGCAGGTCTGCACAAACACATTGCTCATGCAGCTTGCTGAGCTCACGACCGATAAACGCTTTCCTCAACGATCCCAGGGTCTCTGCCATATCGTTCAACGTGTCGGCAATTCGATGCACGGACTCATAAAAGACCATCGTGCGTTGCTCTTTGGCGAGTGACTGAAGTCGCTTCGTACGAGCCGCCTTTTTCGGCGGCAAGAATCCTTCAAAGGTGAATCTGTCTGTCGGCAACCCGGAAGCGGAAAGTGCTGCAATGACCGCCGAAGCGCCCGGAATGGGGGAAACGGTAATACCTTCGGCGTGCGCGAGGCAGAGAAGACTGAAGCCGGGATCACTTATTAACGGGGTACCGGCATCACTGACAAGTGCGACAGACTTTCCGTTTTTAAGTTCGCTGAGCAGCTGCGCAGAAACGGCTTCTTCATTGTGCTCGTGAAGCGCCATTTGTCGGCCCTTGATGCCGAAATGCGATAGCAATCGACCGGTCACGCGGGTATCCTCGGCGGCAATGATGTCAGCCGCAGCCAGCACCTCCCTGGCGCGTGGCGACAAGTCGTTCAGATTCCCGATAGGAGTCGCAACGATAAACAGTGTGCCTTCGTTCAACCTCTGGCTCTCCAGCTGGGTGAGATCCGAATTTGAAACAGGATCAATTTTGAATGGTCCAACATTCAGGTTATTGATGAATTAATGATTGTATTAACTGACATCCTGCCGGGCTCATCTGTCTTCCGGCAATTCACATGATGAATACGCAAGCTTTCTTCCAACGTATTGTCGCACTCCTTGCGATCGCGTTCTTGCTGAATGCCTGTGCCACATCAGACTTTGGCGGCTACGGTGGCGAAAACGAGCGCCGCGCAGAAACATTGTCTGCCGCAGGACAATATGCGGATGCGGCTGGCGTATACATTGGCATCGCGTCAGAGACGAGTGGTCAGGAACGCGATCGGCTGACTCTGCTGGCTATCGAGCAGTGGCTGTTTGCGGGTGATGGCCAGCGCGCACGTAGCGCACTCAGCCAGATGCCGGCTCCCGCCAGCGGCGAATTGCTGTGGCTGTGGAGTGCCGATGCCGCGGCGCTTTCTTTGTGGGAAGGAAGACCGGACCGCGCGCTGGACTTGCTCGATCCGCTTTCCGAACAGGCTCTGCCGGCTGATCACCGGGCAAGAATAGAGGCGTTGCGCGCCGACGCCTGGTTCCAAAAAGGCGAGCCTCTGCGGGCGGTCGATCTCTACACGCAACGCGAGAACTGGCTTGATAGCCCACAAGCGCTTGACGCGAACCGGCAAAGATTATGGGCCGGACTTATTGTCAGTGATACGCAGACGCTGAAGAATGCCTCGGAGATCGCATACGACCCGATAACGCGCGGCTGGCTATCGCTGGCGGCACTCGCGAACTCTACGGGACAGCAGGGAATCGGCTGGGGCAACGGCGTTATTCGCTGGCAGGAAACATTCATCAATCACCCCGCCATCGGCGTCCTCTCCGATCTGTCACTTCCGCAGGACAGCCTCCTTAATTACCCTCGGCAGGTTGCGCTCTTATTGCCGCTATCAGGCAATAACGAGACCGCGGGCAACGCCATTAAGAACGGATTCCTGGGCTCCTATTTTTCGGCAATCGGTGGTACCGACAGCCAGCAGCAGATAAAGGTCTACGACGTCAATGCAGATGGTGGCGTTGTAGGAGCGTATTCGCAGGCGGTTCTTGATGGCGCCGAATTCGTTGTCGGCCCGCTGTTAAGACGCAGCGTCACCGAACTGGCAGAGGAAATGTTGCTGCCGGTTCCGGTATTGAGCCTCAACTATTTGCCATCCGATATTTTGCCGCCGCCTGGTTTTTTCCAGTTCGCGCTGGCGCCGGAGGACGAGGCAGCGTCCGCAGCGGTGCGAGCGATTGGAGACGAGGGGTTGCACGCCGTTGCGCTCGTGCCGGCGAACGACTGGGGCAGACGAGTTTTGTCAAGCTTTGCGACCGAGTTTGAAGGCCTCGGCGGCACCCTGCTTGAGTATCGCAACTACGAACCGAATGCGCAGGACTTCTCGTTTGAAATCGAGAATCTCATGGGCCTGTCTCAAAGCGTCCAACGCTATCAACGGCTGCGCGCGAACATCGGCGGCCCACTGCAATTTGATCCGCGTCGTCGCCAGGACATCGACTTCGTCTTTCTGGCTGCAGATGCCAAGGCCGGACGCCTGATAAAGTCTCAACTTAAATTCCACTATGCAGGTGAATTGCCGGTCTATTCGACATCATATATTTACACAATGGACGGCCGTTCGGACTCTGACCTTAACGACGTCATGTTCGCTGATGCTCCCTGGGTCGTTTCTCCACCAGCATGGCTCGCGGACTATCCATCGATCTATAACGAGTACTGGCCTGCGGAAAAACGGCTCGCCCGTCTTCATGCAATGGGCTATGACGCATATCACCTGGTTGGTGAATTGTTTAACGCCCGCGAAGGCAACATGGACGAAATCACAGGCGCAACGGGACGTCTGTTCCTGACCGCCGACGGTCGCGTTCATCGCCGCCTCGCCTGGGCTCGATTCGAACGGGGTCAACCCGTTGCGCTGCCGGACCAGGACGAGTTTCAGGACATGATCGAAGAATTTGGCACGGAAGCCACCTATGAAGATCCCATTAGCCCGCCGGAAGACACTCGCATTAACTAAGGCGGCAAGAGGCAAGCGTGCAGAAGTCGCTGCGCTGAAGTTTTTGCGAGGCGAGGGTCTGCAACTGGTCGATCGTAATTTTCGCTGTCGCCTCGGGGAAGTAGACCTTGTGATGCTTGATCATGGCTGCCTGACATTCGTCGAAGTGCGTTACCGATCAGAAAGAAGCTTCACATCCGCTGCCCTGTCCGTGACCGGGCAAAAACAGACTCGAATCGCACTCACTGCGGAGTTTTTTCTCTGCAAGCATCCAGTGCTGAGCGATCATCCGGTGCGATTTGACGTCGTTGCTTTTGATGGCGCAGAAACGGGCCCAAGCAGGATACAATGGATAAGAGACGCATTCCGCGTGTAACTACTCAGCACAATTTACAGTTGGAACAGACGAAATTATGGACGCCGAAACCAGAGTCAGAACGCATTTCTCGGAGAGTATCGAAGTCAAAGAGGCAGCGGCTAATGTGTTGCCTGAGCCCATTGCGGCAGCTGGGTTGCTGATGGGCCAGTCTTTGCAGAATGAAGGAAAGATTCTGAGTTGTGGAAACGGTGGATCCGCTGGCGATGCCCAACATTTTTCATCCGAGCTGCTGAACCGATTTGAACGAGAGCGCCCGGGACTTCCCGGCATCGCTCTGACTACAGATTCGTCGACCCTGACTTCAATTGCGAATGACTACTCTTACGAAGATATATTTGCAAAGCAGGTCCGTGCGCTTGGCCGGGACGGCGACATCTTGTTGGCAATTTCAACGTCAGGAAATTCGGAAAACGTCAATCGCGCCATTGTGGCGGCCCATGAACGGCAAATGCCGGTTGTTGCTCTGAGCGGAAAAGATGGTGGGTCCATGGCGGAGCTCTTAACCGCCAACGATGTCGAAATCCGGGTTCCCGCAGATCGTACCGCTCGTATCCAGGAAGTCCACCTGGTCGTTATTCACTGTCTTTGCGACCTGATCGACGAACACTTATTTGGCGGCTGACCCGGTCGAAGACGCGGGCCTTAAGAGATTGCATCGTCGCTGCGCTCCTCACAGCGACTTCGTAAAGCGATTTACTTGACGACTTTCAAGTGAGAGCGGCCGCCCTTTAGCTTTTCTTTTTCTTCCGGATCATCAGGCGGTTCCGGTTGCTCGGTGCCATGCGAAAAGATCATGCCCTGCCCCGTCTCCTTCGCATAAATTCCCATCACAGAAGAAACCGGCACCCAGACATCAAATGGCACGCCGGAAAACCGGGCGCGAAAACTCACGCCGGCATTCGTTAACTTGAGATTATGAGCAGCCGAATGGCTGACGTTGAGAATGATCTTGCCATCTTTGATGTGCTCTGTCGGCACGGTCACGCCTTCGACGCCTGCGTCAATCACAATATGCGGCGTGTGGCCGTTATCGCCCATCCATTCGTGCATGGCGCGAATAAGGTAGGGGCGTTTAGACTTACTGGGATTCGTCATAATCGAACCTCAGGATACCATTCCCGCCAGGCCATTTGTGGCACCGGCGGGTGTGGCAATTCAGAGGCGCATTTCCTGCTCGAGCTCAGTCAGGCTCTCCTGGAAGGAGCGCCGTTCGAAGACTCGCTTCATGTAGGCCTCAATCGGCTCGGACTGAGACCCAAGGTCAATTCCATATACCGGCAGGCGCCACAGGATCGGTGCGATACTGCAATCGACAAGGGAAAACTCATCACTCAGGAAATATTGCCGCGCAGAAAACAATTCAACACTGGCAAGAATACTCTCACGGAGCATCTTCTTGGATTTGGAAGCGAGCTTTCGATCGCCGTCCATATCAAATTGCTCAGCAAGCTGATACCAGTCTGTTTCGATGCGGAACAATGCAAGCCTGAACTGCGCACGCGTTACAGGATCAACTGGCATTAACGGCGGATGTGGGAACCGCTCGTCCAGATACTCGATAATCACGCGGGAGTCATATAGAACGAGGTCCCGGTCTACAAGCGTCGGCACCGTATGATACGGATTGAGATCCATAAGGTCTTCGGGCAAATCTGGCCCTTCAACGTTTACGATTTCGATGTTGATGTTCTTTTCAGCGAGCACCAGGCGTGTGCGGTGACTATGAATACACGTCGGTTTCGAAAACAATGTCATCACAGATCTTCGGTTGGCAATTACTGCCATGATGAGGTCCTCTCAGGAATACTGTTAATCGGGTCTTATTATTATTAGATTTGAATTGATCAGAAAGACGCGCCGTCAGGTCACGTCCTTCCATATTTGCTTCTTGAGCATGATCGCGATTACCAGGAAAAACAGCAGATATATCATCACCCAGGTACCCAGGACCCGGCGCGTTGATCGGACCGGCTCACTGATATATTCCAGGAAATTTGCGGTATCGCGAGCAAACTCATCGAATTCCTCGGTCGACATCGAACCGGTCGTCGCCTGCTCAAAATGCTCAAAATGACTGACGCCATTTTCATCAGTAGCAAAAACGGCCGTCTGGAAACCCTGCAATTCCCACAGAACATGCGGCATGCTCGTGCCCTCAAGAACACGATTATCTACGCCGGTAGGGCTCTCAGGATCAAGATAGAAGCCCTTCAAAAAATTGTAAACATAGTCGGTGCCACGAGCCCGGGCCATCAACGACATATCCGGTGGCGGCTGACCGAACCAGCGTGCAGCCTGGTCCAGAGGCATCGTCGCCTGGATGGTTTCAAACGTCTTTTCGGCGTTGAACATCAGGTTCTCAATGAGCTGATCTTCGCTGAGCTCGAGATCACGACCAAGCGTGTTGAAACGAACGTATTTTGCCGAGTGACAGCCTGCGCAGTAATTCATGAAATTCCGCGCGCCGCGCTGTAACGAGTTGATATTGTCGGGATCATTTCCGGCAGGTTCCAGCTCGACGCTGGTAGCCGCGTAAACGCCGCAAGTAAGAAGCAATGCGCCGAAGGCGGTAGCAAGTCTGATCGATTTAACCATGATAGACCACCCTGTCAGGAACGGGCTTCGTCTTGTCAATCGTCGTGTAGTACGGCATCAACAGGAAAAACGCGAAATACAGGACCGAGAATATTCGTGCCAGCATCACGTAGGTGCCTTCTGCCGGCTGCAATCCCAGCCATCCCAACGTCACGAAACTGACCACGAAGACGGAAAGTGCCATCTTGTATATCCAGCCGCGGTAGCGAATCGATTTGACCCGGGACCGATCAAGCCAGGGCAGGAAGACCGGTAACACCACCGACAGGGCAAACAGAACGAAACCCCAAAATTTGTCAGGCACTGCTCGCAGGATCGCGTAGTACGGTGTGTAGTACCAGACCGGCGCAATATGCTCCGGTGTCGCCATCATGTTTGCTGGCTCAAAGTTTGCGTGTTCGAGGAAGTAACCGCCCATGTCTGGTGCGAAGAAGACCACCCCTGAGAAAATCATCAGGAAGACTATGATACCGACGAGATCCTTTGTCGTGTGGTAGGGATGAAACGCTACGCCGTCCAGGGGGACGCCATCCGGGCCCTTGTTCTTCTTAATGTCCACACCGTCCGGGTTGTTCGAACCGACGTGGTGCAGTGCAACAATGTGCAGGAAAATCAGCGCGACAAGAATCAGCGGTAGCAGGATCACGTGAAATGCGAAGAATCGATTGAGAGTGATATCCGATATCGCATAGTCGCCTCTTATCCACTCCACCAGCGCCTCGCCGACAAACGGAACGGCGCCGAATAGCGAAATAATTACCTGAGCACCCCAGTAGGACATTTGTCCCCAGGGCAGCAAATAACCCGCAAAACCTTCCGCCATTAGCACGAAAAAGATGAGCATACCGATCAGCCAGATCAGCTCACGCGGCTTCTGGTAGGAGCCGTAAAGCATGGCCCGAAACATATGTAGATAAACGACGATAAAGAAAAAGGAAGCGCCGGTTGAATGCATGTAACGTATGAGCCAACCCCATTCAACGTCGCGCATGATGTATTCAACGGAAGCGAATGCCTCGACTGCCGATGGCTTGTAGTTCATCGTCAGGAAGATGCCGGTAACAAGCTGCATCACCAGCACTACCATCGCCAACACGCCAAAGATGTACCACCAGTTGAAGTTTTTGGACGCGTAGTACTCGGTGACGTGGTATTTCATCGTCTCCGTAAACGGAAACCGGTCATCAATCCATTTCATGATTGCGCTGCCGCGCGTTCCTACTTCAGATTCGATGCGCGCCATTATGCTGCTCCCGCATCTGAGCCAATCATGATGACATCCTCGCGAATAAACCGGTAAGGCGGCACTCTCAGATTGGTCGGCGCCGGGACGCCTTTATAGACACGACCGGACAGGTCGAAACGAGACCCGTGACAGGGGCAGAAAAAGCCACCAAACCAGTCATCTGCCGGACCAACTTCAAACTCCGCCAGCGGAGCACAGCCTAAGTGCGTGCAGGAACCTTCAATCACCAGGTATTCCGGCTTCAGCGAACGATGTTCATTAACCGCAAATTCAGGCTGCTGTTCAACAACCGCGGAATCAGGGTCGCGTAGCAAGTCCTTTGACTCCGGAAGCCGCGAAAGCATTTCCTCGTCCCGCCTTAAGACGTATACGAGCCGGCCACGCCACATGACGCGAACCATCTCGCCAGGTTCCAGGGACCCGATGGGCACCTCAACCGGGGCGCCAAGGGCCTGCGCTCTCGCACTGGGCTTCAATGAAGCCAGAAACGGTATCGCAACCGCCACCACTCCAGCACCGCCGGTAACGGCTGTGGCAACAGTCAGGAAATGACGCCTGTTGCGATCAACGTCATCAGTCATGTAACACTCCCATGCACCATCTCATTAAAGTCTTTATTTCTTAGCATTGCGTGTATGAATTCAGCTAAAACCAGTTTGCATCAGGAAGGATCGCAGCACTTTTATCCAGGCGGCGATTTTTCCAAATTTTGGTTAACCTAAGCTCCCCTTGCAACGATTTGACACGACTCTCACGTGGACGGTTTATCGCTTTATTCGAAAACTGGTAGATTTGCTTCCAGACCTGTTGCACCGTCAGGATAGCGGTGGGCTCGGGGCTGGGTGCGGAATCAGTCGCGCATTATACACAGGGCCATTCAAAATTGGCTAGACATCAAGGCGCATAACGTGCCTCTATTGGTACAAATACTTAATAAGGCGAATGGCGGCTAAAGACGGTGGCACGACTCAAACCAGTCCTGATTTTCCTGATTCAGTCCGTTGTGGTCGGGCTGGCCGCGGCATTTGTCGTGGTGCTCTTCCGGCCACAGCTTTTGCCGGCGATCGATGTGGGCCGAAACGGTACCCCGGGACAACCGGCAAGTTATGCCGATGCCGTCGAAATCGCCGCGCCATCGGTCGCAAATGTCTACACAAGACGCCTCGTATCCGACAGTAGCGCCGGCGGCGGTCGATTTCGCGTGGATACAGGCGTTGGCTCGGCGGTTATTATCGATCCGGAAGGCTATCTCGTCACGAATTATCATGTCGTCGGCCTGGCTAACGACATCAGACTGCAATTGGCCGATGGCCAGATTGCGAGTCCCGAGCTGATTGGCGTCGATGCCGAGACGGACCTCGCGCTGCTCAAAGTCGACCTCGGCACCCTGCCCGCTATGCCGCTGGGTCGATCCGACCAGCTGAGGATTGGCGATGTGGTGCTGGCTATCGGCAATCCTTATGGCCTTACCAGGACCGTAACGCAGGGTATCGTCAGCGCAACAGGCCGCGGCGTTCTGGGCCTGCTGACGTTCGAGAACTTCATTCAGACGGACGCGGCGATCAACGAGGGAAATTCAGGCGGTGCGCTTATCAATACCAACGGGCAGCTCGTTGGCATCAACACAGCCGTCCTGACTCAGGATGCCGGTACCGAGGGCATCGGATTCGCGATTCCAGTTGATCTTGTTCGCGGCGTGGTCGAAGAGATCAAAAGGAATGGCCGCGTCATCAGAGGGTACATTGGCCTCGTTCCAGAGGAGCTCTCGCGGGTCGAGTCGACCGCGCTCGGCATCAATCCAAATGTTGGCATTTTGTTGAGCGACGTCGTTCCGGGCAGCCCGGCTGAACAGGTCGGCCTGGCTCGCGGCGACGTCATTCTCGCTATTAACGGTGAGCCGATACGTTCCCGCCAGCAGGCCCTGCTGATCGTCGCGAGGCTAAATCCGGAGGACGTCGTTCAGTTGGAAGGACTGCGCGACGGTCAACCGTTTGATGTCAGCCTGACCGCGACAGAACGCTCACCAATACCCTGAGCAATCAAGCGGTCTGGCCGGACTACTTCGGCACTCTCCTGATTTCGGCTCCGAGCTGACGGAGTTTCTCCTCGATCCTCTCGTAACCGCGATCGACGTGATAAATGCGATCGACGAGCGTCTCGCCCTCAGCAGCCAGGCCCGCAAGCACGAGGCCAGCCGAGGCACGCAGGTCCGTCGCCATTACCGGTGCCGCTGTTAGTTTCCCGACTCCGCGGCAAAGGGCTGTATTGCCTTCAATCTGAATATCCGCGCCCATTCGCTGCAGTTCGAGCACGTGCTGAAACCTGTTCTCGAATATGGTCTCAGTAATGGTGCCAACACCATCGGCCATCGCATTCATCGCGCAAAACTGGGCCTGCATGTCCGTTGGGAATCCCGGATAGGGCGTGGTCCGGATGTCTACAGCCGACGGGCGTTTGCCACGCATATCTATTTCGATATACCCGTCGCCGCTCTCAATGGCGGCCCCCGCCTCCTGCAGCTTGATGATGACGGCTTCGAGGTGGTCCGGCGCAGCCTGATTAAGACGAACTCGCCCGCCGGTCATGGCAGCCCCGACGAGATAGGTGCCGGTCTCAATCCTGTCCGGCAGAACAGTATGATCAGCTCCGCCAAGCCGGGTAACACCTTCGATCTTAATCGTGCTGGTACCGGCGCCGCTGACCCTGGCTCCCATCGCATTCAGGAAGTTGGCCACGTCAATCACTTCAGGCTCGCGGGCGGCATTTTCCAGGACCGTCTCACCGTCCGCGAGAACTGCTGCCATCATCAGGTTTTCGGTGCCGGTCACGGTTACCGTATCGAAGACGATGTGCGCGCCATGCAAGCGCTCCGCCCGCGCATGGATATAGCCATTTTCGACCGAAATCTCCGCGCCCATGGCCTCAAGCCCCTGCACATGAAGATTGACGGGCCGGGCGCCAATGGCACAACCGCCGGGAAGTGATACTTCAGCCTCACCGAACCGTGCGACCAGCGGACCGAGCACAAGAATCGATGCCCGCATCGTCTTGACCAGTTCGTAGGTTGCGCGTCGATCGTCAACATTTGATGCATCGGATTCGACATTGAGTTTGTCATCGAAAGTCACCTGGACACCCATGCTTTGCAGCAACGTGATCATCGTGGCGACATCTTTCAGCTGGGGCACATTTCTGACGATGACCCGATCCGGGGACAGGAGCGTGCCAGCCAAAATCGGCAG
>CAJQPR010000144.1 GCA_905480255.1 uncultured Woeseiaceae bacterium | reverse complement strand
TGCGCGTCGCTCCAAGGTGATGCGATCAGAGTTCCGCGGCAGTCCGTAAAAATCCGGACCGTGGTGACTGGCAAACGCTTCCAGTCGATCAAGTCGGCCTGCCGAGTCGAAGGCTTCCGCATACAGCTCGATCGCAGCATGCGCGGTATAGACGCCGGCGCAACCGCACGAGGTTTCCTTCGAGTTGCGCGCATGAGGCGCACTGTCAGTGCCAAGAAAGAACTTCGGGTTGCCCCCCGTTGCCGATGCCAGCAGCGCTTGTCGATGGGTCTCTCGTTTCAGTATCGGGAGACAGTAGTGGTGAGGTCTTATGCCCCCGATGAACATATGATTACGGTTGAGCAGCAAGTGGTGGGCAGTGATTGTCGCGGCAACCCTAGCGGAGCTACGTTCAACAAACGCCACCGCGTCGCGTGTGGTGATGTGCTCAAGCACTATGCGCAGCTCCGGGAACTCGCGCACTGCCGGTTCCAGTTGGGTTTCGATGAATACGCGTTCGCGGTCAAATATGTCGATGCCGGGGTCTGTAACTTCGCCATGCATCAACAGTGGCAAGTCGTGCTGCGCCATAGCGGCGAGGGTTTCACTGCAGCGCGCCAGGTCGTTCACGCCGGCATCCGAGTGGGTCGTTGCACCGGCAGGATAGTACTTCACAGCATGGACGAAGCCGCTAGCCTTGGCTTCTGCGATATCCGCGGGTGATGTCGTCTCTGTGAGGTACAACGTCATCAGTGGTTCGAATTGCATACCTTTCGGCAATGCGGCGAGGATTCGGTCGCGATATGCGGCTGCCGATGCAACATTCGTCACCGGCGGCAGGAGATTTGGCATAACTATCGCGCGGGAGAATCGGCGCGCCGTGTCGGGAAGTACTGCGGCGAGACAAGCGCCGTCGCGCAGGTGCAGGTGCCAGTCATCGGGTCGCGTTATCGTTATTTGGTCGGGCTGGGTTGGCACCTGTGACTTCCTTCGTTCGTAATAGCGATTGCCGATTATTGCAGTCGCGGCATAGGGGCAAAGATAATCGGGAATCCCTGTTGGTTTTGCAATACTCCCGACGGTAGACAGCGTCCCCACTCCGATTACAGGCGGGAACAGGATGTGAACCCGCTACGCGGGTACTCAACTCTTGCCCGCCACAACAAAAAAGGCCACCTTTCGGTGGCCTTTATTTATTGGTGGAGGCGGCGGGATAGACTCGGGCCATCCCTGGCCCTCGCCCTGCGGGCGCGCTGGGCGCGTCCATCTCGTCCGTCGTGACGAGATGTGAACCCGCTACGCGGGTACTCAACTCTTGCCCGCCACAACAAAAAGGCCACCTTTCGGTGACCTTTGTTTGTTGGTGGAGGCGGCGGGTATCGAACCCGCGTCCGCAAGTCCTCCGCTACGGGGTCTACATGCTTATTCCGTCTTTAATCTCGTCGCAGGCTACCCGACGGGCAGGGAAAACCTGAAACCAGTCCAGTTAGGATTTAACGGTTCGGACCCTGAACACGCCCTTGCCGCGGTCTTGTGTAGATGACTCCTGGGATCCGATCGCACAAGCACGAGCCGGGCAGAAGGCACTAAGTTGGTTTTTAAGCAGCTAGTGCGTAGTTGTCGTCGTTGGCAACTATAAGTGTTACAGCTGGTTTTACGAGGTGATCTGTCCCTCGGCATGCACCCGGAGTTTCGCGACCCACGTCGAATCCAGTTCGCCCCCGGTTTAAATCTTTCGAATGACTAGTGTAGGGGCGTTCCAGCAAAAAACAATCGAACAGACGGTATTTCTGGAATTGCTACTGAAGTGGAAGCGCATTAGTATTAGCGCTATTAATATCGTAGCAAATGGGCGAATGAGCCATGGCACAACGGATTCAGAACCTTCGCAGGGCCCCGACATCTGAGCGTATGGCCAAAGCACTTGACCTGTCGGGCCGGCGCTGGGCTTTGCGCATCGTGTGGGAGTTGCGGGTAGGCCCGCTCAACTTTCGGGCATTGCAGGCATCCTGTGGCCATATTTCGCCCAGCGTGTTGCAGCGAAGGCTGCATGAGCTCAGAGCGCAAGGCGTGATTGAAAAGATTCCGCTCCTCGGGTACCGGCTTAGCACGAGCGGCGAGAAGTTATTCCAGGTGCTAGGGCAATTGGATAAATGGTCGGTTGCACTGGATCCAGGTTAGCACAGTGATGATAGATCACATTAACTTATCAGCATAAATCATTGAAACTATTGATTTAATGACTTCATAAGACGACCTTTTTGCCGTTGCCAATCGCGGTCTTTTTCTGTGGCTCGTTTGTCATGAGATTTCTTACCCTTGGCCAGCCCGATATCGAGTTTTGCTCTGCCTTTGCTCCAGTGCAGATTGAGTGGCACCAGCGTATAGCCTTTGCGCTCCACGGCTCCAATAAGCCGGTCGAGCTCGTGTCGGTTCAGGAGAAGTTTGCGGGTCCTGGTGGGATCAGGTCGAAAATGGGTCGAGACCGTACCCAAAGGAGTTATCTGGGCGCCGAGGAGCCATGCCTCGCCGTTACGGACGTGAACATAGCTCTCCGTAATCTGGGCGCGCCCCTCCCTGAGGCTTTTCACCTCCCAGCCTTCCAGCACCAGTCCGGCCTGAAACGTATCCTCGATGGAGTAATCAAAGCGCGCCTTTTTATTGACGGCAATTTTCGCGGGTGCTGGTTTTTTGTCTTTGGCTGCCACTGTCTGTGGTGATTCCTGTGTGTCTTTAGTTGAGCGCGGCGATTATAGGACAGGTCGGGCCCAAGGTATGTTGTCGGTTGCTGCTAAATCATCCAGAATTCCCCCAATTGCTCCGGCACGGCCATTTTAGAAGTTGATAAATGCGCAAAATTAGCAGAACAGCCCTTGTGCCATATCTGTCCAGTGAGATGTTTCAACTTGTTGACGACGTCGATCGTTATGCCGAGTTTCTGCCCTGGTGCAACCATTCCAAGGTCCTGATGCGCGAAGACAACGTCGTGGAAGCGACGCTGGAGCTGCATAAAGGCAGCATTAGCAAGACGTTTACGACGCGCAATACGCGAAATCAGGATGAAGCGATCGATATCGCCTTGCTCGGCGGGCCGTTTCGGGTGCTGGCTGGCGGCTGGCGATTTCGGCCGCTGGGGGATGAGGGATGCAAGGTGTCTCTGGAACTGGAGTTTGAATTCGAAAACAGGATGGTCGATATGCTGTTTGGTGCGTTTTTCGAAGAAACCTGCAATTCACTCGTTGACGCGTTCACGCGCCGTGCCGCAGATATTTATGGGCCGCGTTAAGCGGCGGCCGGCCCATATCCGTGGCTGATATGCGCGTCGAGGTGATTTTTGCACTGCCAAGCCGGCAGGAGCTCGTGGAAGTCGACCTGATCACGGGTTCTACCGCTGCCGACGCGATCGAGTCATCAGGCATGCGAAAGGAATTTCCGGATTTCGACCTCGACGCTATGCCGATCGCAATTTGGGGGAAGCCCGCAACCCGGCGGCGGAAACTGGTCGACGGTGATCGTGTAGAAATACTCAGGCAGCTGGAGATCGACCCGCGTGATGCCAGGCGGGAACTTGCAAGAGGTGGTCGGCATATGGGTGGATCGACACCCGCGGAAGGTTCCTAAAGATCTTCGCGCAGGTCCTGGTCTCGAACGATTTCAGTCACATTCTCGCCCTCGAAATAGACCGAAATCCAACGCTTGAAGGTTGCTTTGTCGCGACCAATGCGAAGAAAGTAAACGTAATCCCAACGGTTTTGATGGAATGGGTCGTCAATCATCGGCGTCCCAAGCAGGAACCGGACCTGGCCGCGCGTCATACCAACTTCCACCTGGTCAATATCTTCCTGGTCGAGCAGGTTTCCCTGCGACAGCGCCGCCTGATAGACACAGCCGCTCGCAAAGATGCTCGTCGCAAGGACGAGAGTTAAAAACAGGCGTTTACGCATTATTCAGATTGACCGTGACTGATTCAATTGGTGCCGTTTATCGACGTTCGGTGCCAATAAGCTGGTGGAGAGACCCGGTCGACTGGGTCATAATAGGCGCGCATGATACCGACTTGTTACCCGCTGCGGTAGCTGCCAAGTAAGCAACCCCAACAAAGAGACCCCATAGATGGCACAGCGTCAGGATCTACGTAAGGCCGGACTTAAAGTCACACTTCCGAGGCTGAAAATACTCGAAATTCTCGAGAACAGCCCGATGAGGCACATGAGCGCTGAGGATATCTATCGCGAGCTTCTGGATTCCGGCGAAGACATAGGTCTTGCTACGGTATATCGGGTGTTAACCCAGTTCGAGGCGGCTGACCTTGTCATCCGGCATAACTTCGAAGGCGGTCATTCTGTTTTTGAACTCGACAGCGGGGATCATCATGATCACATGGTGTGTATTGAAACAGGCGATGTCATTGAGTTTGTGGATGAAGAAATAGAAAAAATTCAGCACGCAATTGCCGAGAAACATGGCTATGAGATTGTGGATCACAACCTTGTGATGTACGTGCGCCCGATGAAAAAGAGTGACGATTCCTGAACCGGGGTCACTCAGGCACTTTTTGAACTTGCTGTCGTTTTCGCACCAGCCGCGAGCATTTCGGCTGCGTGATCGCGGGTTCGCTGCGTAATCTCGACGCCACCCAGCATCCTGGCAATTTCTTCGGTTCTTTCGTCGTCGTTGAGAAGGGTGATCCCCGTCTTCGTTGATTTGCCGTCGCTGATTTTCATGATTCGGAAATGATTGTTACCGAGAGCGGCAACCTGAGGAAGGTGGGTCACGCAGAACACTTGCCGGGTCTGGCCTAGTTCGCGTAAACGCATGCCCACCATTTCGGCGATTCCGCCACCGACACCGCTATCAACCTCGTCAAAAACCATCGTCGGAATTGCGCTGCCGTCGCTGGCGACGACCTGAATGGCCAGGCTCATCCGTGATAATTCGCCGCCTGAAGCGACTTTCGAAAGTGCCATGGGTTCCTGGCCCGGATTTGCGCTGATCTGGTACTCGATGTCGTCAAGACCGAATGGGCGCGGGTCGGCAATATCTCTCGCAGAGAGTTTGATGACGAATACTCCGCCAGGCATGCCGAGATTTGCCATGGCGTCGGTTACAGCCGAGGCGAACCGATTCGCGGCTTTCTTGCGGCCTGCAGACAAACGCTTGGCCGATTTTCGGTAACTTTTTTCGGCTTCACTCACCAAGCCCTTCAGTTCTGCTCCGCGCTCTTCGGCGTGTTCCAGGTCGTTCAACTGTTCCGCGAGGTTTTGATGAAGTTCGTCAATCCCGGAAGGATCAACGCGATGTTTACGCGCAATGTTGTTGATTGCATCGAGCCGTTCTTCCACAAAGTTTTGCCGCGCCGGGTCCATGTCCAGCGCGTCGCCATAGCGACGCAGAGAATCCGCGACCTCGGTGACCTGGATATTTGCTTCCTGCAGCATCGCCACAACTGGTTCGAGCGCCGCGTCGACCGCCGACAAGTTGTCGATCGACTGAATCGCGTCCGCAAGCAACGATTGGGCATTGCCGGGCTCCGCGTCGAACAAGATGTTCAGGGCGGTGTTAACGCCTTCCGCCAGTCGGCCACTATTCTGCAGCTTTGATCTCTCGACCATCAGTGCATCAAATTCAGCCGGCTGTATATCGAGAGAATCCAGTTCGCCAATCTGGAATCGCAGCAATTCGAGTTTGGCGTTGCGGTCCGCATTGGCCGACTCAAGAGCCTCCAGCTTGTCCGCCAACAGGCGCCAGTCGTTAAAGTCGTTATTGGTGGCTACCGCCAGATCGACCAGTCCGCCGAAATAGTCGAGGAGGTTTCTTTGCACGTCGCGCCGCGCCAGCGACTGGTGAAAGTGTTGGCCATGGATATCGAGTAGCTTCTCGCCCAACGTTTTCAGACTTTGCAGTGGCACGCTATTGCCGTTAATAAATGCCCTCGACCGTCCGTCTGCGTTGACGATCCGGCGGAGGTTGCAATCGTCATCCAGATCCAGCATCTGTTCTTCCAGCCATTCCCTGGCGCCCGGGAGGTTACGAAGGTCAAACTCGGCCGTAAATTCGGCGCGTTTGGCTCCGCTGCGAACCAGGCCGCTTCCGCCCCTCTCGCCGAGGACCAGGCCCATAGCGTCTACGAGTATGGATTTGCCGGCACCTGTTTCTCCGGTCAGCACCGTCATCCCCGACGAAAACTCTATTTCCACCTGATCGATGATTGCGAAGTTTCTGACCTGAATACTTGTCAGCATTGATTAATCACCTTCAAAATGCCGTTTGCGACTGTCACGGCCCCAATTCAGTTTGGACCGGAGAATCTCATAATAGTCATAGCCGGGCGGATGAATCAGCGTAATACGGTTTGGTGCCTCCTCGATGACCAGTCGATCATCGGGGCGGAGTTCCCCCAGGGCATGGCCGTCGACGCTAACCTCGGCATTCGTGTTCTCACGTGCGAGCAGCTTAACCTCGATATCCTGATGCGCAGGAATGACGAGTGGCCGGTCGCTCAAAGTGTGGGGGCAGATTGGAACGACAACGACCGCATCGAGGCTGGGCTCAATAATGGGACCGCCGCAGCTCAATGCATAGGCTGTTGAGCCGGTGGGAGTTGCCACGATCAGGCCATCGCCCATATGCGTATTTACGTAATGGCCGCCAATGCGTGTTTCAAAATCGAGCATTCGTCCGGTGTCGCGCCGTTGCAAAACTATATCGTTCAGCGCCAGCGCCGTGACCTCATGCCCATCTGGCGTCGACAGCGTTGCCTTAAGCCTCAGTCGCGATTCTCTCGAGAAGTTGCCGCCAAGAATCTCGTCAAAGCTTTCCAGCATCTCGGCGGGCGAAACATCTGTAAGAAATCCGAGCCGGCCGCGATTGACTCCGAGCAACGGAACACCGCTGTCGCCAGCAAGCGATGCGGCGTGCAACATGGTCCCGTCACCACCAACAGCCACGATCAGGTCAGCTTTGCGCGGCAACTCGTCGTCTGCGACTCCGGTTGCGCCCAGGTCAGGTGCAATCCCGGGTGCAGCCAGAACCTGCAGTCCGACTGTTGTCAAATGCGCTGAGATCCGCCGCATAGGCTCGGCAACCCGGGAATCTGAGTAGCGGCCGACCAGCGCGACTTTTTTGAATTCTGTGTTCATAGGTGGGTCAGACTATATGTGGCATCAGGCTGGGGATATGTATTTCAGTCAATTGTTGCAAACCCTTGACCGAGCGCCAAGCCGTTGTACACTTTTGATTCACCCTAACATACTGCGTTAGGCGTACCTTTTTTCGTAATTGTGTGAATGTCTACGGAAACTATTCCCAAGCTGCCGAATGAACGCGCTCAGCAACTTCTCAAAGTTCTGATTCAGCGCTTCATCCGTGATGGCCAGCCTGTCGGTTCCAGGACCCTGTCGAAGAAGTCCGGCATGGATCTCAGCCCGGCGACGATCCGCAATGTCATGTCGGACCTTGAGGAACTTGGTCTCATCGCTGCCCCGCATACGTCTGCAGGCAGGATCCCAACGCCGCAGGGGTATCGCCTGTTTGTTGATTCCCTGATTCGCTACAAGCCTCCGGCTCAGACAGACATCGACAAATTAAAGATTCAACTCGATCGGCGGGTTAGCAACCCTGAGACGTTGCTGGATTCAGTTTCCAGTATGTTGTCCGACGTGACGAGCATGGCCGGCGTCGTGTCGGTGCCAAAAGGGCAGAAGGCGATTCTTCGTCAGATCGAATTCCTGTCTCTCTCGGAAAACCGGGTGCTGGCGATACTCGTTATTAATGATAGAGAGGTGCAAAACCGCGTCTTGCACACGGAGCAGCCGCAAACAAAAGATGCGTTGCAGAGGGCGGCTAACTACATCAACGAAAATTATGTGGGTAAGGATCTGAATGAGATTCGCAGACGGCTGCTGGATGACCTCGAACTGACCCGTGACTCAATGAACCAGGCAATGACGGACATTATTTCAGTCGCTCAATCTGCCATGGAGGGAGCCGTTTCGCCGAAAGAAGAATTCCTGGTCGCCGGCGAGACCAATTTGATGGAATTTGCGGAGTTGTCCGATGTTGAGACGTTGCGTCGCTTGTTCGAGGCATTCTCAACAAAGCAATTCATGCTCAATTTGCTCGACAAGAGCATCAGCGCGACTGGGGTCCAGGTGTTTATCGGCAGGGAATCGGGTTACAAAATCCTGGATAATTGCAGCGTCGTCACCGCTCCTTACCACGTGGATGACGACCACATTGGTGTCTTGGGGGTCATTGGCCCAACACGTATGGCGTATGATCGGATCGTGCCGATCGTCGACATAACGGCGAGACTCCTCGAGTCGACATTTAAGCCTGGCGGCTAGGAAGTACTTCCTGCGGACGATTAATTCGTCCAAACCCTTGATATTTGCCGCCGGAGTCCCACAATTCCCGCATCTTTGAATCGAGGCCGGGCTATTCCGGCTCCATTGGGGCCGGATTGATCCGATCCCGCATGTGACTTCCGGAGTATATGTACGATGAATGCTGAGCCCGATCGCGCCGACGAGGAAGAGGCTGCAAGTCAGGTGGAAGACGACGCAATTAACGATGGTGGCGGGGTAGACGCCACTGACACTGTCGCAGAAGATCCGCTGGCCGAACTGCAGGCCAAGGCAGACGAAAACTGGGACAAGTACCTGCGTGCAGCTGCAGAGCTTGAAAATGTCCGCAAACGAGCGGCCCGCGACGTAGAAAAAGCACATAAGTTCGCGCTGGAGCGTTTCGCGGCTGACCTCCTGGCAGTTTGCGACAGCCTGGAAATGGCGCTGGCGGCGGAGGGTACACCTAGCGTTGAGAGCCTTCAGGAGGGCAACGAAGCCACTTTGAAACTCCTCGGGACTGTTCTGCAAAGATTTGGCATCGAGCAGCTGGATCCGCAGGGAGAGCCCTTCGATCCGAATCTGCACGAGGCGATGACCATGCAGCCGTCCGAAGGCGCTGAGCCAGGAAGCGTAATAACCGTATTTCAAAAGGGCTATGCCCTGAACGGGCGCCTTTTGCGCCCGGCAAGGGTGGTGGTGGCCGCGGAATAGGTCGGAATGGAAGGGAATAGTCCAATATGACCGAATTGCGTACATAAAATGCTTGAATCAGTTGCTCAAGTCCCCATTTAGAGTCCAGTTTTGAAATTAATCCAATTGGAGAACATTAATCATGGGTAAAGTTATTGGTATCGACCTTGGTACCACGAACTCCTGCGTCGCGGTCATGGAAGGGGGCAAACCCCGAGTGATCGAGAACAGCGAAGGAGACCGGACCACACCCTCAATCGTTGCATTCAGCAAAGATGGCGAGGTCCTCGTTGGTCAGTCGGCAAAACGTCAGGCTGTCACTAATCCGAGCAACACCTTGCATGCGGTCAAGCGTTTGATCGGGCGCCGCTTTGAAGACGACGTTGTTCAGCGCGACATCAACATGGTGCCTTACAAAATTGTGAAGGCTGACAATGGCGATGCCTGGGTTGAGGCAAATGGCAAGGCAATGGCACCGCCGGAAATTTCTGCGCGCGTTCTGATGAAGATGAAGAAGACCGCAGAAGATTATCTGGGCGCCGAAGTTTCCGAAGCCGTTGTAACGGTTCCCGCATATTTCAATGATTCGCAGCGCCAGGCGACCAAAGACGCCGGTAAGATCGCGGGTCTCGACGTTAAGCGCATTATCAATGAGCCGACGGCGGCAGCGCTTGCCTACGGCATGGATAAGAAACGTGGCGACGCCAAGATTGCAGTATTTGATCTGGGTGGCGGAACGTTCGACATTTCAATTATCGAAATCGCTGAGGTCGATGGTGAGCACCAGTTCGAAGTGCTGGCGACCAATGGCGACACGTTCCTCGGTGGTGAGGACTTCGATATGCGGGTTATCGAGTATCTAACCTCGGAATTTCAGAAAGAAAGCGGCGTCGACATTACCGCCGACCCGCTGGCAATGCAGCGCCTGAAAGAGGCTGCCGAGAAATCCAAAATTGAATTGTCGACGCAGCAACAGACGGAAGTAAATCTTCCCTACATTACTGCTGATTCCACCGGCCCTAAACATCTCAATATAAAGCTGACGCGAGCCAAGCTCGAATCACTGGTTGACGAGCTTGTCAGTCGCACTATTGCACCGTGTAAAATCGCGTTGACTGACGCCGGTCTGAAGGTCAATGAAATCGACGACGTCATTCTTGTTGGCGGCCAGACGCGCATGCCGAAGGTTGCGGAGGAAGTACAGGATTTCTTCGGTAAAGAACCACGCCGGGATGTCAATCCTGACGAGGCAGTGGCCATGGGTGCAGCCATTCAAGGTGGCGTGCTGGCAGGCGACGTAAAAGATGTATTGTTGCTTGACGTGACGCCGTTGTCCCTGGGAATTGAGACGCTTGGCGGCGTGATGACCAAGCTGATCGGCAAGAACACGACCATCCCCGCAAATGAGACACAGGTATTTTCTACGGCCGATGACAATCAAACAGCAGTGACCATCCATGTTCTTCAGGGTGAGCGAGAACGTTCGCAAGACAACAAATCCCTGGGTCGATTTGACCTGGCTGATATTCCGCCGTCGCCAAGAGGCCTGCCGCAGATTGAAGTTCAGTTTGATATCGATGCAAACGGGATTTTGAATGTGTCTGCGAAAGACAAAGCGACTGGAAAAAGCCAGAACATCGTCATCAAGGCATCCAGTGGATTGTCCGATGATGAGGTGGACGAAATGGTTGCCGCGGCAGAAAGTCACGCCGAGGAAGACAAGAAGTTCCGTGAGCAGGTTGACGCACGTAACCAGGCTGATGGTCTGATTCATGCAGCCGAGAAGACGCTCAGTGAAGCTGGCGACAAAGTCAGCGGCGAAGAACGTCTCGCGGTTGAAAACGCAGTATCGGATCTGAAGGCCGTACTCGATGATGGAGACAAGGAAACAATCGAGGCGAAGACTGCAGCATTAGGTGAGGCTTCTGCCGCGGTTGCGCAAAAGCTCTACGCTGAGCAGGCTGCTGACGCTGGTGAAGGCAGTGCAGAGGCCGAGGCTGGCGGCGACGATGTTGTTGACGCGGAATTTGAAGAAGTCGACGGCGACGACGAGCAGAAAAAATCGGAATAGATCTGCGGATCTCATCGATGAATTCGGGCGCCTGATGGCGCCCGTTTCTTAAACCAAGAAGTTTCTGGAATGGCAAAGCGCGATTATTACGAAGTCCTTGATGTACCGAAGGGTGCCTCGGCTGCTGAGATCAAGAAGTCTTATCGACGTCTTGCGATGAAGTATCACCCTGATCGCAATACGGAAGACGTCGATGCTGAGTCTAAATTCAAGGAAGCCAAGGAAGCCTACGAAGTCCTGAAGGATGACGACAAACGGGCCGCATACGACCGGTTTGGACATGAGGGCCTGCGCGCTGGTCAGGGTGGTGGCGGCCACGGCGCTGAGGGTTTCAGCGATATCTTCGGTGATGTTTTCGGCGATATTTTCGGCGGCGGTGGCAGGCGCGGTGCCAGCCAGGTATTTCGTGGTGCGGATCTCGGATATGAACTAAAGCTTGATCTGGAACGTGCCGTCAACGGCGATACCGTAACCATCGACGTGCCGACCCAGATCGTCTGTGATGAATGCGACGGAAATGGAGCTGAGAAAGGGTCTGAACCCGTCAAATGTACGACCTGCGGCGGGGCCGGTCAGGTGCGCATGCAGCAGGGCTTTTTTTCGATTCAGCAAACCTGCCCGGCCTGTAAAGGAGCCGGTAGTGTTGTCACGGACCCGTGTAAGAAATGCCATGGCCGAGGCAGGCTATCCAAAACGAAGACGCTCAATGTCAAAGTTCCGGGCGGCGTCGACGATGGTGATCGTATAAGGCTTTCCGGTGAAGGGGAGGCCGGTCGTAATGGTGGTCCGCCGGGCGATCTCTACGTCGAAATTCGCGTATCACCACACAAGATTTTCGAGCGGGCCGGCGCAGACCTCTCCTGCGAGGTGCCGATCAGCTTTGCTACGGCCACGCTTGGTGGAGAAGTTGAGCTGCCGACGCTGAATGGAAATGTTTCGTTGAAGATTCCACCGGGAACCCAGTCCAGCAAAGTTTTCCGTTTGCGAGGAAAAGGCGTAACTACTGTCCGCGATCATCGGAGCGGCGATTTGTTCGCCAAAGTAGCTGTTGAGACGCCAGTAAATCTGACCTCTGAACAGGAATCGCTTCTGCAGCAATTCGAGGACCTCGTCGGTGCTGGCGGCGAACGTCACAACCCACGAGCTGGTGGATGGCTGGAAACGGTGAAGCGCTTCTTCGAAAAGATCAGTCAGTAATCGAAATTACATTTTTTTCTGGCGCCGCAGGCTCTGCTTAAGTAAACTGCCCCCGGTCGCCGGATGGTCGGCGAATCCATGAGCGGAAGGCAATGTCCTTCCGCTTTTGTGCATCTAATGTACGGATAGACTGGCACCAAGCCGTGGATTTGGTTTGAATCTTAAGGATCGATGTTGAGTACGCCCGCAGTTCTGGCTCTTCAAGACGGAACTATATTCCGAGGCGTTTCTGTCGGTGCGGAAGGCAAGACCATCGGCGAAGTCGTATTTAATACGGCAATGACGGGCTACCAGGAAATCCTGACGGATCCGTCGTATTGTCGCCAGATCGTAACCCTGACCTACCCGCATATCGGCAATACCGGTGCTAACAGTGACGATATGGAGTCTTCCAGGATCCATGCGTCAGGGCTGATTATTCGCGATGCTTCCATGGTGTCGAGCAATTGGCGGTCGGAGCGAAGTTTTTCTGAATTCCTGAAGGCGGGTAACGCCGTTGCCATCGCCGATATTGATACGAGGAAACTGACGCGTGTTCTGCGTGAGAAGGGTGCCCAGTCGGGTTGCATAATGACTGGTGACGTGGAGTCTGAGGTAGCCGTTCGGCACGCCAACAAATTTCCTGGCATTGCCGGGATGGATCTCGCCAAGTTTGTAACCACCGATCGTTCCTACCAATGGTCCTACCGGAGCAACTTCGGTGACCGGTCCAGAATCATGAGCCGTCGAATTGCTCCGTATCATGTCGTGGCCTACGACTACGGCGTAAAACGAAATATTCTGCGTATCCTGTCTGATCTTGAGTGTCGAATGACCGTGGTTCCGGCGACCACGTCAGCCGAGGAAGTCCTCGATCTCGCTCCGGACGGCGTGTTTCTTTCGAACGGACCGGGAGATCCGGAACCTTGCGACTATGCAATTACGGCGATTCAGAAGATTCTTGAATCGTCAGTGCCCGTTTTCGGCATTTGCCTGGGGCATCAGTTACTCGCTCTGGCAGCCGGCGCGAAAACGATGAAGATGAAATTCGGGCATCACGGCGCCAATCACCCGGTACAGGATCTGGCGACAGGGCGGGTAATGATTTCCAGCCAGAATCATGGTTTTGCCGTTGACTCGGATTCGCTTCCGGAAAACATTGAAATTACGCATACGTCCCTGTTCGACGGGTCGCTGCAGGGCATCGCATTTAAGGATCGGCCGGCATACAGCTTCCAGGGTCACCCTGAAGCCAGTCCCGGACCGCATGACGTGCTCCACCTTTTCGATCGCTTCATCGGCAATATGGATGAATACAAGCGCAACAATAGTCAATCTGCAATATCTGTTTAGTTTATTAAAAACATATATTTATAATAAATACTTAAAGTAATTAGTCACTAATGATCGACTCTGATTCCTAACGCATGCCAAAACGTACAGACATTGAAAGTGTCCTCATAATCGGTGCCGGTCCTATTGTTATCGGACAGGCCTGCGAGTTCGATTATTCCGGCGCGCAGGCTTGCAAGGCACTCAAGGAAGAAGGTTATCGGGTCATCCTCGTTAACTCGAACCCCGCTACCATCATGACGGACCCTGAAACCGCGGATGCGGTCTATATCGAGCCTGTTCACTGGACGGCGCTTGAGCGGATCATTGCCAAAGAAAGACCCGATGCCCTGCTGCCTACCATGGGTGGACAGACCGGCCTCAACTGCGCCCTGGACCTTGTACGCGAAGGCGTTCTGGAGAAGTACCGGGTTGAGTTAATTGCTGCATCGCGCGAAGCGATCGACATGGCGGAGGACAGAGAACTGTTCCGCAAGGCCATGGGTGAAATCGGTCTCGAAAGTCCCAAAGCGGAGATCGCACACACGCTGGAGGAGGCCGTTGAGAAGCAATCAGAAGTTGGCTATCCGACGATTATCCGTCCGTCTTTCACGATGGGCGGTACCGGCGGTGGCATCGCCTACAACCAGGAAGAATTCAAGCGAATTGTATCTCACGGTCTCGAAATGTCGCCGACGACAGAGGTGTTGCTGGAAGAATCTGTCATCGGCTGGAAAGAGTTCGAAATGGAGGTTGTCAGGGACAAGAATGACAACTGCATTATCGTATGCGCCATTGAGAATCTGGACCCCATGGGCGTTCACACCGGCGATTCCATTACAGTCGCGCCAGCCCAAACGCTGACGGACAAGGAATATCAGCGAATGCGCAACGCATCAATTGATGTGCTGCGAAAAATAGGGGTAGAAACCGGCGGCTCCAACGTGCAGTTTGCCGTAAATCCGGAAGATGGGCGCCTGCTCATTATCGAAATGAATCCACGGGTGTCCCGATCGTCCGCGCTCGCGTCAAAGGCGACCGGATTTCCCATTGCAAAGGTCGCTGCGAAACTCGCAGTAGGCTATACGCTTGATGAGCTTCGGAATGAGATAACCGGTGGCATGACGCCCGCCTCGTTCGAACCAACTATCGACTACGTGGTCACCAAGATCCCCAGATTCACTTTTGAGAAATTTCCGGGTGCCAACGACAAACTAACGACTCAGATGAAGTCGGTTGGCGAAGTCATGGCGATCGGCAGAAATTTCCAGGAATCTCTGCAGAAAGCGCTGCGCGGCCTTGAGACTGGCGTCGACGGCCTGGACGAAAAGATCAGGGCGATTGCCGATAATGAGGACAGGGACAGGCTATGCCAGGAACTGCGCCATCCAGGCGCGGATCGTCTTTTTTACCTGGCTGATGCACTACGGCATGAATTCTCTCTCGAGGAAGCCGGTGAGCTGACGGGCATCGATCCGTGGTTTCTTGTGCAGATTGCAGATCTCGTCAAAGAAGAGAAGCAGGTCAGGACCGAGGGCTTTGAGGGATTGAACGAAGTCCGTATCCGCCAGCTGAAGCGCAAGGGTTTTTCAGACGCGCGGTTGGCAACGCTTTTGCGGCAGAAAGAAAAAGTCGTTCGGCAACGCAGGATTGATGCAGGAATTCGGCCGGTCTTCAAACGAGTGGATACCTGCGCCGCAGAGTTTTCCACCACCACTGCGTACATGTATTCAACTTACGAAGAAGAATGCGAGGCAGATCCGGGTGACAAGCCCAAGATGATGATTCTGGGCGGCGGCCCGAATCGGATCGGGCAGGGCATCGAGTTCGATTATTGTTGTGTACATGCCGCGCTTGCACTCCGGGAATTGGGTTACGAGACCATCATGGTCAACTGCAATCCGGAAACAGTCTCAACCGATTACGATACCTCCGACCGATTGTATTTTGAGTCTCTGACGTTTGAAGACGTCATGGAAATCATTGAAAAAGAAAAGCCAAAAGGAGTCATCGTTCAGTATGGTGGCCAGACGCCACTAAAACTGGCTCGTGACCTCGAGGCCGCTGGCGCACCGATTATCGGCACATCGCCGGACTCCATTGATCTTGCCGAAGATCGCGAGCGATTTCAGAAGTTGGTCGAGGACCTGCAGCTAAAACAACCACCGAACCGGACGGCGCGTAACCAGGACGAGGCGATTTCGATGGGGGCCGATGTGGGCTATCCGCTGGTTGTGAGGCCTTCCTACGTTCTTGGTGGCCGTGCAATGGAAATCGTGCATGGTGAAGACGACCTGGCCGCGTATATGGATGCGGCAATCGGCGTATCAAACGACAGCCCTGTGCTGCTCGACCGGTTCCTCGATCTGGCCATCGAGGTTGACGTTGACGCAATCTGCGACGGCGAACGAGTATTGATCGGCGGCATCATGGAGCACATCGAGCAGGCTGGCGTACATTCCGGAGACTCGGGTTGCTCCCTTCCTCCGTTCAGTCTGAGCAAAGAATTGCAGGAAACTCTTGTAGAGCAAACAGTGAAGCTCGCCAATGGTTTAAACGTGGTCGGGCTGATGAATATCCAGTTTGCGATTCAAAACGACATCGTATATTTGCTGGAAGTGAATCCGCGAGCATCACGAACGGTACCATTTGTGTCAAAGGCGACGGGGATTCCGCTTGCCAAGATTGCGGCGTGCGTAATGGCTGGCGAGTCACTGGAGAAACAGGGGTACGTGAACCAGCGTATTCCGGAATACTATTCGGTCAAAGAAGCGGTATTTCCATTCATGAAATTTGCTGGCGCGGATCCGATCCTGGGGCCCGAAATGAAATCTACCGGTGAGGTAATGGGGATCGGACGAACTTTCGGGGAGGCGTATGCGAAGGCGCAGCTTGCATCCGGCGTTGTGCTGCCGACTCAAGGCACAGCATTGCTCAGTGTCCGGGAGCGTGATAAATCCGGGTGCGTGGAACTCGCTAACATCCTGGTGAAGCGTGGCTTCGATATTGTGGCCACGGACGGGACAGCGAAGTGCCTTACGGAAGCAGGTGTTGATTGCCGCCGAGTGAACAAAGTTCGTGAGGGCAGGCCGCACATCGTTGACATGATCAAGAATATGGAAATTTCATTAATCGTCAATACGACGGAAGGCAAGCAGGCGATTCGGGAATCAGCTTCGATTCGTGCTGAAGCCGTTCGGACGAATGTGACTTATTACACAACCCTGGGCGCTGCAATTGCGACCTGCAATGCCCTTGAACATCTCGATGATAGTGATGTAAATCGTCTCCAGGACCTGCACAAAGAGGTGGCGGCATGAGCAAAGTGCCAATGACAGTTCGAGGCGCGGAGTTGCTTCGCGAGGAACTGCAAAAGCTGAAATCAGAAGATCGACCGGAAGTCATACAGGCAATTGCCGAGGCGCGTGCGCATGGTGATCTCAAGGAAAACGCTGAGTATCATGCGGCCAAAGAGCAGCAGGGATTCATTGAAGGTCGAATAAAGGAAATTGAGGGCAAGCTCTCACACATTCAGATTATCGACGTTACCGAGGTCGATGCCCGTGGCAAGGTAATCTTCGGCTCGACAGTAGAGTTGTACGATGTTCAGGCTGAAATCGAAACGACCTACAGAATTGTTGGTGAGGACGAAGCGGATATCGGTGCGGGGCTTATTTCATATACGTCGCCAATCGCCAGGGCATTGATTGGTAAGAATGAAGGTGATGAGATCAATTTTTCAGCGCCTGGCGGGGACAAGGAATACGAAATTATCCAGGTTCGTTATATTTAGGCAGCTTCCTGCGTGGCTCACTTCATTGGCAGAGGGATGCGAGGCTTTTCTTCGTTTCGCCGATAGAGCAAAGCAACATTGCCGATTCGCGCCACCAGGCTCGAGGAACCCTTGTCGCAGAGATTCTTAATAATTTCATCTCGGGCGGAGCGGTCGCCGGCGCGAATTCGAACCTTGATCAACTCGTGATGCTCAATCGTGGACGCAAATTCTTTCAGGACACCATCAGAAAGGCCGGCGTCGCCGACCATAATGACGGGCTTCAACTGGTGGCCGAGGCCACGCAGAAATTTCTTTTGTGATTCAGACAAGTTCATCGGGCGCATTGTAGCAACCCATTATGAGTAAGCCGAGAAGAAGCAGCGGTTCGTGGCGCCGACGCCAGGAAAAAGATCCTTACGTCCTGCAGGCCCGGAAGGAAGGCTGGCGATCGCGCGCCGTGTTTAAACTGAAGGAGATCGCAGACAAGGAGCGATTCCTGAAACCCGGTATGACTTGTATCGACCTGGGAGCGGCACCCGGCGGCTGGAGCCAGTATGTAAACCATTGTCTGGATGGACGTGCGCGAATCATCGCGCTTGATCTCCTGCCCATGGACTCATTGCCCGGAGTTGAATTCATCCAGGGAGACTTCACGGAGGCTGAGGTTCTGCAGCAGCTGGGCGATCTCCTCGGAGATGATCGGGCGGATCTTGTAATGAGCGATATGGCACCCAATATCACCGGGACCAAGGCTGTCGACCAGCCCAGATCCATGTATTTGGCAGAACTGGCGCTGGATCTGGCCAGGCAGACCCTCGGGCGCAAAGGTAACTTTGTCAGCAAGCTTTTCCAGGGGGAGGGTACGGACGCGTTTATTGCCGACGTCAGGACCTCGTTTGATAAAGTAAAAGCGGTTAAACCAAAGGCCTCGCGGCCCGGTAGTAGTGAGATCTACCTTGTGGCGAGAAACTATCAACTATAGTAGTGTCTAATCCTTAGACGCAGTCTAAATCCTGCTTGTGGAGTGGTAAATCTTTCGTGAATGATCTGACCAAAAATATTCTTGTTTTCATTGTCATTATTGTTGTGCTTCTGTCAGTTGTGCAGGGCCTCAGTACGGCGACAGGGCAAGCTGCCAAACCCACGGATTATTCCGTGTTTCTGCAGGATGTTCGCGGCGGGAAGGTCCAGCGCGTGGAATTCTCCGGCGAGCGAATTAACTTTGGCAGCCGTCCTCCGTTGCAGTACTACACAATAAGTCCTGAAACCGACAACAACACACTGATCGGAATTCTTGAAGAAAACAGCGTGACATTCACGGCCCAGGAGCCGGAGTCGCAGAGCCTGATAGGTCAGCTTCTGATCAGTTCTTTCCCGATTCTGCTTCTCATTGGTGTCTGGATTTACTTTATGCGGCAAATGCAGGGCGGCGGCGGCGGCCGCGGCGCAATGTCGTTTGGTAAGAGCAAAGCGCGACTGCTTGGTGAAGACCAGGTGGGCGTGTCGTTTGCCGACGTTGCCGGTATTGAAGAGGCCAAGGAAGAGGTCAGTGAAATCGTCGACTTCCTGAAAGATCCCAGCAAATTCCAGCGCCTGGGGGGCAAGATCCCCAAGGGCGTGCTGATGGTCGGTTCACCGGGCACAGGTAAGACATTGCTGGCGAAAGCGATCGCCGGCGAAGCAAAAGTGCCGTTTTTCACGATTTCGGGTTCGGATTTCGTCGAAATGTTTGTTGGCGTTGGTGCATCCCGCGTAAGGGACATGTTCGAGCAGGCCAAGAAGCAGGCGCCCTGCATCATATTTATCGACGAGCTTGACGCGGTAGGCAGGCATCGTGGTGCCGGCCTTGGCGGTGGGCACGACGAGCGTGAGCAGACGCTTAACCAGATGCTGGTTGAAATGGATGGCTTCGAAGGTAACGAAGGCGTCATTGTGATTGCCGCAACCAATCGGCCGGATGTTCTGGATCCGGCTTTGTTACGCCCCGGACGATTCGACCGCCAGGTGGTTGTGCCGCTTCCTGATATTCGCGGGCGCGAGCAGATTCTGAAAGTACACATGCGCAAAGTGCCATTGGATGAAGATGTTGTTCCCAGCATCATTGCTCGCGGAACTCCAGGGTTTTCGGGCGCCGATCTGGCCAACCTCGTCAACGAGGCCGCATTGTTTGCTGCTCGCTCCAATAAGCGCGTTGTCAGCATGGAAGAGTTCGAGAAAGCCAAAGACAAAATAATGATGGGCACCGAGCGACGCTCGATGGTCATGAGTGAAAAGGAAAAATTGAATACAGCCTTCCATGAGGCAGGCCACGCGATTGTCGGCTTTTGCGTCCCGGATCACGACCCGGTTTACAAAGTGACCATAATTCCGCGAGGCAGGGCGCTGGGCGTCACGATGTATTTGCCTGAAGAAGACAAATACAGCGTCTCGAAATGTACGCTCGAGAGCAATATCTCAACGTTGTTCGGCGGCCGCATAGCTGAAGAGATGACGCTTGGGGCTGATCATGTGACCACTGGCGCGTCGAATGACATCGAACGTGCGACGGAAATTGCGCGCAACATGGTCACGAAGTGGGGCTTGTCTGAGAAGCTGGGTCCGTTGACCTACAGCGAAGATGACGGTGAAGTGTTCCTTGGACGCTCCGTCACTCAGCACAAGCAGGTTTCCGACGTCACTGTGCACACGATCGACGAGGAAGTTCGCCAGATTATTGATCGAAATTACACTCGTGCCGAGTCTCTGCTCAAGGAACATGAGGAGAAGCTGCACGTCATGGCCAAGGCGCTGATGAAATACGAAACAATTGATATGGAGCAGGTCAAGGACATCATGGCAGGTCGCGAACCAAGACCACCGGCCGACTGGGATGATTCTGACGATTCTCCTTCTGTGAAAAAGAAAGATGATAAGTCAGATACTGTGACGCCGATCGGCGGCCCTGCATCGGAGCATTAGCCGAACGAAGCACTCTGTGAAACGGCAGCCTGAGAGCTGCCGTTTTGCATTTTAAGCCTCGGATTTGTGGGTTACGGATATGGAACTGCGACTCGGTCATCGAACACTATCTCTTGAACAGCCCCGGGTAATGGGCGTGCTCAATGTCACGCCCGACTCGTTTTCCGACGGTGGCAACTACCTCTCTCCCGATCAGGCGCTTCTGCGCGCAGCCGAAATGCACGAAGAAGGCGCGGATATAATCGATATCGGTGGCGACTCGACTCGGCCAGGGTCTGAAGAGACTCCATTGCAGGAAGAGTTGGACCGGGTCATTCCGGTTGTTGAGCGCCTGTCCAGCCGCCTTGATGTTGCGGTTTCGGTCGACTCAAGTAAGCCGGAGGTGATGGAACAGGCCGTGCGAGCAGGTGCCGTCATGATTAACGACGTGTTTGCGTTGCGAAAAGAAGGCGCCCTGGAGGTGGCCGCCGGGCTTGATGCAGCAGTATGCCTGATGCACATGCAGGGATCTCCGGAGAGCATGCAGCAGGCGCCGGTTTACGGTGAGCTGCCAGGAGACGTCATCAGGTTTTTGGCCGAGAGAGTTGAAATCTGTTCTGCCGCCGGCATTGAAAAAGAAAGAATGCTGGTCGATCCCGGATTTGGATTTGGCAAGAACGATGCCCACAACCTGAAACTGTTGGCAAACCTTGATCAATTCGCGGTACTGGAACTGCCTTTGCTGGTAGGCTTGTCCCGCAAACAATGGCTCGGCAATCTGACCGGAAAACCGGTTGGAGAGCGGGTGTCGGCGGGGATCGCGGCGGCCCTGGCAGCCATTGATCGAGGAGCGAACATTGTACGAACACATGACGTGGCCTCGACGGTGGATGCATTGATGGTTGCCGAGGCAATTAAACAGGCTGGACGAGGATAATGAGCAGGGAATTCTTTGGTACTGATGGAGTAAGGGGTACGGTCGGCAATGATCCGATGAGTGCCGAGTTTGCATTGCGCCTGGCGAGCGCCGCCGCGCAGGTCCTGGTGCCCGAAGGTGGCACCGTACTGATCGGCAAGGACACCAGGCTGTCTGGTTACATGTTTGAGTCCGCGCTTGAAGCCGGCTTTGTTGCGGCCGGTGCCGACGTGCTTCTGCTGGGTCCTTTGCCAACACCCGGCATTGCTAACCTCACGCAGGCGCTTGGAGCCAATCTTGGCGTGGTCATCAGCGCTTCCCACAACCCGTACTTCGACAATGGCATCAAGTTCTTCGATAGCGATGGTGCGAAGTTGTCCGACGATGTCGAAATGAAAATTGAGCGTTTATTGAAGAATCCGGCAATAACGCTTGAATCCAGCAAGCTGGGCCGCGCAACCCGCATTGACACCGCTCGAACTCACTACCAGGATTTCTGCAAATCGACGTTTCCTTCTGATCTCGATCTTGATGGCATGAAGGTTGTGTTTGATGGTGCCAATGGGGCCGGGTACAAAGTTGGGCCGCGAACTCTGAATGAGCTGGGAGCTGAGGTGATCACGCTTGGCTGCTCGCCTAATGGCCGCAATATCAACGACGGTTGCGGCTCGACGCATCCTGAATTGCTGCAGAAGACCGTAATGGCGGTAGAAGCAGCCGTCGGAATCGCACTGGATGGTGACGGTGACAGGGTCGTGATGATCGACGAGCTAGGCGGAATCATAGACGGAGACCAGCTTTTGTACGTGCTGGCCATAGCAAGAAAAGCTGAGGGCGTGCTGCAAGGCCCTGTCGTCGGTACGGTCATGAGTAATCTTGGCCTCGAGCATGCGCTGGAACGCCACGGTATCGAGTTCAGGCGGGCAGCCGTCGGTGATCGGTATGTCCTTGAGGCGTTGCGGGAAACCGGCGGAATTATCGGTGGTGAGACCTCCGGACACATGATTTGCCTCGATAAAACAACTACCGGTGACGGCATGGTAACCGCGCTGCAAATTTTGGCCGTAATGAAACGCTCCGGGAAGCCCTTGTCGGAGCTCATTGCCGGGATGTCACGTTACCCCCAGACGATGCTGAATGTTCGTACAGAGAAGCGGATGAATCCGCACGACGTGCCGGCCATTCGGGATGCCGTCAGCAGGGCGGAGGAGGAGCTCGCAAAGACCGGACGTGTGGTTTTGCGGGCATCCGGCACGGAACCGGTCATCAGGGTAATGGTGGAAGGCGAGGACGAGCATCAGGTGCTGAGCCTGGCTGAAAGGCTGGCATCTGTTGTGGCAGAAGCCTCTACCTAGATCAATAAGGCCATAATCTGCGTTGCGCTGGGCTCTGCGGCTCGGTATCCTTGCGCGCCTTTTAAGCCTCACGGATTTCTGAGATGCGCGGTTACCTGGTCGCCGGAAACTGGAAAATGAATGGTAGTAATGTCGCCAACGCTGAGCTGGTAGACGGCATTATTGCTGGCGCACCGCAATCGGATCTCGTTGAGCTCCTGGTTTGCCCGCCATTCCCTTATCTTTCGGCAGTCGCGGCAAAAACCAGCGGCAGCAACGTCCGGCTGGGGGCTCAGACGATTTCTGAGCATGAATCTGGCGCATTCACCGGAGAAACCGCCGGATCAATGTTGCGGGACGTTGGCTGCGAATATGTCATTGTGGGCCACTCAGAGCGTCGTGCGCTGATGGGCGAGACCAGCCAGGCTGTGGCGGACAAATTCATGGCGGCGCAGAAATGCGGACTGACACCGATTCTTTGTGTTGGTGAAACGCTGGAACAGCGCGAATCCGGCAAGACGGAGGCTGTGATTGACGAGCAGTTGAACGCGGTTCTTGATTCTGCTGGCATCGACGCATTTGGCCGGGCAGTCATTGCTTATGAGCCGGTCTGGGCGATCGGTACCGGGATGACAGCCACTCCCGACCAGGCGCAGGAAGTGCACCGGCACATCAGGGCTTTGCTGGAAGCGAAGAGTGAAAGTGTCGCAGAGGGTGTAAAAATATTGTATGGCGGTAGCGTTAAAGGAGACAATGCCGGCGGTCTTTTCTCAAATCCGGATATTGATGGCGGCCTGATTGGCGGCGCATCCCTGAAATCCGAAGATTTCCTGGCGATAGCGGAAGCCGCTGTCGCCATCTGTTGAGGTAAAAATGGCAAACATTCAAACGACAGTGCTGATCGTTCACACCTTGATCGCACTCGGCATTATCGCCCTGGTGCTGCTCCAGCGGGGCAAGGGAGCCGAAGCTGGTGCCGCATTTGGCGCTGGTGCTTCAGGCACGGTTTTCGGCGCGCAGGGTTCAACCAACTTTTTCTCGCGCGCGACGGCAATCCTGGCGACAGCCTTTTTTGCGACGAGCCTGAGCCTGGCCTATATCAGCAGCCAGCGAACGGGAGCACCGGAAAGCCTCCTGGAGAGCATGCCCCTTACGGAAACTGAGCAGCAGCAGGAAGCGATGCCTGCAGACGAGGTTCCCCAGTTGCCGGAAACAGATATCGCGGAGCCACAGACCGATGACATCGGTGTTCCGCCGTTGGAAGCCGAAGCGCCAGCTGATGAGCCTCCTGCTGAACAGTAGATTTCGAACCGAACAGGAATTGCCGACGTGGTGGAATTGGTAGACACGCTGTCTTGAGGGGGCAGTGGCGAAAGCTGTGCCGGTTCGAGTCCGGCCGTCGGCACCATCAATTAGAAAACCAGCCAATCGGCTGGTTTTTTTGTGGCTGATGCCAAAAGGCAGAACTTCGCGGCAGATACATTCATTGCTCGATTTATTGACGCGCTAAAGGTCGGTCGGCACCCACCATTTTTTCAAGGGTCGATAACGTAGGCCGACCGGGCGGATTGGGCATAGAGACCGGACAATCAAGGCGTTGCGGGCCAGTTTGCGGCTGCCGGGGCATTCGTAGTATCCGAAACGAAAAAAGTCACGTATCCGACCCTTCTAGGGGTGTTATCGGAGTGAGGCACCCTGATACAATTCCGCGCTGATTTGGTCCCTAATTCAAGAACAAACCAGACCTTCCAATATGCTGCAAAATTACGTGCCGGTTTTGATCTTCCTCGGAGTTGCCACCGGTATCGGTGTGCTCCTGCTCGCGCTCGGCTTTTTGTTTGGCAGTGGCAGCAAGGACGACAACAAACTCTCGCCCTATGAATGCGGATTCGAAGCATTTGAAGAGTCGCGTATGAAGTTTGATGTCCGCTATTACCTGGTCGCTATTCTCTTCATCATTTTCGATCTTGAAATCGCTTTTCTGTTTCCCTGGGCTGTATCTCTGGATACTGTCGGTGGGTTCGGCCTGATAGCTATGGGCATCTTTCTGGCGGTCCTTGTCGTCGGCTTCATTTATGAATGGAAGAAAGGGGCACTGGAATGGGATTGAGCGCCGCTGAGACATTGCCGACATCAGACGTTACGCCTGATGAGGGCGCTGTCAGTCTGCAGAAGAAGGGATTTGTAATTACCGGCGTTGACAACGTCATGAACTGGGCCCGCACGGGTTCGATGTGGCCAATGACCTTTGGGTTGGCCTGCTGCGCAGTCGAAATGATGCAGGCGGGCGCCGCACGCTACGATCTCGACAGGTTCGGCATCATTTTTCGGCCGAGCCCGCGTCAGTCCGACGTGATGATTGTTGCCGGAACTCTCTGCAACAAAATGGCTCCGGCGCTACGAAAGGTCTATGACCAGATGCCGGAACCTCGTTGGGTAGTATCCATGGGCTCATGCGCAAACGGCGGCGGCTACTATCACTATTCATATTCTGTTGTTCGTGGTTGCGACCGTGTTGTTCCAGTGGATGTCTACGTTCCTGGCTGTCCTCCTACAGCGGAAGCGCTCATCTATGGACTCATTCAGCTCCAGAAGAAGATTCGGCGAACGAGCACGATCGCCAGGTAATGCATAAGTCATGACCATTTCAATCGAGACATTGGCTGCTCGGATAGACACACGCTTTGGCGAACGCGTCACGCGCGTGACATCCATCTGTGATGAATTGACCTACGAAGTGGCTAAGGCCGATCTTGTCGACGTCGCAAAAGCGCTTCGCGATGACGACGATTTGCAGATCGATCAGCTGATCGATGTTTGTGGTGTTGATTATCTGACCTACGGCGAAGTGGAGTGGAAAACGGAGAGCGCGACGGAAAGCGGCTTCAGTCGTGGCGTTGAGCGAAAGCCAGTCATCCTTGATGAAAGTGATTCGTTTGATCCTCGCCGATTCGCCGTCGTCTATCACCTGATGTCAGTGGAGCAGAATGTTCGCCTTCGCTTGCGCGTTTTTACGGAAGAAAACAATCCACCGGTTGTACCGTCACTGGTCTCTGTCTGGAGTTCCGCGAACTGGTTTGAGCGCGAGGCGTTTGATCTTTTAGGCATACTTTTTGAAGGTCACCCGGATCTGCGTCGAATCATGACGGACTATGGGTTTATTGGCCATCCGTTCCGCAAGGATTTTCCGCTCTCCGGAAATGTCGAAGTCAAGTATGACAGCGACAGGGGGCGCGTTGTCTATCAGCCCGTCAGCATTGAGGAGCGCACCCTGGTGCCGCGAGTGATTCGCGACGACAACCGCTACTCGGCCGAACTTAAGGATGATGCCGGCAATGGGTGAGATTCAGAATTTCACGATGAACTTCGGTCCGCAGCATCCGGCCGCTCATGGTGTGCTCAGACTCGTCCTTGAAATGGAAGGTGAGGTTATTTACAAGGCCGACCCTCACGTTGGCCTGTTGCATCGCGGTACGGAAAAACTCGCTGAGTCCAAACCATATAATCAGAGCATTGGTTACATGGATCGCCTCGACTACGTTTCGATGATGTGTAACGAGCACGGCTACGTACTTGCGATCGAGAAATTGCTCGGCGTTGAAGTGCCGGAGCGTGCGAAGTACATCCGTGTAATGTTTGATGAGATGACCCGCATCCTGAACCACCTGATGTGGCTCGGTGCACATGGTCTCGACATTGGCGCGATGACGATGTTTCTCTACTGCTTTCGTGAGCGCGAGGACTTGATGGACTGCTACGAAGCGGTATCTGGTACGCGCATGCATGCAACTTATTACCGGCCAGGCGGGGTTTATCGTGACCTGCCGGATACGATGCCCAAATACCAGGCATCCAAATGGCGCAGCCAGAAAGAAGTCGATCGCCTGAATGAAGTTCGCGATGGATCATTACTCGACTTCATTGACGCGTTTTGTGACAAATTCCCCGGTTGTGTAGATCAATACGAAACTTTGCTTACTGATAATCGGATCTGGAAGCAGCGCACGGTTAACATCGCTGTTGTAACGCCGGAGCGGGCGCTCAATCTTGGGTTCACCGGTCCCATGTTGCGAGGCTCAGGTATCGAATGGGACCTGCGCAAGAAACAGCCGTACGAGGTTTACGACCGAATGGATTTTGATATCCCGGTCGGCGTGAACGGCGATTGTTATGACCGCTACCTGGTCAGAGTCGAAGAAATGCGGCAGTCGGCCAGGATTATGAAGCAGTGTGTCGCCTGGCTGCGGGACAATCCCGGTCCGGTCATGATCGACGACAACAAAATAGTCCCACCGAAGCGTGTCGAAATGAAAGACGACATGGAATCATTGATTCACCATTTCAAATTGTTCACCGAGGGCTATTGCGTGCCCGAAGGCGAGGCCTACGCCGCCATTGAACATCCCAAGGGCGAGTTCGGCGTATATATCGTTTCGGACGGTGCCAACAAACCGTATCGCTTAAAGATTCGCGCACCTGGGTTCGCGCACCTCGCTGCGATGTCCGAGATGGTAGAAGGGCACATGCTTGCCGACGTTGTTGCAGTAATTGGTACGCAAGACATTGTATTTGGCGAGATCGATCGATGAGTGACGCAAACGTACTTTCAGACCACGTTCGCGAGGAAATCGATCGCTGGAAAGCCCGTTTTCCCGAAGACCGACAGCGCTCGGCAGTCATCGGTGCGTTGCACGCTGTGCAGCATGAGAACGATGGCTACCTGACTGCAGAGTTAATGAATGGCGTTGCCAACTACCTCGAGCTGCCAACGATCCAGGTTTATGAGGTTGCAACTTTCTATTCGATGTTCCAGACGAAGCCGGTCGGCAGACATAACGTCGCTATTTGCACCAATGTCGCATGCATGTTGCGAGGCGCTGATGACGTAGTTAGCCACGTCGAGAAAAAACTGGGTATCAAAACCGGCGATAGTACTGCAGACGGTCGCATCTACCTCAAGAGAGAGGAAGAGTGCCTGGCGGCGTGTTGTGGCGCTCCGATGATGATGATTGATCACAAGTATCACGAGAATCTTACGCTGGAACAGGTTGATGAGATTCTGGATGGGCTCGAATGACTGAAGTGAAACAAAACCTGGTTTGCTTCAATACGTTCGGGGCCGACGAATCGTGGTCTCTCGATACCTACGAAAAACATGACGGCTACAAGTCCTGGCGAAAAATCCTCGACGGCGAGTTGTCGCCGGAAGATGTTATTGAAGAGGTGAAAGCTTCCGGTCTCAGGGGCAGAGGCGGCGCCGGATTTCCGACCGGATTGAAATGGAGTTTCATGCCGCGAACGGCACCCGGGCAAAAATACCTGGTCTGCAATTCGGATGAGAGCGAGCCGGGCACCTGCCATGACCGTGAGGTTTTACGCTACAACCCGCATTCACTGGTTGAAGGCATGGCGATTGCCGCCTATTCGATGGGTGCCACGGTTGCCTACAACTACATTCGCGGTGAGTTTATTGACGAACCGGTTCCCCGATTTGAAGCGGCGGTCAAAGAGGCCTATGACGCCGGTCTGCTTGGCAAGAACATCAAGGGTTCCGGCATAGATTTCGATCTGCACACATTTGTAGGCGCCGGCGCATACATTTGCGGCGAAGAGACCGCATTGCTCGAGTCGCTCGAAGGCAAGCAGGGCAAGCCACGCTTCAAGCCACCTTTCCCCGCGAACTTTGGCCTGTATGGCAAGCCAACGACGATCAACAACACGCAAAGCCTTGCAAGTGTTCCGTCCATTATTCGAAATGGTGCGAAATGGTTTGCAGACCTCGGACCGGAAGGTTCCGGTGGCACGGCACAGTTTTCAGTATCCGGCCATATTGAGAAGCCGGGCAACTATGAAGTACCTATGGGTATCCCGTTCAAGGATCTGCTCGACATCTGCGGTGGCGTGTGGAACGGACGGAAGCTGAAGGCAGTCATTCCTGGCGGTTCGTCTGTACCGGTTATGCCGGCGGACATCATCATGGACTGCACGATGGACTACAACTCGTTGCAGCAGGCCGGGTCGTCATTCGGCACCGGCGCGGTAATGGTGATGGACGACACCACTTGCATGGTAAAAGTTTTGCGTCGAATCTCGCGTTTCTACATGGCCGAATCATGTGGCCAGTGCACGCCGTGCAGGGAAGGAACCGGTTGGTTATACCGGATGTTGTCGAGAATCGTTGCTGGCCAGGGTCAGGAAGAAGATCTCGACAAACTCGTTGATGTGGCGAACAAGATCGAGGGGCACACAATTTGTGCACTTGGCGACGCTGCAGCATGGCCTGTACAGAGTTTCCTTAAACACTTCCGTCATGAATTCGAATATATGGTGCGCAACCACGGACGCAGTATCGTGGATGACCCCAGCGAGGCCGCCGCATGAGCGACGACATCGTCAACATTGAAGTCGACGGCAAGCCGGTCGAGGCTAAGAAGGGCCAGATGATTATCGAGGTGACGGATAACATCGGCACCTACGTCCCACGTTTTTGCTATCACGAAAAACTGTCGATAGCGGCGAATTGCCGCATGTGCCTCGTTGAAGTCGAGAAAGCGCCGAAACCGATGCCGGCTTGCGCGACGCCAATTATGGAGGGCATGAAGGTATTCACGCGGTCGCCGGCGGCTATTGCTGCGCAGAAAGCGACGATGGAATTCCTGCTGATCAATCATCCTCTCGATTGCCCGATTTGTGATCAGGGCGGCGAGTGCGAACTCCAGGATCAGGCGCTTGGTTATGGCCGCGACGTTTCGAGATACCAGGAACGAAAACGCGTCGTCAAAGATAAAGATATTGGTCCACTCGTCTCAACGGACATGACTCGTTGCATCCATTGCACGCGGTGCGTGCGATTTGGCGATGAGGTCACAGGTCTGCAACAGCTTGGCACCACCGAACGTGGCGAGAACATGAAGATCGGCACTTATGTCGAGGCGAGCATTGATCACGAACTGTCGGCGAATATTATCGACCTGTGCCCGGTCGGAGCGCTGAACAACAAACCGTATCGGTACAGTGCCAGGGCATGGGAAATGATGCAGCGATCGACGATTTCGCCGCACGATTGCGTTGGCTCGAATATGAACGCGCACGTTCTGCGAGGAACCATCAAACGCGTCGTGCCGCGTGAGAATGAGTTGATCAATGAAGCCTGGTTGTCTGACAGGGACCGTTTTAGCTACGAGGGGATTTACAGCAGCGACAGATTGCTACGTCCAAGGTTAAAGTCTGGCGACGATTGGGAAGAAGTTAGTTGGGAGGAGGCTCTCAACCGGCTCGCAGACGAGCTGAAGTCTGCCGGCGGCGACAATACGGGAATCCTGGCAGCGCCTGGATCTACCACTGAAGAGTTTCACCTGCTGTCAAAATTGGCAGAGCATATTGGTACCGCCAATGTCGATCATCGTATCCGCCAGCGCGATTTTTCGGGCCAGGACAACGATCCGATGATGCCGTGGCTTGGCTGCAGTATCGAAGAAGTCGAGAGTGCGGATGCTATTTTGATCGCGGGCGCCAACCTGCGGAAAGAAGCACCGATCATTGCCCATCGAGTTCGCAAGGCGGCTTTAGCAGGATCGAAAGTCAGCGTCGTGAATAGCGGTGAGCATGATTTCCTGTTTGATGTTTTCGAACATATCCACGGCCTGGGCCTCGCAAGTCAGCTTGCAGGTGTAGCCGTCGCGGCGGCCGGTTCCGGTCAGGTACCCGACTCAATTGCAAAGCTTTGTGAAGGAGTCGAACCAACCGCTGCACAAAAACGGGTTGCTGATTCCCTGGCGAACGCCGAGCGGGCACACATCATCTCGGGATTGATTGCATGCCGCCACCAGGCGTCATCTGCCGTGATGGCACTTGTTGCAGCAATCGGCCGCATGACGGGCGCAACATTTGGCTCATTGTCTGAGGCGGGTAACTCAGCTGGTGCACATCTGGCGGGTATTCTTCCGCACAGGGCTACGGCAGGTGAGTTGCGCAAGGAGTCGGGTCTCAACGCAGCAGAAATAGTCGATGCGTCGCTCACAACAGTTCTCCTGTTTGGTATTGAGCCAGACGGAGATCTGACTTGTACTCCGAACGCTGAAGACAAACTCTCAAAATCCAAATTTGTCGCCGCATTTACCCCTTATGCCAGTGAGTCGCTGAAACGATCAGCAAATCTGATGTTGCCGATTGGCACGTTCGCAGAAACCTCGGGCACGTATGTCAATTGCGAAGGCCGCAAACAAAGTTTCGTTGGCGTCGCCAATCCGGTGGGTGAGTCCAGACCTGGTTGGAAAGTTCTCCGGGTTGTAGGGAATCTCCTCGATGCTGATGGCTTTGACTACGTTAATAGCGAAGAAATTCGCGATGAGCTGTTCGGGCAAATCGGTGAGATCCACAAAGATAATAGCTACGACGGCGGTAAGATTGCCACGAATCTCAACGGGGCAGATGAGCCGGCGAACGAAATTGACGTGCCGATTTACCAGGTTGATGCCGTAGTTCGACGTGCGACTGCTTTGCAATTGACGCCGGAAGCGAAACGCACTTCAGGTAGGCAGTCTTGAAGGGATTGATTCCAAATTTCGTGCTTGATGTGTGGAGCTGGTTTCCACCATTAATGCAGTACCTGATTGAGACGACCTTCTGGATTGCTGTCGTGATGATCACGGTGATCCTGTCGGTTGCGTTCACGACATACTTCGAGCGCAAGGTCATCGGTTATATGCAGGGCAGGGTCGGGCCAAACAGGGTGGGACCCTGGGGCTTGCTGCAGCCGTTTGCCGACGTCATCAAGTTGCTTGTCAAAGAGGTCATCATCCCGGAGAAGTCGAATCGATTTCTTTTCGTCGTTGCACCATTGCTGACGCTGATACCTGCACTGGCAACCTGGGCAGTTATCCCTCTGACCGACACTTTCGTCATCGCAGATATCAATGCCGGCCTTTTGTACGTGCTCTCACTCACGTCTGTTGGCGTTTACGGAGTCATCCTTGCAGGTTGGGCAACAAACTCGAAGTATGCATTTCTGGGCGCAATGCGGTCGGCGGCGCAAATTGTCGCTTACGAAATTGCCATGGGATTCGCACTTGTTGGGGTTTTGATGGCCGGTGGCAGTCTCAATCTTGGCGACATAACCGAAGCTCAGGCTGGTGGCTTCTCAAACTGGTTCCTGCTCCCGTTAATGCCGTTGTTCCTGGTCTACTTTATCTCCGGCGTGGCGGAAACGAACAGAGCGCCATTCGACGTCGCCGAGGGCGAGTCGGAAATTGTTGCCGGATTCCATGTCGAATATTCAGGCGTCGCATTCGCACTTTTCTTCCTCGGGGAATACGCGAATATCATTTTGATTTCTGCACTGACGTCGATCTTCTTCCTGGGCGGATACAACTCGTTCTTCGAAGGATGGACTTTCCTTGCAGAGGGTAGTTTCCTGAGGGAGCCGAGTCTTCTGTGGCTAATTATCAAGATCTGTTTCTTCATCTTCGTATTTTTCTGGATTCGGGCGACGTTTCCACGTTATCGCTATGACCAGATCATGCGCCTGGGATGGAAGGTCTTTATTCCTGTGACCATCGTCTGGATCGTAGTGGAGATGGTCATGGTCTGGATGCAGGTTGGTCCATGGTCTGGTCTGGCAGGGTAGGGCAATGAATCGAATTCGCGGTTACATCAAGACATTCGTTCTCTGGGAATTATGGCAGGGGCTGTCGGTCACATTTTTTAATTTTTTCAAGCCGGCCGTCACCATTTATTACCCGGAAGAGAAAACGCCACAATCACCGCGGTTTCGTGGATTGCATGCGCAGCGACGTTATGCCAACGGCGAAGAACGTTGCATCGCGTGCAAGCTCTGCGAAGCAGTCTGCCCTGCGCTGGCAATCACGATTGAATCGGATGTTGGTGAGGACGGTACACGGCGCACAACCCGTTATGACATTGACCTCTTCAAATGCATTTACTGCGGCTTTTGTGAAGAAGCGTGTCCCGTTGATGCAATTGTCGAAACGCGCATTCACGAATACCACATGGAAGCCACGGGCGAGAACATCCTGACGAAAGACAAGTTACTCGCGATCGGTGACAAGTACGACGCAATGATCTCTGCTGATAAAGCAGCAGACGCAAAATACAGGTAAGGAACGATTTGTTTCACGCGATTCTCTTTTACTTTTTTGCCACCGTACTGATCGGTGCAGCGCTGGGCGTGATTT
>CAJQPR010000143.1 GCA_905480255.1 uncultured Woeseiaceae bacterium | reverse complement strand
CTTCGATCCGGCTTCGGGAATGATTCTGATGGCGGGTGTTTACTACGGCGCGATCTTCGGTGGTTCGACTTCATCCATATTGGTGAATGCGCCGGGTGTGGCGGGTACTGTCGCCACATCGTTCGACGGCTATCCAATGGCCCAGCAAGGCAAGGCCGGCAAGGCGCTCGCAATTGCTGCAGTGGCAAGTTTTGCGGGCGGCACGATCGCCGCTGTGCTTCTTATGCTTGCGGCGCCGTTGCTGGCAAGCGTTTCACTTAGTTTCCAGTCACCTGATTACCTCATGCTGATGATTCTCGGTCTCACCGCAGTCTCCGCTTTTGCCAGCAGGGGAAATGTGGTGCCGGCATTGATTGCCACTGTGATCGGCTTGATGCTGTCGACTGTCGGAACAGACCCGTCCGCAGGAATTCAGCGTTTTACATTCGGCAGTCTCGATCTCGTCGACGGCATCAGTTTTTTACTTCTCGCAATGGCAACCTTCGCATTGTCGGAAGCGTTGATGACGGTGTTGAAAGGAACGACAGGTTCGCAGGCGGAATTGGAAGCCGCAGGCCGCGACATTGGCAGCCTGAAAATCGAGAAGTCTGAAGTTCGCGAGATGGTGCCGGTGGTTGCCCGGTCTTCGGTGGTTGGTTTTTTCGTCGGTGTCCTGCCCGGCGCCGGCGCGACCATTGCGTCATTCCTGGCCTACGGAATGGAGCGGGCGCTTGCGCCTGCAAAGGAAAAGCTCAAGTTCGGCAAGGGGTCGATTCGCGGGCTGGCGGCGCCCGAGACGGCGAATAACGCAGCCTGCACAGGCTCTTTCGTGCCGCTTCTAACGCTTGGGATTCCGGGTTCCGGTACCACGGCCGTCATGCTGGGAGCGCTGATATCTTATGGCGTGCAACCTGGGCCGCAGCTGTTCCAGGACAATCCGCAGGTGTTCTGGTCGGTCATCATCTCGATGTATATCGGCAATGTGATTCTTTTGATTCTGAACCTGCCGTTAATTCCTTACATCGCCAGGCTGCTGGCTCTGCCGCGCCAGTTGTTGATTCCACTGATTCTGTTCTTTTCACTGATTGGCGTTTACCTGGTGTCGTTCAACACCTTCGACATATTCATGATGACCGGTTTCGCCGTCGCCGCGATATTCCTGCGCGTGGCGGGCTACCCGATGGCGCCACTCATTCTCGGCTTTATTCTCGGCGGAATGATGGAGGACAATCTCCAGCGTACGATGACCTTGTATGACGGCTCGCTCGCATTCATCTGGCAACGCCCGGTCAGCCTCGGCATCACGATATTGCTCTCACTCGTTGTTCTTACCCCGGTCGTACGCAGCTTCCGCGCTCGCAATCAACCGAAGTAGTCGGGCTCATTGCCGGGAATCCACTTGATGTTGCATCCGATGCTCGGTTTTTGATCGGAGAATACGCTTCTTTCGCCCAGTACGGATTCAATTGCCGCGCGTAGATCTGTGCCGGTTACAGGTGCGCCATTCGAAGGTCTGCTGCCATCCAGTTGCCCACGATAGGCAAGTTTTTTGTCAGCGTCGAAAAGAAAAAAGTCGGGTGTGCAGGCCGCCTTGTAGGCTTTGGCCACGCTTTGATCCTGGTCAACAACATAGGGAAACGAGTAGCCCCAGGTTTCAGCCTCTTCCTTCATTCTCTCCGGACTATCGCCCGGATGTGCCGCATAGTTATTGCTGTTGATTGCAACAATTGAAACGTCTTTCGGCAGAAATTCTCTGCCAAGGCGTGCCAGTTCCTCTCGAATGTGTTTGACGAAGGGACAGTGATTGCAGATAAACATGACGAGATACGCGCGTTTGTTGTCGCCAAGCCCATGCATCTCGCCGTCAGGATCCGGAAGCAAAAATTCAGACGCCCTGGTTCCCAACTCGAGCATTTCAGATTCTGTTGCTGCCATCTAAACGTTTCCTGTTGATGAGGTCATACGTCGATGTGCTGCCATTTGCGGCCGCGCCACATCTGTGTAAAAAGAAAAGCCTGTATGCCGCGACTACCGCCCTGCAACAGCCAGACGCCGAGAAGTCCGTAGCCGAGAACCGGGCCAACAATGAATGCGAGTGGCAGGAAGATCAACCACTGCGTGCCAATGCTGACCAACATGACGCGCTTTGCATCACCGGCCCCGAGAAGTCCGTGCATGAATGCGAAGCCAATGGCTTCAAGGGGCATTGTGAGGCCCATGATTCGCATTGGCCAGCGCGCAAGTTCTCGTGTCGTTGGCTCGTGAATAAATATCGAAGAGACAAGGTCCGGTACAAGCCACATGGGCATGCCGAGAATCGTGAGTAAAATGACCGTGATTTTGCAGACATCCCAGGCCCACTGGTAGGCGTCATCCGGATTGCGAGCGCCGAGCGCCTGGCCAACAAGCGTTGTGCAGGCGATTCCAAGTGCCAGGCCGGGAAGGATGGCAAAAAGCAGGACGGTGATGAGGACGTTGGCGGCCGCGAGCTCGGGTGTACCGATACGACCAATGATCCAGAACATTGCGACCAGCCCCGCTGCAAAAAATAACTGCTGCAAACCCGCTGGCAAAGAAATCCTGATGAGCGAACCGGTTTCTGGCCTGGTTGCAAAACAGCGGAGGAAAAAGCCGTTCTTTATATGGCGGAAACCGAGAAAGAAATAGATGGCTGTGCCGATTCCCATCGAGATTGCGCTGGCCATTCCGGCCCCGGTCACACCGTATGCAGTGAAACCGAATTTTCCGAATATAAAAACGTAGTTCAGGACGATGTTGCAGGCATGCATGATGATCAGCGTGGTCATGTACAGGCGGGACATGTCCAGTGCGTTCCAGTAACCACGGAAGGCAAAGTTCATGCCCACGAACACGATCGCACCCAGTCGCCATTCGAGATAGGGTACGCCGCGCTCGATCACGGCAGGATCGGCATTAAGAAATGGAAAGACCGGTGCGGCAAGCTGAATTAGCACGATTGAAAAGAACGGCGCAACGACTAATACGAGCAGCAGTGCTGTATTGAGTATTGCGGCGGCGCGATCGGTTTTTCCTTCGCCCTTGCGCCGGGCAGCGCTGGACTGCACGCCGGTGGAAATGCCGAGAATGAGGGCCTGGCACATGAACACGACGAATCCGCCCAGGCCGACGGCCGCCAGGGCTGGGTCGCCAAGAAACCCTACCATCGCCGTATCGACGATATTCAGGAGATTCTGCGATACCATTCCACCAATGATCGGCAAGGCAAGGGCGAGAATTCGCTGCCGGCGATCAGGGTTTACGCTCAGGTGAATTTTTTTTCCTTTTTCTTAGCGAGTAATTAGGCATGACCTGGATCAAGACTATCTCATATGACAACGCCACTGGGACACTCAAGAAACTCTACGACCGGATCAAGGGACCGGACAACAACATCGATAACATCATGCTGGCCCACAGCCTTCGCTCGCACTCAATGGAAGGGCACATGGCCCTGTACAAGTATGTGTTACACCATCCACGTAATGCGTTGCCGAAATCCTACCTCGAGACCATTGGTGTCTACGTTAGCCTGCTGAATAAATGCCGTTATTGCATTGACCACCATTACGCCGGTTTGTTGCGCCTTCTGCAGAACGATCAGCGAGGTGCGGAAATCCGTGCGGCACTTGACGCCAACGACCCGGCCGCAGCGTTTGATGGGAAAGAGCTTGCTGGACTGCAATATGCCGAGAAGCTGACAACGAACGCAGCAGAACTGACATCGGGCGATATTGATCGGTTACGCGAAGCAGGTCTTGATGACGGTGAAATTCTCGAGATCAACCAGGTAACGGCTTACTTTGCATATGCAAACCGCACGGTGCTGGGGCTGGGCATAAGTACTGACGGAGACATCGTTGGCTTATCCCCCGGCGATTCGAGTGACCCTGACAACTGGTCCCACCAGTAAAGGGAACAGAGCCTTGCTCTGTTCCCCGCCTGAAGCCTAGCTAAGCATCGCCCGGGATTTGCTAATCGCCGCAATAACGCGGTCCACATGGTCTTCCGTGTTGTATACGTGCGGCGACATCCGGAGGCCGCCGGTCCCAGCGGTCTGAATTCCGGAGTCATCAAAAACCTGGCCGACCAGTTTTCGGCTGTTTTCCCCTGGTGCACTCAGGATGACCACGCTGCTCGCAAACGCAGGGTTTGCTGAAGACACAAATGTTACGCCCAGATCCTGCAGGCCTGCGCGAAGCCGGTCAGCAATCATCATCGATCGCTCCTCGATTCCCGCTGGCGTCATCGCCTCATGAAAAGTTGCAGCGTCGGCAAGCGACGCAACTGCGGCATCGTCACGCTGACCTAGTGCGTCAAACTTTCGGGCACCTTTTGGTGCATCATCTTTGGTGCCACCCCAGGGAATACTGACGACGTTTGGCCAGATATCATCAATGTGCCGCTCACGGACATAGAGCAGACCAACTTCGCGGGGCCCCATAAACCATTTATGAGCGCTGCCACTGAATGAATCGCATTCAATCGCGCCAAGGTCGATATCGACGGCACCCCAGGTTTGCGCGCCGTCGACGTGAATATGAACATCATCCTTCCTCGCTCGAATGGCTGCGCAGATTTCGGCGACCGGTGTACGAAATCCGGTGATATTTGAAATGTGCGTGAATGAAACCACTCGCGTTTTGTCACTGACGGCTGCAACAAACAGGTCGACAACTTCGTCGATTGATCCTGAATCCGTCGGCACAGAAAAGCGACGTACGGTACCGCCGGATCGTGCTGTCTGAACTTCCCACGCAACGTCGTTGGACGGATGGTTCTGGTCCCAGAGGACGACTTCGTCGCCTTCTTTCAGAGAGATACCCTGCACGATAACGTTGTTCGCTTCGGACGTATTTCGAACGATAGCCAGCTCATCGGCCGACGTGCCAAGCATTGCCGCGAGCTTGCTCCTGGCAACTTCTTTTTGCGCCTCGACTTCGCCGCGCGTCGCAGAGCTGAGCGACAAGTCGAGCTCTTTCGCATATCTTGCGTGAGCTTCGCTGACCATGGTCGGCATCGGGCACAGGTTTGCGGCGTTCATCGGAACGCTGTCGTCCGAAAATCCGAACGCAGGCACTGAAACCGTCACTGCGCCGACATTGACGCCGTAACCAGCCAGGCTGCCGGCAACGGATGCGCCGCCAACAACCTTCAGAAAATCTCGTCTGGCTATACTCATGGTCTCCCCCATTCTTTTGATTGCTGCTACATTCTAGTACAACGAAGTACAGCACCTGCATATGATTTCTTATGAATCTTTTTGATTTGCCACAACCGTCCGTCCCTGTCAGTGGAACCGATCAGCAGTTTCCGGTGCGCAGAATCTACTGCATAGGGCGAAATTACGAAAAGCACGTCGCCGAAATGGGCTATGACGTGAAACGCTCGAAACCTTTCTATTTTGCGAAGCCTGCGGACGCAATCGTGCTGTCCGGCGCCACCGTGGACTACCCGCCGCTGACCGAAGACCTGCACCATGAAATCGAGTTCGTCGTAGCGATTGGTAAACGAGGAAGCAATGTCAGTGTCGATGAAGCGCTCGACTATGTTTTCGGCTACGCGGTGGGCATCGATTTGACGCGCCGCGACCTGCAGCGGGCGGCAAAGGAAAAGGCGCGGCCCTGGGAGACGGCAAAAGGTTTTGACCAGTCGGCCCCGATTTCGGCAATTCACCGGGCAGAGGACATCGGGCATCCATCGAGTGGACGCATCTGGCTGGCGGTAAATGGCCAGATTCGCCAGGATGCCGGCCTAAATGAGCTAATATGGAATGTATCCGAGTCGATCGCCGAGTTATCCACGCTCTTTGAGCTGGCCCCCGGCGATCTGCTATACACAGGAACACCGGCTGGCGTTGGCCCACTTAATCCGGGCGACGAAGTGACGGGCGGTATCGAAGGAATCGACGAGATAAGAATAAAAATAAGTTAAGCCAGCCTGACAGAACGAGGAGCCTGACAATGGATCGCCGAAAGTTTCTGAATAACCTTAGCGTCGCCGCAGCCGCAAGTATTGCCGGCGCACCCACCCTGTCAGCCAAAGCCGATGTACTCGAAGACGAGATGGCCAGGCAGCTTGAAAAGAAACGTGGAAAACCAGGCTTGTGTCACATCGATGGCAGGCCGGAACGGATCCCGGGCGATGATCGGGTGGGACTCATGGGAACGGACCCGCTGTTGCCGCGAATGCCGGATAAGCCGACATTAATTGACTTCTATAATCATCGCTTTGGTTCTGCAAGCCACCTTTTGCAGAGCGCGAAGTTGGCGATGGACAACGGCGAAGACGAAAAAATCGTGCTCGCCTGCCTGTTGCACGACATCAGTGTCTATGGCCTGTTAAGAACCGATCACGGTTACTGGGGCGCCCAGTTGATCGGTCCCTATGTCGATGAAGAGGTTCGCTGGGCCATTGAGAAGCATCAATCACTGCGCTTTTTCGCGGACAAAGACTTCGATTACGAATATCCGGAGGCTTACATCGAGTATTTCGGTGCAGACTATAAGCCGGAGCCCTACATCGTTCACGAACACAAAGAAGCGAAGAAACACAAGTGGTACAAGACGTCACGCCTGATTACGGTCAACGATCTCTATTCATTTGAAAAAGGGGTTGAGGTTCAGGTCGAGGATTTCACAGATGTCATCGGGCGCAACTTCAAGACCCCGAAAGAGGGGCTTGGGTTCGACGGTAGCAAGACGGCGCATATGTGGCGCACCATCATCTGGCCTAACAACTACTTGTAGAAACCAGCTGTAGAAACCAGAAAGCGCTATATCGCTTCTTCGAGCTCATCGTCGAATGGCTCGGAATCCTCCATCTGCTCCAGCAGATTGATCGCCACTGCGACAAAGTCGGTATCGGTAATGATTCCCTTCAGGCTTCCGTCACTCATGACGGGCAGGCAACCGATACGATGCTTTTCGAGGAATAGCGCGGCCTGACGAAGGCTCGCGTTTTCGTCAACTGTGGCAACGTCGGTCACCATCATGTCCTTGACGACAATTTCCTTCGCATGAATCCTGGTTTCATTATCACGAAGAAATGAATCCGTCGCCGCCAGTACGTTCGTCAATGTTACGAGGCCGACGAGATTTTCGTCGCTGTCGACGACCGGCAGGTGGTGAATCTTTTTGTCGTGCATGAGTTTTCGCGCCGCGGCGAGATTCTCGTCGGGTGTAATCGTTACCAGGTTTGTACTCATGATCATTTCAAGATTCATCATGTTCTTGCTCCATGTTTCTTGCTTTACACCATTAGTCTAGTCATCTGCCAGCTGGCTGCCATTGCGAGTTTTACGTATCAGTTATCTGTCTGAAAAGGCAGTAATTCATCAGCGATTGCGAGCAGTTCTGCGATGATATCGGCACGTCCGGGCTCAATGTGCAGGCCTTCCGTCCAGCGTAATTGTTTCGGCTCTCCGGCAGCCGCATAAAGTGCTTCGGTCTGCCCGGCCGGCGTTCGCTCATCTGCCCTGGCACCAATGATGACAACCGGCCGCGGCGCGATTCGGGCAACGTTTTCAGCGGCGTCGAAAGTTGGCCCATAGGCCAGCCAGTGGAGAATCGTCGCGAGGGGCCGGTGCAAAATTTTGCTGTCGACCCTTCTCGCAACCTGTGCTTCCGCCCAGACCCGGTTATCGGCAGCGCCGTGCACCAGCATCGCACCGCTGATTCGCTGGTCTCTTGCCGCGGCAAGTGCGGCAAACGGCACGCCAAGGCTCGCTCCAACAATCACAATCTGCTCGGTATCTGCCCAGTCCTGTTCGCCAATCCAGTCGACAGCCAGGGATACAGCAGGTGGCGTGTCAATGAACGCCTGGCGGGCGAGCGGGATGGTTCTTACGATTTCGAATAAGCCCTTCGCCTTCTCCGGCCCGTCGTAAGGGTAATCCAGGGCGACCACCGCTTTCTCGCCGACGTTGCCGAACAGATCAACGGCATCGCTGCCGGTGCGATGGCCGCCCAGGATGATCAAGACCGGCAGGGGAGCGTCAGCATCGGACCCGACAATCGCGCGCAATGATACGTGCAGGCCTGAATCCGACCGAAGTGTCAGAAATCGCGAGTCCTGATTGCCCGATTGGGAGGCGTCGGTGACAGATACACTTACCAGTTTTCCGTGACGATCAGAGAAGTAAGCGTCAAGCGGTCGATGTGCGTCACGTTGCAGCCAGGCAAGGGCTGCCGCGACGATGAGAATCACCGGGACAATTACATAAAAAAGAGCAATTCGAAGCGCATTTCTCATCTGTAAAGCCTCTGCGGCGGCGCACGGCTTGTCAACCTCGCCTTGTCAACGGCGGGCAACCGGACTAACTTTGGGGTGGGGAATCACAAGGCAACAATAATGAATCACGTAAAAGTTCTTTTCACGGGACTACTTTTAAGTATTTTGACGGCTTGCGGCCAGGATCCGGCCGAGGTTTCAGAGGCCGGTGGCGCTGACCTTATTCTGATAAACGGGCGAGTCTATACCCTCAGCTGGGACGAGCCATCGACCGATGGCACCGTGGCGAGTGGTGCACCTCACGATGACACCGGCTGGCATCCGGATGCGGAGGCCGTAGTCACGAAAGGCGGTGAAATACTCTTTGCGGGAAGTACGCGGGAAGCCATGGAATTCCAGGGCGACAATACGCGTGTTGTGGATCTTGCCGGGGCAACAGTCGTGCCGGGACTGGTTGACTCACACACTCACGTTCTCGAGCTTGGCAAGAAGCTGAACGAAATCGATCTGACGGATATTGCGACAGAGGAAGATGCCGTTGCCCTGGTCTTTGAGAAGGTAAAGACGGTACCGAAGGGCGAGTGGATTACCGGCAGCGGCTGGGACGAGGGCGCCTGGGCGAATCGTTATCCTGACAAGGTATTGCTAAGTGAGGCGGCGCCGGATAACCCTGTTTTCCTGGACGGCCTGCACGGTTTTGCGGCGTGGGCGAACCAGGCCGCGCTCGATGTCGGCGGAATCACGGCAGAGTCGGAGATTCCTGTTGGTGGCGAGATGCGACTTGGCGACGATGGTGAGCCAAACGGACTGTTTCTAAATCGGGCAACCACGATGCTCGATGCCATCGTGCCACCACCGCCCCGGGAGACAGTTATTAACGAGTTCCTTGCCGGTCTCAACCAGATGGCAGCCGACGGATACACGGCTATCCATGAAGCAGGTGTGGGTAGCAGATCGATGGATATTCTTGAACAGCTGGAGGCCGAAAACCGGCTGCCAATTCGTGTTTATGCGATGTTGTCATTGCGGGATGAGCCACTTATCCGCAAGTGGCTTCTGAAGGGTCCGGACACGGACAATGACAGTATGCTGGTAGCCCGGGCGGTCAAGGCCTATTACGACGGTGCACTTGGGTCACGCGGGGCACGCATGCTCTATGACTACGAAGATCAGCCCGGCCACCGCGGTATCAGCGGCGACGGCTATGGGTTCGATCAGGCATTGAATGCCGCGGCGATGAAAGCCGGATTCCAGATTGCGATCCATGCAATCGGAGACGCGGGCAACCGCGAAGCGCTGGACATACTCGAGTCGGTATTCAATGAGGACCCGGCGACGGCCAAAAACCGGCATCGCATCGAACACGCACAGGTCATGCATCCGGACGACATACCACGGCTGGGCCAACTCGGCATCATTGCGTCGATGGAGCCGCCGCACGCAGTTGAAGACAAGACATGGGCAGAAGAGCGTGTTGGGTCCGAGAGAATCCTCGGTGCGTATGCTTGGCGAACGTTGCGGGAGGCAAACGCCCCGCTGACATTCAACGCTGACAATCCAGGCTCCGATCACAGTATCTTTTATGGGCTGCACTCGGCCATTACACGCAAGGACAAGAACCAGCAGCCGGAAGGAGGCTGGTATGCCGAGCAGTCAATGGGTTCCGATGAAGCGGTGCGTGGCTATACAAGCTGGTCGGCGTATGCGAGTTTTCGTGAGGATGACACCGGCAGCATAGAGGCGGGACGCTGGGCTGACCTGACTGTAATGGACGTCGATCCGTTCGTACTCGCCGACGAGAGTCCGGGAGATATTCTAAGCGGGCGCATACTGATGACGATCGTGGATGGGAACATCGTTTACGAAAGATAGAACAACGCTGATCAGAGCGGGGGAAGTGCAATGAAGAATCCGAAACTGAGCCGCCGGGACTTTGTCAACGGCTGTGCGCTAAGCATGGTTGCCGGTTCATCGATCTCGCCGCTCGAGGCCGTGGCGCAGGATTTGCTCGACCCGGCGGCCCTGCCGGCTGATTACTATCCGCCAACCAAAACCGGACTGCGCGGTAGCCACGAAGGTTCGTTCGAGGCTGCGCACGAAGCAAGGGACGGAAAGTCCTGGACCGCGGTGGATACGGGCGACAGGGTTTACGATCTTGTGGTCGTCGGCGGCGGGCTCAGTGGTTTATCCGCTGCGCATTTCTATCGCAAACAGGTGGGACCTGATGCAAAGATTCTAATCATCGATAATCATGATGATTTTGGCGGTCATGCCAAACGCAACGAGTTCTGGCACGACGGTCGCATGCACCTTGTGAATGGCGGGACGCTCAACGTCGAGGCGCCATCGCAATACAGTACCGTCTCAGCGGGGCTTCTCTGGGATATAGGCGTTGATAGAACGCGCTACTTCGAAAAAAACCAAAAGATGTGGTCGCGCTATTCGGATATGGGCCTGAAAGGGAGCATGTTTTTCGACAAAGAAACCTTTGGCGAGGACAAGCTGGTTGTCGGCTACGGCGACTTGCCGATTGGCGACTTCATAAAGAACGCGCCGCTCAGCGACGAAGTCAAACTGGATGCAATACGACTTTATGAAGAGAAGAAGGATTACCTGCCGGGCCTGAATGCCGCGGAGAAGCGGCGCACTTTGACGCGAATGAGTTACCGCGACTACATCGTCAACATCGTCGAGTGTCACGAGGATGTTGTGCAGCTCTTCGATTCCAGCCTGTTGGGGATTTTCGTCACCGGCATGGATGCGGTTCCTGCGATCTATTGCCAGGAAATGGGTTACCCGGGATTTGCCGGGCTGAATCTCGACGAGATTTCACCGAATCAGCTCGCACATGAACCAGGTGGACAGCACGGAAGAGAAAACACGGAGCGGGCACAAAGTGGTGACCCGGATATGTATTTTCCGGATGGAAACGCGACAATTGCCCGTCTCCTGGTGCGGTCACTGATTCCTGATGCCGTGCCGGGCGGGTCTATGGAAGACGTTGTCAGCGCACGCGTCGACTACAGCATGCTCGATCACGACGACAACAATGTTCGCATCCGCCTGAACAGTACGGTTATCGATGTTGCCCACGAGAATGATCAGCAGGTTGAAACAAAATACGTCCTGGGCGGTAGTGCATATTCCGTTAAAAGCAAAGCCGTTGTAATGGCTTGCTGGAATTCAGTTATTCCTCATATTTGCAGGGAGGTGCCGGACATGCAGCGCGAAGCGTTGCTTTACGGTGCCAAGTCACCGCTCGTCTACACGGGTGTGCTCGTATCAAATTGGCAGCCGTGGGTCGATGCAGGCATCTCGAGGGTGACGGCGCCGGGCGGCTATCATCCGAGCATTGGTTTGCAGCCGTCGCTGGAGATGGGCGAGTACCAAACCGCCCGTGACCCGGCTGAGCCTATCGTCGTTCGGATGTCCTGCTATTTCACGGAGCCGGGCCTGTCACGTCGGGAGCAACACCGGGTTGGCCGAAACCGCATGCTGACAACGCCGTTTTCCACATTCGAACACCACATACGCGATCAACTTTCCCGTGTTCTCGGGCCAACCGGGTTTGACGATGAACGCGACATCCTCGGAATCACCGTCAACCGCTGGCCGCATGGCTACACCTATTCCTACAACCCGCTTTTCGATCCCGAAGAGTGGGCGTTCACCACGACACCGGACCGGCCCGCAATTGTAGGTAGACAGAGAATCGGTCGAATTGCTATCGCCAATGCAGACGCCGCCGCCAGTCCGCATACCGATGCCGCGATCAGTGAGGCGTATCGCGCGGTTACCGAATTGATTGAGTCTGCATAAAGTCCGCAAGCTGGAAAGATGTCGCGCCGGTCGTCGAGCCAAAGCAGCTATTCGTCGCGTGCGCGAATAAGCAGATTGGGACAGTTATAGCTGCGCTTTAGAGGGCCGAAAGCGGTCATCAGGTCAATGCATGGTCCTATGACCTGAGCGTCCGCTCCAGGGAAAAATGGCCGGTCAGGTTTCCTCTATGTAGGTCACCCGGCGCAATCCCAGCTTGCGAAGATACCAGTCACCCGGGTTTTTCTTGGTGCCGTCCATGAGTGCTGCCAGGTAGCTGGGCTTGATCTTCAAATGCCGGGCGGCGGCTCTCAAACCGCCTTGTTCCTTCACTACCGCTTTGATTTTCCGGCGTATCAACGCTTGCTCTTGTCTTGTAGGTGGTTTGATTATTGGGTATCTCATCGCTCTTCTCTATACATGTAGTTGCCAATGATCTCTGCCCCCATAGCAGGCAGCACCCGGCACATTATGGGGGCCAATTGAATAAATCCAATGTTTGCTTCCAAAGTCAGACAATAGTTGCCAGGCCCTTCTGCATTGGCCATGAGATATTGCCGGGTTGAGAAAGGCAACCGGCCCGTATTCACAATGATTTCAGGCTGATGAGAATCACCGCGCAACATATCCTTTTCTTATGGTAGATACGGGCAAACCACATTGTGAGCCTTGGCTGAGCGTGAAATACTTTGTTGTATGAAAGCCAGAACTTTTACGATCGCATTGTTTTTTCTGTCCTCCTGCGCGTTCGCCGATACCGGAGATCGCGATGCCACCCAGATTGTTCGGGATGCCATTGACCACTGGCGCGGGCTTTCGTCTCATGGCGAAATGACCATGACAATCCACCGCCCGGACTGGGAGCGGACCATGTCCATGGAATTCTGGTCGGAAGGCGAGAAACTATCACTTGTCCGGGTCACCGCACCGCGGAAGGACCGGGGCAACGGAACCCTGATTGACGACAACAAGATGTGGACGTTCTCGCCGAAAATAAATCGGGTTATCAAAGTTCCGTCATCAATGATGAACCAGAGCTGGATGGGTTCGGACTTCTCGAACAAGGATATCTCGCGCACCGACGACATCGTTCTTCAATACGATCACACCCTGTTGAGCGAAACGGAGCAGGATGGCATCACAGTCTACGAGATCCAGTCGATACCTCATGAGGATGCCGCCGTTGTCTGGGGCAGGGAAGTGCTGAAGATTCGTTCTGACAACGTGATGCTTGAGCAACGCTTCTACGATCAGGACGACGTGCTCGTAAAAACACTGATCACCCTCGAGGTCAAGGAAATGGGCGGGCGTGCGGTTGCCGCACAGCAGCGCATGGCAAAAGAAGACAGTCCTGATGAATGGACCGAAATTGT
>CAJQPR010000142.1 GCA_905480255.1 uncultured Woeseiaceae bacterium | reverse complement strand
CCAGTCGGTCAACGTCAATAAGAAGATCAGTGACGTCGTCGGCAATGTCGTGGGGGCGATCTTGATCGTGATTGTCGTCGTTTATCTGATCGTCGGCTTTCGGTCGGCCGCCGTGATGGCATCCAACATCCCCGTGGTTGTCCTCGGCAGCCTGGCCTTGATCACTTTGTTCGGCGTTCAGCTGGAACAGATCTCACTCGCCTCGATTATCATCGCGCTTGGACTGCTGGTCGATAATGCCGTCCAAGTCTGCGATCAGTCGCGCACCAATCAGATCGCGGGGATGGATCCGGAAACGGCGAGCGTAACCGGCTCCAGTCAGGTGGCCAGCCCGATGTTGATGGGCACCGCCACCACCGTTGCCGCGTTTGCCCCGATGCTGATCGGCTTGAACGGCAGCACGAAGGAGTACGTTTACAGCCTTCCGGTGACGCTTTCGGTCACGCTGGCAATCAGCTGGGTCTTGGCGATGACGTTTTGCACGATTCTGGCTGCGACGTTTATCCGCGCCCCCAAGGATCCGAATAAACCATCTGCGCCGCTGCCCTGGTTGTTCGCGAAACTGCAATCGCTGCTGCCGCGGAAGAAGGCGGCAGCCAATTCGGGCGAGCAGGACGGCGACTTTATTGATCGCATCTTTCGCGCCGGCGTGCGAACTGCCATCGACTTCAAAGTGATTACCGTTGCGGTCGCGATCGGTTTGTTGGTGTTGTCGCTGATGCTGCCCGTCGGCTCCGAGTTTTTTCCACAAGATTTGCGGGATCAGTTCGCCGTCGAAGTTTGGCTGCCTGAAAACGTCGCAATCGAAAAGACCGACGAGGCGGCACGGCAGGTGGAGCGGATCTTGCAGAAACTCAGTCCCACTGTGGACGAAGACGGAGAGACGGTCCAGCGTATCTACGGCATCCGCACCATGGTCGGCGGTGGCGGTTCGCGCTGGTATTTAGGCTGGGCTCCCGAATCACGCAAGCCGAACTATGCCGAAATCGTAATTCGCACGACCGAGGCCAAGTACACGCCCGAGCTTGTCCGCCGGTTGAGGGAGATCTCCGGGAAGGGTGACGAGTCGCTGGGCCTCGGGCCGGTGATCGGTGCTCGCGTCGTCCCGCAGGAGTTGCTGATGGGTCCGTCAGCCGATCCTGTCGAGTTGCGGGTTTACGGCCCCGGATTTGCCGACATGCCAACGTTGCGGCGGTTTGCCGATCGCGTCAAAGACATGATCCGCAGCTATCCGGGCACCTGGGATGTGAGCGATTCCTGGGGCGTCCGCGGTTACCAGTTGAGAATTGACGTCGACGAAGATGCAGCCAACCTGGCCGGCGTCACCAACGCAAGCATCGCACAAACCTTGAATGCCTATTACAGCGGACATCATCTGACCACCTTTCGTGAAGGCGATCATCAAGTGCCCGTGTACTTGCGGCTGGCAGCCCAGCAGCGAGGAGAACTGACAGACCTGGAGACTGCCTCGGTCGAGGGCCGCTATCGGAAGGTTCCGCTGGAGACTTTTGCGACAACCGACGTTCGTTGGGAACCCGCCCAGATCCGACGTCGTCATTTGAACCGTATGATTGAAGTCCGCTCGCAAGTCGAGCCGGGCGTTCGCGGAAACGACGTGGTCAAAGGCGTCCTGGCATCGGAAAAAATGCAGCAATTGCTCCGGGAAATGCCTCCCGGTTATCGGGTGGAGGCGGGCGGCAACCTCGAGAACTCCGAGGACGGGGTTGAGCAACTGTCCACAGCGCTGACCATTTCACTGATCACGATCGTGATGCTGTTGGTGATCCAATACAACGGTTGGGCCAAGCCGGTGATCATCCTGACCACCTTGCCGCTGGCACTGATCGGTGCGCTGCCGGGTCTGTACATCACCGGCAACGCACTAGGTTTCATGCCACAGTTGGGCATTCTGTCGCTGTTCGGAATCGTGCTTAACACCGGCATTATCTTTATGGAGTTCGCCGACATACTGATCAAAGAGAAGGCAGACGCCTCCGACGGCAGCGGACCGATTTGTGGGCTGACGGTTGACGAGTTTCGCGGCTGCCTGGTGGAAGCGTGCAAGCAGCGTCTGTTGCCGATCTTTCTAACCACAGCCACGACGATTGGCGGTCTGTTGCCGTTAGCACTTGCGGGCGGACCGCTTTGGGAAGGCATGGCCTGGTGCATGATCTTTGGTTTGATGGTCGCCACGCTGCTGACACTGCTTGTCGTTCCGGCTTTGTACAGCATGTTTGTCGAGTTTTTTGGCGTGAAACCGGTGCGATGATTCTACTTATGGATCTCGTTACACGCGACACACCGTGTGACTCACACTAAACAGCAATAATTCCGTTGCGAATGGCGTACTGAACCAGTTCAGCAGTGCTCTCTAACTCCAGCGCTTTCAGGATATTTGCCTTATGCGCCTCAGCAGTTCGAACTGAGATTTTGAGAAGAGCCGCAACCTGTTTGGCGGATTTTCCTTCTGCAACAAGCTGCAGCACTTCGCGTTGCCGCGGAGTGAGCTGATGCATCGCATCGCCTTTTCTCGAATCGCCGTTGCGATAGGAATCCAGCAGCTCACCCGCGATTATCGGCGTGATATAAGTTTGCCCGCGGAGCGCTTCTTGAATGGCGGTCATGAGTTCGTTTGCAACCGAATGTTTCAGCACAAATCCCGCCGCTCCGGCCTCGATGGCGCGGCGCGCGTAAGC
>CAJQPR010000141.1 GCA_905480255.1 uncultured Woeseiaceae bacterium | reverse complement strand
TTCACCATACCCAACACCTTGACAACACGTTTAACCTTGCGCAAATCGCCAAGCATTTCCTTAAGAACAGCCAGCTGATTAATGGCAGTCAGGCGAGCCCCTTCATATCCCTGCTCGATAGTTACGCCGGCACCGAGTTTTCCCGTTATCTCGCTGCCGTCTGCTCGCCTCGGTCCTTTGCCAGCGAGAAAAATAAGGTTTCCCGTACGGACTCCGTTGACATAATTTGCAACGGGGTTGGGAGCCGGCGGCAATTCGATTCCCAACGCTTTGAGTCGCGCCTCCGGATCATAATCGTCCTGACCGAATGCCGGTCCCGCGGAAATCACCAGTACAGCGTAAGCAAGCAAAATAGCCGTTTTATTCATAGGAGCCTCATATCCAAATTGAGTTGATCGGAATCGAATGTAGCATGACTGGATTTGGCGGTGTCAGGCATGCCTGACGCCGGCTGCCAAGGCAACGCTGGTCAAACCGAGGTATTAGTGTGGATAATACCGATTGGGCTGACCCAGACCTTAGGCGACGATCTGCACCGTGAAACCAGGTAACCGACAAGAAGTCTGCTTCGATCAGGAGCTTATCAAGCGCTATGACGGCCGTGGGCCGCGCTATACGTCGTATCCGACGGCTCTTCAGTTTGAAGAGTCTTTCACAACCGACGACTACAGACAGAACGCTCAGGCCAGCAACGGCTCTGGCCGCCCGCTTTCTCTGTACGTACATATTCCGTTTTGTAAAACGCTTTGCTACTACTGCGCCTGCAACAAGATCATCACGCACAACGCTGAGCGCGTGCAAAAGTATATGCGACATCTCGGCCAGGAAATCGACATGCAGTCAGCGCTGTTCGATCGGTCGCGAAAAGTTGAACAATTACATTTTGGCGGCGGCACACCGACCTATCTGAATGAGGCTGAGCTCCGCGCGCTGATGGCCCACCTTGGGAGCGCATTCACCTTCGATCAAAGTGATTTGCGGGAATTCTCGATTGAGGTCGATCCGCGTACTGTCGATACGAACATGATGGGGGTGCTCGCCGAGCTAGGTTTCAATCGCCTGAGTCTCGGCATCCAGGACTTTGACGAACAGGTACAGCGTTCGGTTAATCGAATTCAGTCTGCAGACGACGTCGATGGCCTCGTTCAGGACGCAAGGGGCAACGAATTCAAATCGATATCGTTTGACCTGATCTATGGTCTGCCGCACCAGTCGGTAGAAACATTCAACAGGACGTTGGATATTGCCCTGGAAATGCGGCCGGACCGGCTGGCAATCTACAACTACGCGCACCTCCCCGCCCGGTTCAAAGGCCAGCGAATGATCAATGAAGCTGATATTCCGGCGCCACAAACAAAACTTGAGATTCTGCATCACACAATCGATAAACTCGCCGCCTCGGAATACGTTTACATCGGCATGGACCATTTCGCCCTTCCTGAAGACGACCTGGTCAAAGCGCAGGAAGACGGCACCCTGCAACGCAACTTCCAGGGCTACTCCACCCATAGCGAGTGTGACCTGGTTGGCCTCGGCGTCAGCGCGATTGGCAGCATCGGCAACGTCTTTAACCAGAACACGCCATCCACCATTGAATACGAGACCATCCTTCATGAAGGGAGACTCCCGGTCAAACGTGGCATTGAAGTCGATGCAGATGACCTCATCCGGGCCGACGTAATCAAGCGCCTCATGTGCTACGACCGATTGAGATTTACTGAGTTTGACAGCGCACATCAAATTGATTTTCGCAGCTACTTCAGCAAAGAACTGGAGCGCCTTGAGCCACTCGCAAACGATGATCTGATCGGGCTGAGTAATGAGCAAATCACCATTACACCCAAGGGCCGCCTGCTCCTCAGGAGCATCGCGATGGTCTTCGACCGGCACTTGAGCCGGGTGGAGAACGACGGTCGTTTTTCAAAAGCGATCTGATAGACTGCGACCTGCTTTACCATCATCTGACCAGTCGTTTCACTATGTGGAAGCGACTTCCTGACTTAAAAGAAAGAAACGATCTATGACCAACGTACCTTCCGATATTGATATCGCACAAGCTGCGAAGAAACTACCCATTGCCGATATTGCAGCCAAACTCGATATTGGCGCAAACGACATCATTCCATTCGGCCATGACAAGGCGAAAATCAGCTACGACTTTCTAAACAAACTCGACGGAAAGAAAGACGGCAAACTGATCCTTGTCACTGCCATCTCTCCAACACCTGCTGGCGAGGGCAAGACAACGACGACCGTTGGTCTCGGCGACGGACTCAACGCGATTGGCAAGAATGCTGTTATGTGCCTGCGTGAGCCGAGCCTTGGGCCATGTTTTGGCATGAAAGGTGGCGCAGCGGGCGGTGGTTACGCACAGGTTGTGCCGATGACGGACATCAATCTGCACTTCACCGGAGATTTCCATGCAATAGGCGCCGCGCATAATCTTCTTTCGGCCCTGATCGATAACCACATGCACTGGGAAAACCAGCTGAACATCGATCCACGCCGCGTTACCTGGCGCCGCGTCATGGACATGAATGAAAGGGCGCTGCGTACCATTACCTCCGGCCTCGGTGGATTCCACAATGGCGTCGTGCGTGAAGCCGGTTTTGATATCACGGTTGCATCGGAAATCATGGCCTGCTTTTGCCTCGCGACTGACCTCGAAGACCTGCGGAATCGTATCGGCAATATTACGATCGGTTACACGCGCGACCAGAAACCTGTGCAGGCTCGCGCATTGAAAGCGGAAGGCGCAATGACCGCCCTCCTCCGCGATGCACTGCAACCAAACCTGGTGCAAACGCTGGAAAATAATCCTGCGCTGATGCATGGCGGCCCGTTCGCAAACATTGCGCACGGCTGCAATTCGGTTATCGCCACCAAGACCGCATTAAAACTTTCCGACTATGTGGTTACCGAAGCCGGTTTTGGCGCCGACCTTGGAGCCGAAAAATTCCTGGATATCAAATGTCGCAAAGCCGGTCTCAACCCGGATGCAATCGTGTTGGTCGCCACTACCAAGGCTCTCAAGATGCATGGCGGAGTGGCAAAGAGCGATCTTAAGGGCGAAAACGTCGACGCGATCAAAAAGGGTTGCGCCAACCTCGGCAGGCACATTCGAAACCTGGGCCAGTTCGGCGTGCCCGTGACGGTTGCAATCAATCATTACGTCACCGACACGAATGCTGAACACGAGGCAATCAGGGATTTCTGTGCTGAATACAACGTAGCGTGCACAGTTTCATCACATTGGGAGCACGGCGGTAAGGGTGCAGTCGAACTTGCTGAAACTGTAGTCGACCTGATCGAAAATCAGAAATCGCAGTTCCGACCTTTGTACATGGATGACGTGCCGCTTTGGGAAAAGGCGCGGCGTATTGCGCGCAACATATACGGCGCTGAAGACATTATCGCCGACCAAAAAGTGCGCAATCAGTTTGCCGCTTTCGAGGAACAGGGTTATGGCCACTACCCGATCTGTATGGCCAAAACCCAGTACAGTTTTTCAACTGACCCCCAGTTGCTCGGCGCACCCGAAGGGCATGACGTACCGATTCGGGAGATCCGCCTTGCAACAGGCGCAGAATTCCTCGTGGTCATTTGTGGATCAATTATGACTATGCCGGGTTTGCCGAGAGTTCCGGCTGCAGAAGGTATCGATGTCACTGCCGAGGGTCGGATTACAGGATTGTTTTGACGAGAAATTGCCAATGAATTATCGCGTAACAAAGACATTGATTGTCCTGCTCGCAGCGGTGTGCGCCGTGAATGCATATGCGGCTGGCGAAGCGCAGACCCGCTGGGAACGCATGAACCAGATTCGACTGGAGAAGTTTGATCTTGTGTTACCTGAGGTGATGCGAGAGAACAATGTCGATATGTGGATTACGGTCAATCGCGAAGGATTCGAGGACCCGCTAACCGAGGATTTCGGTAAGGGCTATGTTGGCTCCTATGGCTACTACGTTTTCACTGACACGGGAGACGGCCGCATCGAACGCGCAATTCTCGGCGTCGGCACTGCACTTGTCGAAGACAACGGCGCCTACGACATCATTGGAAGCGCTGCCGATCTCCAGGAATTTGTTGAGGAGCGAAATCCACAATCCATTGCGCTGAATTATTCGCGCAACATTGGTGCTGCTGACGGACTCAGCTACACAAGCTTCCAGAAGTTGTCAGAGGAACTTGGCCCAACGTATTCCGAGCGTTTCGTTTCGGCCGAAAAACTGGCCTCCGACTTTCGTTCCCGGCGCGTAGCGTCAGAAGTTGCGGCGTTCGCCTGGGCCGGCGAGATGTCCCGCAATATCGCAGAACGCGCATTTTCCAACGAAGTAATAACCCCCGGAAAAACCACGCTCGCCGACGTGGCCTGGTGGATGCGGGAACAGCAATTCGAAAATCATCTCGGCACTTCATTCGGGATGCCCTCTGTATATATAACCGGTCCGGACGGGTTCGTCGCCCTGTCAAATGACCATGTGATCCAGCCCGGTGATTTCCTGGCAATCGACTGGGGAGTCGGCTATCTGAATTTCCACACAGACATGAAGCGACATGCCTATGTGCTCAAAGAAGGAGAAACACATCTCCCGGAGAGCATCCAGAAGGCGTTCGATAACGGACGAGCTGTCCGGGACATTCTGAAAGCAAATATCAAGGCCGGCCGCACGGCGGGCGAGACCTACGAGTTGCTGAACGAGAAGATCAATGCGTCCGGCTTCAAAGTCATGGAGACATTCAACCAGCCGACAGATGATGCAGATATCGTCGACGTGATCATTGGCTGTCATTCGGTCGGCAACCTGGGCCACGGAATCGGCCCATCGATTGCATGGTTCAATCCGGAACGCATGACTTACATGATTAAGCCAACTAACATGTTCTCAATTGAGCTGTTTGCATACACAGCCATACCCGAATGGGGCGGCAAGAAACTCAGGATTCCGTTGGAAGATGACGCAATCGTCACAGAGCGTGGCGTCGAATGGCTTTATCCGGTCAATCAGAAGGTGCTCTTGATCAGGTAAAGCGGGGGAATACCATGAAAATCAAACTCGCGCTTACTACTGCCATCGCGACCCTGTGTTTCGCAGCGTCGGTATCTGCTCATCATTCGTTTGCTACGCACTACGACGCCAGCAATGTCGTCGAAATCTCCGGTGTACTCTCGGAAGTCAAGATGCGCAGCCCGCATTCTTTTTTCGAAGTGGACGTCACCAATGAGAATGGTGAAGTCGAAACCTGGGAGGTTGAAGCGCATGCAGTGCCGCTGCTGAGAAGGCTCGGAATCAATCGCGACACGTTAAAAGTCGGCGACCGCGTCACGATTCGAGGGCCACGCAGTCGAAGGCCCGAGAAGCTCCTGCTGTTTGGCGCACAAATTAATACGGGGAGCGGCGAGTCATTCGAGATGCTGGATTCAATCCGTCGAGCGCCGGAAGAAAAGATTTCTGACAAGCGCGAAGGCGTGACTGGCATCGACCGCCTGACCGGCAAGTGGCTGACGTTCATAACCGGCCAGGTCGTTGCTGATTCGCCGATGCCCTTGACCGATGCCGGCCTCCAGGCCAGGCGTGAATTCGACCTGCGTAAGAATTCGTCATCCGACTGCGTTCCCCCTAACCTGCCATCGCTATTGATGATTCCGTATATTTACGACATCACACGTAGCGGTGACACGGTCAATATTTTTCATGAGTATTCAAAGGTTCGTCGCCCGGTAATACTGGGGGCCAAGGTTGGCAACGTCACCGACCCGCAGTACGGCGGCCGCATCGGCCGTTACGAAGACGGCGCGCTGATCATCGAATCTTCCGCGTTCCCCGCTATGGCGGCTGGCCTGGCATCCGGTTGGGACCCGAATGGCAACGGTGCCGATATTCCGTCGAGCGAGAGCAAGAAACTGATCGAGCGCTATACGGTCAACGAAGACGGATCGCAAATGACACTTCGCTACACGGTTTCGGACCCTGTATACCTGACGGAGCCCTATACTGCCGAAATCCCTTTTTACCGCCTTCCGGATGAGGAGCCGATACAAGATTTCACGTGTGACGCCGAGATCGCTTCGCGCTCTACGAGTAATGCCGCGGTGCTACAAAACTGATCAGATGTAGATAATGATCGTATTTAACGCGGCATCGCAATTTATAATGTCGACGCGCTTGCTTTTTATCTTGTAGCTATCACCCTCTCTGACCAGCTCGTGCGTGTACGTCCCGGCGTACGGCGTTTGCCTGTCCCGATAGTACAGGTAGCAATGAAAATTCGACGTCACGGTGCATGCACCACTCTTTGCATTTGAATCCTGCACCTGGATATTCGAAATAATATGCGATGCCCTGACAGTGTACTCTTTGGATGCCGCCGCAGGATGAACGAAGTTACGCCGCCGAACCTCCATCAGGACGCGATCATCGTAAAAGAGCGAAATATGATTGTGCGGATCCTCCTGGTCGGGAATTGCCGGCATCCAGTAAGTGCCATCTTCCGTGTAGAGCTCAATCCAGCGATCGAGATCCGGCCGATCAAGAAAAGAGGCTTCTTTGTAGAGTAATTGTTCGATCTCGCGGACTTGCTCGTTGCTGGTAACGACAGTGGCCATTACGCTGCCTCCGTCATGTACTGACGCCAGGCGCTGAACTGCGTCCTTACATCAAGATCGCTCGTGCCTTTGCCAACTTTTCGGTCGCCCAGTTCCTCGTCTCTGCCAAAATTACGATGCATTTCTATCCAGTCTGATGCCTGTGACTGCAGGCCCTCCTGGATTCGGAAGTAAGCGGTGAGATCGTCGGGACCCACCATCGACCCATTCGAATTGATCAGCCGGGAGTACAGCAAAGTACGTTTCAGCATGGAGTCCGGTGCACCTTTCAGCCGGAACGACCAGGTTTCGATGATTGTTTTGTTGTAGGCAATGGGCCGCACTACGCGAATATTCTGCACGGCGGACTTGATGGTCAACGAAGGATAGTAGAGCGTATTGTGTGTATTGAACGACAAAATATCGTGCATGCGTTCCTTGCCATATGCCTTCAGCATCGCTGCTTCATAGTCCGGATCAAGCGTGTAGTCGGCATGAATACTCGTTTTTCCACCGTCATAGTGGTGGCCGAACGGAAACCCTGTAATACCCGTTTCTTCAAAGACTTCATAAGATGCCCCGAAAGGCGGAATTATTTCCGCCTCGTCACGCCGGGCCGAATCTTCCGGAAGAGTTTTGATGTAGTCGAGCGCAGAGTCCACGACAGCGCGATGTACGATCATGGGATGCATCGTGTCGTTCAGGTTTTCAATGAACATCTTCCAGTTGCACTCGTGCTCATACCGCAGCACGCCACCGGCAGCCTCTACCTCCCCTCCGGGCGCGCGATCGCACAGGTTGTCCATGACATCAGCGGCACCACCCAGCCAGGTTTTCACGTCGGGACCATCTGGATTCATCGTTGCAAAGACGAAGCCCCGGTAACTCTCGGACTTCATTTTTTGCATGCTGTACTGAGGATCGTCCTTGTCGAAGTCAGTACCTTCATATCCCTGCATGTGCGGAACGCCCAGGAGCTTGCCGTCAAGGCGGTAGCGCCAACCGTGATAGCAACACCGAAAAGCAGGAATCTTGCCGCAGGGTTTGTCGACAAGTTTTGCGCCCTTGTGCCCGCACCGATTGTGCAGAACATGTACGTTGTTGTCACCGTCGCGAACCATCACAACGGGAACCTTCCCGTAGTTGAGTGTTATGTAGTTGCCTTTCTCCGGCACCTGGCTTTCATGCCCGATATAGATCCACGACTTCGCCCAAATGCGTTCCATTTCCAGGTCAAAAATCTCAGGATCCGTATATACCTTGCGATGCACCTTGGTTGGCTGTACCAGGTCTGCGATTTGTTCTTCTGTGTAGCTCATCGATGGTTCCTCATCTACTTTTGCAACACCTCGCCACGCGCCACAGCAATCGCCAGCGCTTCGCTGGGGTTTGGTGGCTTGGCGGCGGTACGCAATTCGAACATTTCCTCGTTTTCTTTCTTTGCCACAGCGTCAGCCAGAAATTTTCCGGATATGTACTGTGGCGGCCAGTACTGATTTTTGTGGCCGTAATGCGCGGCAGCCTGCAGCACGAAGTGCGGTTCATTCATGATCGTGCGACCGAATGCGACGATATCTGTTCTGCCGGCAGCCACAAGTGTGTTCGCCTGGTCCGCCGACGAAATATTTCCTGCAACAATGGTCGGGATATCGACCTCATTCCTGATCTGGTCGGCAAACGGTGCCTGGAACATTCGTCCGTAGACCGGCTCCTCGTCACTGGTAACCTGGCCTGTCGAGACATTGATGATATCTATGCCGGCTTCTTTCAACATCGAGGCAACCGCGACCATGTCTTCATCCGACAGTCCACCGTCAACCCAGTCTGTTGCCGATATCCTCGCCGACATCGGTTTTTCTTCCGGCCAGACCTCACGCATTGCGTTCACGACGCGCAATGGATATTTCATCCGGTTCTCGATGCTGCCGCCGAACTCGTCTTCACGATGATTCGTATAGGGGCTAATGAATGTAGACAGCAAGTAACCGTGCGCCAGGTGTACCTCGATCATATCGAAGCCCGCCCGATCAACATTCTTCGCGGCTGCAACGAACTGCTCCGCCACCGCATCCATGTCGCCCGCAGACATCTCACGCGGAACGGCGCTGTGCCCCAGGTAAGGTAGCGGAGATGGCGCCAAAATTTCCCAGGACGCCTCTGGCAATGGCTGATCCATCCCGCCATCCCATGGCACACAGGTTGCCCCTTTGCGGCCTGCATGCCCGACCTGGGCACACATCTTCGCCTTACTATTTTTGTGAACAAATTCAACGATATGCCGCCACCTTGCTACCTGCTCATCGTTCCAGATTCCGGCACACCCCGGGGTTATCCGCGCGTCCGGCGCGATGCACAGCATCTCGGTGTTCAGGAGTCCGGCGCCGCCGACGGCCCGCTCTCCGTAGTGCATCAGGTGCCAGTCCGTTGGTGTTCCGTTCACAGCGCTGTACTGACACATCGCGGACAACTGGAAACGATTTTCGACACGCATCCGGCCAATTTTGAACGGTTGAAACACAGGAACAGTCGGCTTATCGGTATCGACATCATCAAATCCTGTTGTTGATTTGACATGTCCGGCGAACCATTTATCAATGCCGGCGATAAAGTTCGGGTCACGCAAGCGAAGGTTTTCGTAAGTAATCCGCTTGGCCCGGCACATCATGTTGAACGTAAACTGCTCCGCTTCCTGAGCGCCAGCGTACCGATCAATATGCTCAAACCAGCTCAGCGATACGACTGCCGTTCTCTGCAAGCGATCCGCCTCATCCTTGCGAATCTCCTGGTACATATCGAGTGCTTTCTGCACGTCATTGCCACACTCAGCAAAATAGCTGGCCAGCGAAATGCCGTCTTCCATTGCAAGCTTGGTGCCGGAGCCAATACTGAAGTGTGCGCTTCGAACGGCGTCACCCATCAGTACGATATTTTTGTGATAAAGCCGTTCATTCCTTACTACCGGAAAAGTGCGCCAGACGGAGCGATTGATGACAATCGGATGACCATCAAGATCATCTTTAAACAACGCTTCGCAATAATTCTTCGTATCTTCTTCGGAAAAATGTTCCATACCCGCAGCCGCCCAGGTTTTCTCACTGGTTTCGACGATCCAGGTGGTTGTTCCCTCCTCATAGCGATAAGCATGCACCCACCACCAGCCATGTTCGTTCTTCCGGAAAATGAACTCGAAATCGTCGAGTGGTTTGGATGTCGCAAGCCAGCAAAACTTATTAGCGCGCCAGTCCATAGTCGTGCCAAATTCGTCCTGGTACTTTTCACGCAGAATCGACGTAATTCCGTCTCCAGCTACGACGAGGTCATAAGCATCCGTATCGAGTTGCCCGACATCGCTAATGTCAGTATTGAATCGCAGGTTTACGCCAAGTTCGTCGCAACGATCGTGAAAGACGTTCAGCAGCTTCAGCCGCGACATACCGCAGAAGCCATGCCCCTGCGAATTGATCGTTTTCCCATGAATCGTCGTATCAATGCCGCCCCAATACGCGAACTGTTCGACAATGCGCTTGTAGCTCGGCGCATCGGCCTCCATAAATCCGCGCAGCGTTTCATCGGAGAAGACTACGCCGAAGCCCCAGGTGGAATCCCGGTCACCGCGTTCGATGACGGTAATATCGTGACCCGGGTTCGCCTTTTTCATCAGGATAGAAAAATAGAGGGACGACGGGCCGCCCCCAAGACACAATATCTTTAGTCCTTTCGACATTCAGTTCACCATCACAATGCAAGCGAGCCGAGACTTGCGCCACCACAAACAAACAGGCATTGCCCGGTGATAAATCCGTTCTCCGGTGCGGCAAGAAACATGACGGCCCGAGCCACATCATCCGCACGCCCCAGTCGCTTCACCGGTAATCCTTGCGCGATCTGTTCAGCCTTGTCGCTGTCCTCAGGGACGACCTCGGTAAACATATCGGTCACTATCGGTCCCGGCGCAATGGCGTTGACCGTAATACCGTGTTGGCCGAGCTCCATCGCCCAGGTCCTGACCATGCCGATTTGTGCAGCTTTGGTTGCGGAATAGGCGGTTCGCGTCTCGAGGCCCAGCATGGCCCGGGACCCGATGATCACGATTCGGCCGAAGGTCGCCTCCTTCATGGCGTCAAGCACGCCCTGGGTCAGCAAAATACTTGCAGATAGATGCAGGTTGGTGAGGTACTCAAGGTCTTCAAGCTTCACATCTTCGATCAGGTTCGGCCGGATAACGCCCGCGTTGTGAACCAGGGTGGTAATGCCGTATTCGCCTGCCAATTCAGTGATCGCTTCTTTGGTCGCCTCGACATCCGCCAGGTCGACGGGCCGATCGATCAATCGAGCGTGCTTCTCATCCGACTCACGACGGGAAAGGTTAAGCACGACATAGCCTTCGTCCAGAAAGTGCCGGCAAATGCTTTTGCCTATGCCAGCGCTGCCACCGGTAACCAGTGCAATCTTTTCGCTCACTCAGAATCCCTCTCGACCAGCGCCAATACCCGCAACGGGCTTCCGGAACCGTTTTTAATTTTCAGCGGCGGGCATACCAGGATTGCCCCGGTAGCCGGTAGCTGATCAAGGTTGGCGAGACACTGCAATCCGTATTTGCCAGCACCGTGCAATAGATAGTGCGCCGGATACGGCGGGGACAGGTGAGTCGCTTGTCCCGCATCTGTGCCCACGGTCTCTGTACCGAAGCCAATGATCTTTCTCTCTTCGACCAGGAGTTTCACCGCGTCACCGGTTGGGCCCGGCGTGTGCGCTCCGTCTTCACGCATGTTCAGGTAGTCCGCGCCGGAGCGTTTTGACCAGTCTGTACGCATCAGGACCCAGCTGCCCTCCGGAATCACGCCATGATCCTTTTCCCATGCCTGGATAAATTCCGGTGTTAGCAGGAAGTCCTCATCCGCCGTCGACTCGCCGGAACAATCAATGACGCATACCGGCCGTACGAATGCATCGGCAGGAATACTGTCAACTGAGGCATCCGGCAAGTCCTTTCCGGAGATCCAGTGAATGGGAGCGTCAAAGTGAGTGCCGGTGTGTTCGCTGCAGGTGAAGTTGCGCCAATACCATGCAGGACCGCGTTCGTCGTAGCGTGAAACTTCCTCAACACGAAATCGGGCACATTGTCCGAATTCCGGGGGCAAGACGATCACCGGAAAATCCGGATCCAGCGTATGTGTCAGATCCACTGTTTCAATACTGCCGGCCGCTAACGCGCCGGCCAGCGCCTGCAATGCGTTTGAATTCTGCTCACTCATCTTCACATGCCCATCTGCAGTTGTGTCAGCTCTCTCTCGAGCACGAACGGATCTTCTTTGTAACGCCTTACGACGTCCTCGGCGACCGGCCCAAGCGTCACATTCTCTATACCTTCTGTCAGTGCATGGATAACCGTATCCGCCAGTCGCTGAGGCGTTACCTTGGGGGGTGGCAATGGTTGGCGCCAGGATTCTTCAAGTGGCCCAAACAGGACGTTGATCACCTTCACGCCGCTGCCCGCGAAATCTCCGCGAAGGGATTGGCTTAGTGACAAGGCAGCCGCCTGGCTTGCCGAGGTTGTTCCGTAGACCGGCCAGTTGGACAGCGCGTAGACAGACAGCAGGTTGACCCATGCGCAAGCGCTGTTGTCTCCGTCTGCACCGCGCGCCTTCATACCGTGACCGAACGCCTGGATCAGACGCATAAGACCGAAATAATTGGTTTCCATTTCATCGCGTGCGAGTGTCACGCCGTGACGCTGCATCGCCGATCCGGGCCTGACATATTCAGCGGTATTAATCAGGATATCCGCCTTATCTCCCATTTCAGCAGCCAGTTCGTTGACGGAAATCGTATCCGTAACGTCAAGAGGCATAACCTCGACGCCGGGAATTCCTTGCAGTGCCTCACTGCCAGCGTAGGGCCGCCACTGCTCCGCAATCCCTACAAAGATCCGGCTGGCGCCCGCATCGGCCAGCGCTTTCACCACTCTTTGTCCGAGCTCGGTACGTCCATCGGTAACCAGTGCGCGACGGAATTTTGGGTTGCAGGTCAGCGTTCGAAGTTGTCGATCGTCTGCCATGTTCGGGGTCTCCTTTTCAGGCAGCGCCATCATGACGCCCTGTCCTGATTTGTCAGTACGGGCGATCATTCTCACCCGTTCGAATTCGCCTACATCGCCGTGAATATGTGCGAGCACGGATGGCCCGGCGTCCAGTTGAATGGTGCCGATTCGCCACGGCATTCTTTCGCGGAAATAGGTGTTTACGCTGGTTCGGAGCGTCGTTTCGGAAATCAGCTTGCCGCCGTCCGGAATGTCCCGCCATTCGAGATCCATTGACCAGCACTTGGGGCACACTTCGCGTGCCGGATACGTAACATGTTCGCAGGCGTCACAAACCTGGAGCGCGAACCTGCCCTCTGCCGCCGCCGCCGTAAACGCGATCGCCTTTCGACTGCGTGCGAATGGTGGCAAGGTCGGCGAAGTAGTCCGTTTCTGCGGATCTTTCTTCGGTGGTCGTTTGAGCGCTTCGGTCATGCGCGCTCCAGGATGGCGGCACCGGAGCAAAGTCCCCGGTCGAAATTGATGATGCCAAAACCTGACACTGCGGCATACCTGGCACCCGGAACCGCGTTATTCACTGCTCC
>CAJQPR010000140.1 GCA_905480255.1 uncultured Woeseiaceae bacterium | reverse complement strand
CCAAGGATTCGTTCAGCGTCTACCACTGCGACCTCGCCAGCCAGAAGAGTGTTCGTGCCTTTGCCGAGGCGCTTCAGGTGGACGGAGTGAACGTTGACGTGCTCATCTGCAACGCCGCTCTTTACCTGCCCTCCGGGCGTGCTCGCTGGCACCCACAGTTCACCGCGGACGGCTTTGAGCTCAGCATGGCATCCAACCACCTCGGACACTTCAAGCTCGTGCACGAGCTCTTCCCTCTGCTCAAGGCGTCCGCGGAAGCTGGACGCAAGCCGAGGTGCATCATTCTCGGAAGCGTGACGGGCAACACGAACAGAGCGAACCGCGCTCACGCTCGCCGGCAGTAGCATCAATGGCGAGGTTCATCCCGCCGGTCAGGAGCGCAAAGATAAAGAAGTAACTGAGCATGCCGAGCAAAATAGCCGAGCGCCCACTTGGCGTTGAGACGTCCACTTCGTCAACATTCAGAGGCCGCATGATCATCGGACTGACGCCGCGAACAGTCAGTCGCATCGCAGCGATTTCCTGGCCGTAAGCGCGTAACGCCCGGGTAGCCCGACGGGCTTCCCTTTCGGCCTGCGTGTTGGCCTGGTCGGTGATGACCTCGATAGTTGCGGGGGTCATCTCGGACAGGTTTTCACCGAAATTGTCGGGAATGACGATGACAACATCTTCTTCGCCCAGGCTTACCGCATCAATCGCGGCAGCCCGGCTTTCAGGACCGTCTTTGATATTGATGTTGTTGCTTTCAAGATAACGGATCAGGTTCGGCGCAAACTCGGCGCCAATGACCGGCAGGTCGAGCGCCTCGTCGGCGTTCTCCAGGGACTGTTTGACTGACAGGTTGATCACGAATGCGAACAGGATGGGCCCGAACAGCGGCCCCATCAAAAGCGCGGACATAAGCGTGCGTCGATCCCGAAAGTTTTCGACGATCTCTTTCAGGAATACGGTGCGGATGGTTTTCAAGACTCCGCCTCCACCATATCAATCGCTTTGACAAAAGCCTCCTCGAGGTCGTCGCAGCCGGTTGCGGCACGAATTCCGTCCGGCGTGTCCTGCATGGCAACCTTGCCCGATGAAATGATGACGATTTCATCGCAGAGCGCAGCGACCTCCTGCATGACGTGACTGGAGAACAGAACGCATTTCCCGGTTTCCCGGAGCCCGCGAATCAGTTCCCGCAAGGCGCGTGTGGCCATGACATCAAGACCGTTGCTTGGTTCGTCGAGAAGAATGTTCTGTGGTCCGTGTACGAGAGAGCGCGCCAGCGAAACCTTGGTTTTCTGCCCCTGTGAAAAACCCTTGGTTCTTCGGTCGGCAAAATCATTGATGTCGAGTTCATCGATTACTTTCTGTACCCGACCGTCGATGATGTCGGCCGGCATGTCGTAAAGCTTTGCGTAATAACTGATGTTTTCCCGGGCAGTGAGATGGGGGTACAGGCCAGAGCCATGCGGCAAGGTGCCAATTCGCGAGCGCGCACCCACGCTGTCCTCTACAACATTGATGCCATCAATCGTTGCGGTTCCTGAGTCCGGTTTTAATACCGTATAAAGCGCGCGCAGCGTTGTTGATTTACCCGCACCGTTTGGTCCAAGGAGCCCGGTGATCTTACCGTCCTCGGCTCTGAATGAAACACCCTGAACAGCCTTAACTTTGCCGAATGACTTGTGTAGATCTTCGACAATGATCATGGCGACGGCCCGGAAAAATCGAGGAAAAACGGCATCGCAAACAAACGGTCAAGACAGTTCGCGTCGAGCGTCTCGATACTTGCCGTTTCTACAAAATCGCCAATGATGCCGGGCGTACAGCCCCGCGGCGCCATGCCATGTCCCTGCATCTTGCCGGTCAGGTGCATGGCATTACCGAGATCAACGGCGGCCAGGTCGGCGTATGCGGGTGGCGTGATTGGATCTGCTTCGCCGGAAAGCAGCAAGACAGGAACATCGCTCGCAACAGGCGACTTAAAATCATCGTCAATGACACCTTTTGGCCAGACCGAACACATGGCATCCAGTGAATCGAGTTGCAGCGGCCCTATGTAGGTCGCATCAAGTTCATCAATTGTAATTTCAGAGTCACCAAACCAGGGCGCATCTTCTGTGCACACCACAGCGTTGTGCATGCCGATGTTGATTGCATCAGACATGCTCTCCGCGACCATCATGAATTGTGCCGCCAGCGGCTGGAAGTTGCCGTTAACAGCCTCGTCGATGAGCAATGGCATCAAGGCGACAGAGCTGGGGTGATAGCTGAGCAGGCGCAGAGCGCCGGCCATTTCCTGATCGCTGAACCGGACCTCTTCAATGTGTCCGGTGACCGGGTGCGGCATGATTATAGTTGCCGGTTCGGCTGCAAGGGCCTGTCGCAGCGCGCCGAATTCTTCACGAATTTTCGGAAACCGCTCGTTGCATGCTTCACTTTCTGCACAGCGATCAAAAATCGCGTCGAGCGCATTTTGTGCCTCAATCGCAATACCAGGGCCAAGAGCAATCTGTGGTGCCGCGACACCGTCGATAACGACCGTCCGGGTAGAATCCGGATACTGGCGAAGATAGTGCTGTGCGACACGGGATCCGTATGAAATGCCGTAGATATTGAATTGTGTGTAACCGAGCGCCTCGCGTAACGCTTCGAGGTCCTGCACGGCGACGCTGGTCGTAAAGAACCTCGGATCGTGTGGGAGTTCAGCCAGGCAGGTTTCGGTTACGCTGATAGTCTGCTCACGAGAGTATTTGCCTTCCAGGATGTCCTCATCGACGTCACAGGTCATGGGAGCGGATTCACCCGTTCCGCGCTGGTCCATCAATACAATGTCACGAGTGCGGCGCACGTCTTCGAAGGCATTTGCCACGCTGGCGTAAAACTCGACCGTCGACTGCCCGGGCCCACCCGCGATTGGCACGAAAGCGTCAGGCTCCGGCTCCAGGCTAAGCGCCGAAACAACGGCGACCCGAAGGCTGATCGTGGGTGAATCCGGGTTGGATGGGTCTTCAGGGCGGATCAGCGTGCCGCAGCGCGCCTTGATGCCGGGAAAACCTTCGGCAGCACGGATTCTGCAATCTTCCAGGAGGAGCGCGCGGGTCGAACCCTCATCCTGTGCCATGGATGGTGCGCCGGCTAGCAACAATGCTGTCAGACCGATGATTTTCTTCAATTTGGAGTCCGCTTTGAGAGGCGCAGCTATATTCGGGAAAGCGCCGAAATAAGTAAAGCATTATGGCGCAGGCCAGCCCGGGGGATTAGAATAGCGCACCCGCAAAACTGGTCAGTTTTTGAGCAATGTCCGCAGAATCGAATTTTGATGTCATCGTCATTGGCGGTGGCCATGCCGGTACGGAAGCAAGTCTTGCTGCCGCGCGGGCGGGTGCGCAGACGCTTCTCATCACACAAAATATTTCCACGCTTGGCCAGATGAGCTGTAACCCGGCGATCGGCGGCATCGGCAAGGGTCACCTGACGAAGGAAATAGATGCGCTGGGCGGGGCGATGGCACAGGCCATCGATCGGGCCGGGATCCAGTTTCGGACGCTGAATGCGAGCAAGGGGCCCGCGGTTCGGGCGACCCGGGCACAGGCCGACCGAGTGCTTTACCGGCAGGCAATCCGCAGCATGCTTGAAAACCAGCCCGGGCTTTCCATCTTCCAGCAGTCCGTTGAAGACCTGATCGTCGAAGGCGACCGGGTGGTCGGTGTCGTGACCGGCCTGGGGCTGAAGTTTTTTGCCAGAGGCGTTGTCCTCACTGTCGGTACGTTCCTGGGTGGCCGCATCCTGATCGGTAACAGTGAAAAATCGGGAGGTCGGGCCGGGGATCCACCGTCGATACGACTTGCAGAACGTTTACGGGAAATGCCGTTCCGGGTGGCCAGGCTGAAAACCGGAACGCCGCCGCGAGTGGACGGCAAGACACTCAATTACGACGTCATGACAGAGCAACCGGGTGACGAGCCGGTGCCTGTTTTTTCGTTCCTCGGCAAGCGGAGCGATCATCCGCGCCAGGTGAGCTGTCACATCACTCATACCACCGAAGAGACGCACGACATCATCCGCGGATCTTTGGCCGAGTCGCCGATGTACTCGGGCCTCATAGAGGGTGTAGGCCCCCGTTACTGCCCGTCGATCGAAGACAAGGTTGTCCGTTTTGCAGATCGCGACTCGCACCAGATTTTTGTCGAGCCTGAGGGTCTCGATACACATGAGGTCTACCCAAACGGTATTTCGACGAGCCTGCCTTACGAAACACAATTGCGTTTTGT
>CAJQPR010000139.1 GCA_905480255.1 uncultured Woeseiaceae bacterium | reverse complement strand
ACTGAATCGGGGCAGAAATACCCCAGCCGCTCGAACTGCACGGCATTCTCTTCAATCGCGAGGGATGGCTCCAGTCTTGCAGCTGCGATCGAGAGAGAAGCCGGATTAAGATCTTTGTGAACATCTTCAGACGAACCCGGGTCCGGTACGGTGAAAAGACGGTCATAAAGCCTCACCTCCGCTTCAATAGCATGCGGAGCAGAAACCCAGTGAACAGTACCTTTGACCTTCCGATCACTCGAACCACTGCCACTGCGAGTATCCGGATCATAGCTGCAATGAAGCTCAATGACTTCGCCTGACTCGTCTTTGATTACCTCGTCACAGCGAATGATATAGCCGAACCGCAGCCTGACTTCACCATCGGGTTTTAGTCGGAAGAATTTACGTGGCGCATCCTCCATGAAATCGTCACGCTCAATATAGAGTTCCCGACCGAACGGCAACTCACGGGTACCGAAATCCGGATTGCCAGGATGATTAAGCGCAGTCATCTGCTCGGTTCTATTCTCGGGATAATTGGTCAGAACAATCTTCAATGGATTCAACACAGCCATGCGTCGCTCGGCATTGTCGCCAAGATTTTCGCGAACGCTGTTTTCAAGTACGCCCATTTCAATCAGGTTTTCTTTCTTGGTGATGCCAACACGGCCAATAAAATCCCGTATTGCTGCAGGTGGGTATCCGCGGCGGCGCATACCTGCAATCGTGGCAAGGCGTGGATCGTCCCAGCCGTTCACCACGCCTTCTTCGACAAGCATATTGAGCTTGCGCTTGCTGGTTAGTGCATAAGCAAGATTTAGCCTGGAAAACTCAATCTGCCGGGGACGGTGCTCTGGCTTAAGCTGGTCCAGAAACCAGTCGTACAAGGGCCTGTGGTCCTCGAACTCGAGCGTACAAAGCGAATGGGTTATGCCCTCGAACGCATCAGACAATCCGTGGGCAAAGTCATACATCGGGTAGATGTTCCACTTGTCGCCAGCATTCTGATGAGCAATATGGCGAATCCGGTACAGCGTCGGATCACGCATGTTCATGTTTGGCGAGGCCATATCGATTTTGGCGCGCAGTACGTGTTCACCGTCCTCGAATTCCCCGCCCTGCATTCTTACAAACAGGTCCAGGTTTTCCTCTTTACTACGGTCCCTGTAAGGGCTGTTTTTGCCAGGCTCCGTCAGGGTGCCCCGGTGCTCCCGGATTTCCTCGGCACTGAGACTATCAACATAGGCGTTGCCCATTTCAATGAGCCGGGTGGCTGACTCGTAGAGCCGATCAAAATAGTCGGACGCATGTGTCAGCCGGTCTTCCCAGTCGAAGCCGAGCCAGCGGACATCCTCCTTGATCGCTTTGACGTACTCCTCGCTTTCCTTCCCGGGGTTTGTGTCGTCGAAGCGCAGGAACGTCCTGCCACCGTTCTCCATGGCAACGCCAAAATTCAGGCAAATGGATTTCGCGTGGCCGACATGAAGGAACCCGTTGGGTTCCGGCGGAAATCGCGTTACGACAGCTCCGTCATGTCTGCTGCTGGCAATATCGTCCGCAATGATCTGGCGGATGAAATCTTTGGGCTCGTTGTCGGTCATTGACTGGCTTGATTTGTGAAAAGGCTGCGCAATTGTACGCGCTGTGCCTGGCAAATAAAGCGCTTATTCCGCTCGCATCTGCGCCTGACAGAGCTGGCAAAGCCCTTGTATTTCCAATGTCAGGCGGGAAGCTGAGAAGCCGAGGGAATCAGCTTTCTGGCGCACTACGTCGCTGATATCCGGTTCGTTGAGTTCCACTACCGAGCGACATTGGGAGCAAATGAGAAACTGCCCGGCGTGGGGCGTCCTGGGCTCAGGGCAGCCAACAAATGCATTTAGGGAATCCAGCCGGTGCACAAGGTTGGCGTTGATAAGGAATTCCAGCGCACGGTAGACGGTCGGCGGCGCCGTGCTGTTTCCATCCCTGGCGAGCAACTCGAGGATGTCGTAGGCGCCCACAGGCTTGTGGCTGGACCAGACCAGCTCAAGAATTCGACGGCGTTGAGCCGTGAATCTCAGTCCTCGCTGGCGACAGATATTCACAGCATTCTGCAAAGCTTTTTCGACACAGAAATCGTGATCGTGTTCCGGGCCGGGAAATCGTGTAACAGATGCGGCGTCGCTCATTGGCTCTCTACATATTGACCTGAAGGTGTTGACCGTAATTGTACCTGCACCAGCCATATCTTTGTTTGCTTCCCGCGTTTGGTTGCGCGGCGGTATTCTGTACAATAGCGCGCGGATCGACTCACCCCACTACAGCTGGAAAAAATGCCAAAAATTCAACTACCTGACGGCTCCGACCGGCAGTTTGACAATGCCGTCACCGGCCTTGAAATTGCCTCCTCAATTGGCAAGAGTCTCGCGCGTGACGCCGTGGCCATTCGCGTGAATGACGAGCTCTGGGATCTGACCCGTGAAATCGCGGAAGACGTCGCTGTAGCTATTGTCACAAGAGACTCGGAGGACGGTCTCGAGCTGCTACGCCATGATGCCGCCCATATCCTGGCTGAGGCCGTCAAGGAGTTGTGGCCGGACACACAGGTAACCATTGGTCCGGCCATTGAAAACGGTTTTTACTACGATTTCGCGCGGGAAGAGCCATTTACTGCAGACGACCTTGAGGTAATCGAGGCGCGGATGAAGGACATTGTAGATCGCGATGAATCGATCGAACGCCAGGTCTGGGAGCGGGACAAGGCGATCAGTTTCTTCCGCGGGCAGGGCGAAGAATACAAAGCGAAATTGATTGAAGACATTCCAGGTGACGAGACGCTCACCCTCTATCAGCAGGGTGAATTCATCGATCTATGTCGAGGACCGCATCTTCCGTCTACCGGAAAGCTGGGCAAAGCGTTTCACCTGACCCGAGTCTCCGGCGCATACTGGCGTGGCGACTCGCGGAACGAGATGTTACAGCGCATCTACGGCACCGCCTGGGCGAACGACAAGCAGCTGCGCAAGTACCTGATGCAACTCGAAGAAGCTGAGAAACGCGATCATCGCCGGCTTGGCCGTGTGATGGACCTTTTTCACTTCCAGGAAGAAGCGCCTGGTGCCGTTTTCTGGCACCCGTACGGCTGGAGCCTGTTTCAGAATCTAATCAATTACATGCGCGCTCAACTCGCCGTCGGCGGGTATCACGAAGTTAATACACCTGAACTCGTCAGCCGGTCACTGTGGGAGGCGTCCGGTCATTGGGAAGCGTTCGGCACAAACATGTTCACAACCGAAACGGTCGACGGTCGCCAGTACGCAATCAAACCGATGAACTGTCCTGGCCACATCCAGGTTTTCAAACAAGGCATTACCAGCTACCGGGATTTGCCGCGACGAATTGCCGAGTTCGGTAAGTGTCACCGTTACGAACCGTCTGGCGCGTTGCACGGCATGATGCGCGTGCGCGCGTTTACGCAGGACGACGCCCATGTATTCTGCACCCCGGATCAGATCACCGATGAGTCGATCGCAGTTTGCCGACAGCTCCTGGATATTTATCGGGACTTCGGTTTTGCCGATGTCAGGATCAAGTTTGCGGACCGACCTGAGGTCCGCGTCGGTGACGACGAGGTTTGGGATAAGGCCGAGGCTGCATTGATCAAGGCCCTGGAAGTCGCGGAACTGGATTACACGCATAATCCCGGCGAGGGAGCATTCTACGGTCCAAAACTGGAGTTCGTATTGCGCGATGCAATCGGTCGCGACTGGCAATGCGGCACTCTGCAGGTCGACCTGAATATGCCTGGCCGACTCGGCGCCACCTACATTGGCGAGGATGGCAACAAGCATGTCCCGGTAATGCTGCATCGCGCGATTTTTGGCTCGCTTGAGCGATTCATCGGCATACTGCTTGAGCATCATGCTGGCAACCTGCCGCTGTGGCTCGCACCGGCCCAGGTCAGGGTTCTGACAATCACTTCGGATGCGGATGCGTATGCCGAGGAAGTGGTTGCAAAACTAAGGAACGCCGGCATCAACGCCGAGACCGACGTGAGAAACGAAAAAATATCCTACAAGGTCAGGGAACACAGCGTCGCGAAGGTCCCGGTACTGATGGCAATAGGACAGCGTGAGGTCGATGAACAGACCGTTGCGTTGCGAAGGCTTGGCTCAAAGCAGCAAACGGTACTTTCTCTGGATGAAGCAATCCAAAGCCTGTCAGACGAGATTCGGCAACGCGGCAAGCCGACCTGACGTCGCTGTTTTTTTTACCGGCTGGAATGACATGAAGGTCGGTTAAGGCTGCTTCAGACCCAAGCGTGTTTTGCGCAGTCGGCCGTGGCAGCCACGAAAACTTGCAGACTGGCGTGTCCTCTGCAGCCCAAACGTGACGAGGCCTGCACTTCAACTGTGCACCACTTCACATATTCGAACTCTTGTCGGCCTCCAGCGACAATTCCCATTATTCGCGAGGATATACTCGCCAGTCGAAGGATGTAATTTCCGGATTGGACATAAGCCGCCAAGGAGGACGCAAGTGTCGTTGGAGCAATTCAAAACTCAGGTTCTGCTACTGCATAGTCAGCAAAGCACTCTGGACACTCTAAGTGCAGGGTTCACTGACAGGTACTCCGTGCATTGCGCGACCAGCGGCACAGAAGCACTACACACGCTTCACGATACGCCCGTCCATATAATTGTTTCGGCACAGGACCTCCCAGGAATGAGCGGCCTGGAAGCACTTCGGGAAGCAAGGAAACGTTCGCCCGACACTATCGGTATTCTTCTCGCCGGAACAGATGAGGAAGATGGTCTTGAAGCACTGGTCGGTGACCAGGAAGTATTTCAGATCGTCCGCGGATCGATAGAGCCCAAAGCGTTAATTGAACTTATCGAATCAGCGAACAAACGCTCGCGCTTAATGGCCCTTGCTGAATCCGCGAACGACCAACGCGCGAACGTTGACGAACCGGTAACAGAACATATCGTGATGGAGACGTCGGCAAACGGATCGACGATCATCAGTGACGGCACGGGTACCATGCCCGCGCTTCGTCCGGAGAAAATTGGAATCTCACCGGGTGTAGGCGGTCGCGAAGTAGACGTCCTGGTCCTCACAAAAGACGAGGAATTCCTTGGAACTATAAAAGATTCTGCACGCGGACTGCACAACGTGCACCACGCTCTCACGCCAACTCAGGCTGAGGGAATCGCGGCTAAAAACAAAGTTGGCGTTCTCGTTACGGACGCGGCGATGGTCGGTGACAGCATCGAATCACTGACGGCAAAACTGCGCAAAGAACGTCCACGCATGGTTGCCATCGTCGCTGGCAGGCGGGATGACGGCGAAATGCTGATGGACCTCATCAATCGCGGCCACGTCTATCGATTCCTGCTGAAACCAGTATCCCCAGGTCGCTCGCGACTGGCGATAGAAGCATCTGTTAAGCACCATATGGAAGCCCCGGAAGAGGCCTTCAAGCCGAAGACCGGATTCCTGTCGCGGCCAAAGATCGATAAGAAAGCGGAAGCCAGAGCAAAAGCGGCAGCCGAAGCGAAGGCCAAAGCTGACGCCAAGGCAAAAGCGGCGGCGGAAGCGAAGGCGAAAGCCGAAGCCGATGCAAGAAGGGCCGCCGAGGCGAAAGCGAAGGCGAAGGCTGAAGCCGAAGCTAAGAAAAAGGCTGAAGCCGAAGCAAAAGCAGCAGCCGAGGCAAAGGCCAAAGCGGAAGCGGAAGCTAAGAAGAAGGCCGAAGCAGAAGCCAAAGCAGCAGCCGAAGCAAAAGCGAAAGCTGAGGCAGATGCCAAAGCAGCAGCCGAAGCAAAGGCCAAAGCCGAGGCAGAAGCTAAAGCAGCAGCCGAAGCAAAGGCGAAAGCCGAGGCGGAAGCTAAAGCAGAAGCCGAGGCAAAAGCGAAGGCCGAAGCGGAAGCGAGGGCCAAAGCCGAGGCGGAAGCTAAAGCAGCAGCCGAAGCTAAAAAGAAGGCAGAAGCAGAAGCTAAAGCAGCAGCCCAAGCCAAAAAGAAGGCAGAAGCAGAAGCAAAGGCCAGGGCCAAAGCAGAAGCCAAAGCGAAGGCCAAAGCCGAAGCCGAAGAGAAAGCAAGAGCCAAGGCCGAGGCAAAAGCAAAGGCCAAAGCTGAAGCAGAGGAGCGGGCGAGGGAAAAAGCTGCGGCCAAGGCACGGGCAAAGATTGAAGCTGCGGAAAAGGCGCAGGCAAAAGCGGACGCCCTGGCGCATACCGAATCAAAGGCTCGTGAAACGGCGCAGCAGAAGATCGAACCAGTCATCTCGGACTATTCGATCGATTCACCCATCGACGATGGACTCGACGATACATTTGGTGAGACGAACAGCTTCACGGACACGATGACTGACATTGCTGCCGCAGTTGGCAATTCGGTCTCAAGCGCGGCCGGATCCGTTGCGGATGGTGCTCACGACTTTCTCGGATCCCTTGGTGAAACCGATTCAGCGTTTAAGAACCCCAAGACACTGGCGATAGGTGGCGGCGCGGCAGTCGCCCTTGCACTTGTCGGCTGGTTCCTAATGAGCGGCGATTCACAAACAGGTGAAATCGTTACGGACGAAACGCCGGCGTTTGCGGGTGCCGAAACAGTGACACCGGCAGCCAGTCAACCACAACCTGCCGTTCAGGAACCGCAAAATGTTGCACCCGCTGCTACAAATTCATTCACTTCAGGCGCACCGACGTATGCTGCTGTGCTTGAGCGCGCCAGGAAGGCACGTAACGCTGGCAACATAATTAGCCCCGCCAACGAGAACGCAATCGAATTATTTGTTGCTGCAGCGGCAGAAGCCGGCGGTGACCCCGCAGTGGAAGCCGAACTCGAGGCCGTTGTGGGTCAGGCCCTGGGTATCGCGGAAAGCGCAATCCTTGCAGATAACGCAAGCCAGGCGGAAGCGGCACTGGAAATGGCTCGCTTCGCTGATCCGGGCAACCCGCGACTTACATTTCTAACCGTCCAGGTTGAAGAGCTCCTGGTACGGGATCGGGCTGACCAGGCGCGACTCGCCATGCGCGAGGGCCGGTTTGAAGACGCGGGAAGACTGATTTCAGAAGCACGATCCGTTGCGGGCTCAGACAATGCTGACGTCAATCTTCTTGCAGAGGAATTGAGTTCGGCCCGCAGTCAACAGCAGGTTGGCGCGACCATTACCACCGCGAACGCCAGGCTGGAAGCCGGGAACCTGGTTACGCCATCGAATGATAATGCTCGCTATTACTTCGAACTTGCCTTATCGAACGACCCTCAAAACCAGGCAGCACAACAGGGCCTGATAACAATTGCCAGCAAGCTGGTTCTGCAGGCGCGGGACGCCCTGGACAATGGCCGACTGGACCAGGCAGAACGCCTGCTCAGTGATGCCCGGGAACTTGACCCGTCCAGCAGTGAAATTGGCGCAACGGCTGCAACACTTGCAAACGTCCGGGAAACTGAAGCTGCAGCTGCGCGAAAGGCAGAGGCAGAACGTGTCGCCGAATTGGAACGTCAGCAGGAAGCTGCCCGTGTCGCCGAACTCAATCGTCAGGCTGAGCTGGAAAGGCAGGCTGAACAGAGACGCCAGGACGAAATTCGCATGAAAGCCGAGGCCGAGCAAAAGGAACGCGACCGAATCGCAGATCAACAGCGGCAGGCCATCGCGGCAAACGAAGCAAGGACGCAGTCAGAAGTTGAGGCCAACAAAGTTGCGACTGCATCTCCTCTGGGCGTAGGCGCTCAGGCACCATCAAGACCGGCACCGCAACCGCGCACAGAAACTCCGGCGGCGAGCCGCGCAACATCTTCGCCGCCACCAGGATCAGAGACACAAATTCCGGCTACAAGCAGCGCGTCCGCTGCGCCGCCGCCGAGATCCGAGATGCAGACTTCCGCAGCGGAAGGCGTAACAACTTTCGGTATGGCGAATACTGACGCGCAACCGAACACAGTCACTCAGACTATTCCGGCACGAGTCCAGACCCAGGCGGCCAGCGCTGTCAATGTCCAGGCCAACCCGTCAGGCTCGGCAGGAACCGTATCGGGCCCCAAAGAACCCGAGATGGTGCCGGTCAGCCGGCTGACACGGGTCAACTATGTTGGGCCGGAATATCCGCGATCAGCCCGCCGGCGTAACATCCAGGGATCAGTTGACGTTGGGTTCACAGTAACCACCGACGGCAAAGTCAGGGCTACGCAGGTGCTGAATTCCGAACCCGGTGATACCTTCGATCAGGCTGCCATGGATGCGGTCGAGAAGTGGCGTTTTGAGCCTGTCGTCGAAAACGGCGTCGCCGTCGAGAAGCGCACAGCTGTGCGGCTTGCATTCAATCTCCAGTAGCTCGAGTTTTTCCAACTGCAAAAATAATCCGGAGTGGACTAGTTATGGTCCGCTCCGGTACTCTTAAGCACGAAATAGAGCATAAGAGGCTCAGATCGTGAGTGAAGCCCCGGAACGAACACAGAGAAAAACGCAGCAACGAAGCCTGCGAACGAAACAGAAATTACTGGATGCCGCGCTGGAAGCTTTTTCCGAAAACGGATTCAAGGGAACATCGACTCGTGATATTGCAGCCCGTGCCGGAGTACACCATCCACTGATCACCTATCACTTCAGCAATAAGGATCGCCTCTGGCGATCGGCGATAAAATACGTCTTCCAGGATTTTGTTGAAGAAATTCGAAGAGCACAGGAACAGCACGCCGGAGACTGTCCCAAAGGACGATTCGCAGCGATGATTCGGATTTACGTGCAATATGCCGCGCGTAATCCCGCATTGCACAAAATTGTTTTACAGGAATCAAGCTACCAGAGTGACCGGCTTGATTGGTTGAGTGAGAATTTCCTGAACCCGCTTGCGGAAGCTGCGTCGAGATATATTTCTGAATTACAGGACAAAGGCGTCACTCCCCCAGGCAACCCCCTGATTATTTACAACATGATTCGCGTATCGTCGGGCACTCTCATTGCGCTGGCGCTGGAACTAAAAAGCACCAGCAATCTCGATCTTAACGACCCACAGGTTCTTGAAGAACTTGCCGATCTAATCATCAGATTTTTCCTTCCGGGCGACATTGAAGAAAACTAGCGATCCGGCGGCAGGAAAATTTGCCGGTGCATCTCCGCAATAATTGACAGGGCAATGGATGCCGGTCCCCGCCCACCAATATCAAGCCCGGCCGGGCCATGAAGCCTGCCTTGCAGTCGTTCGGCGTGATCGCCGAGTTCCTCGAGCAGTCTTTTGCGGCGATCTTCAGGTCCGAGGAGGCCGATATACCCGACCTTGCTTTTGGCCAGCTGTTTGAGGTATTCCCGATCGCTCGTCAGATGGTGGCTCATCACGATGGTCGCAGCAAAACGATCAAGATCAATTGTCCCTGCAAGCTCTGCGACGGGAACACAAATGACTTGTTCAGCATCAATAAATTTTCCTGACTCTATGTAGGCAGGGCGATGATCCTGTACGGAGACCTTCCACCCCAGTTCGTTGGCAAAACGTACGACCGGACCCGCGTCCAGCCCTGCGCCAAGTACCAGGATCGCTGGCGGTGGCTTGAGTAATGAAAAAAGAACCGCCGCACTCGTATCGCCTGCCGCAATCGATCGGTACGACGACTGACGCTCCAAAAGAGTCACGCCGATATTCGCGCTGATCTCCTGAACATATTCGTCGTCAACATCACAATAAGTGATCGCCCCGTTTACGGTCACCATCGTGGCACCGGCAGGCAGCTTAGTCGTTTCAGTTTCAATGACCGTGGCTGCAACCTGATCGCTGTCTCCACCCAGCGCCCTGACCATAGTTGAAAACGGCTCGTAGCCCGATTCAGCGAGCAACGGCTGGAGGAATATGCGCATCAGGCCATCACAACCAACACCGAGGCCCCACAGCTCCTCGTCATTCTGGCCGAGATCGTAAGTTACTGCCTGAGGCATCCCTGTCTGCAAAACGGTACGCGCTCGTTCGGCGAGATCACCTTCGAGGCAGCCGCCGGACAACATGCCTTGAAAATCCCCGTCTTCCGTTATCAGCATCTGTGCTCCGGCCTTGCTATAGGTCGACCCTTCAGTCTCAAACACGCTGGCGAGCACCAACGATTTACCCTGATCAACCCATACGGAAAACGCGTTCAATAAGCCTGTTGCCGTCATGCTGCAGCCCTCTTCTCGACGTAAGCGTCGGAACGCAAAATCTTTCCAAGTTCCGTCAGGCTGGAGACATTGTGTGCAGGAAGAAACCGATCGACATGAGGCAGCATTGTTCGTATGCCGAGCGCCTTCGGCTCGAATTCAGAAAATCTGAGCATTGGGTTTAGCCAGATCAACTCGCTGGTATTGCGTTTCAATCTTTCCATTTGAAAACCCAAATCGCTGTCCGAATCGCGTTCAAGACCATCGCTCAACAATATAGTAACGGTTCGACCGGCTAGTACCCGACGCCCCCAGTCAACGTTGAATTTCTGCAAGCTGTCCGCAATCCTCGTTCCACCGTCCCAATCTTTAACCTCGCCGACAACTCTGCCCAGCGCCTTATCGACATCCCTGTCGGAAAGCCAGGGTGAGATATTCGTGAGGCGAGTGCCGAAAACGAAACTGTGTACAGTCTGCCCACGAGCACACAACGCATGCGCGAAGTGCATAAACATGCGCGAATAGCCGCTCATCGAACCCGAAATATCACACAAAAGAACCAGCGTTGGCGGCTTTAATCGACGCTTTTTTCTTGCAAGTTCAATCAGTTGCCCATTATTACGGAGCATTAGTTGCATCGACTTTCGCAGGTCGTAGCGGCCGCCATACCGGCTGGCGCGAAACCGGCGTGTTGGCCCGGCTTTGACTATATCGAAGCCTTCGCGCAGCAACTTCTTCGCCTCTTCCTGCTCTTCGAGTGACATTTGTTCAAAATCCTTTTCCTTCAGGATCTCGCGCTGAGAAAAGGAACCTGCCTGATCGATCTCGATGACCACGTCAGTTTCATCATGTTCAGATGTCACCGACAATGCCTCACTCAACCGTCGGATTGCCGCTTCTGATTCTTCGTCGTTTTTCTCCTGCTCAAGAGTAGGCAGGAGCAGGCCCATCATTCGTTCAAGTAACCTTGGGTTGCGGAAGTAGATATGAAATGCCTGGTCAAATATACGGAACTGGTTGGGGTCGGTAACCAGCACGGCGCGCAATGCGATGTAGAAATCGTCGCGCCTTTCAATTCCGATCTCCAATATTGCTTCGCTTGCATCGAGAACCTGGCCAGGCCCAATTGGTAATCCAGCCTGACGCAAAGTTCGACAAAACAACAAGATGTTGTCTGCAATCCGGCTTTCCGCGTGCTCAGCCACGTTGCCTTCAGGCAGCAGCCTGTATCTCGGCAAGAAGGCGCGCGGCTTCGCTGCCCTGCACTCTTGCAATATCGTCCTGGTACTTCAGCAGTGAACCCAGCGTGTCATTGATAATGTCAGGTGTCAGCGTAACGACATCCAACTGAGTCAAGGCATGAGCCCAATCAATTGACTCTGCTACGCCGGGCCGCTTGAACAAATCTTCATCGCGAAGTTTGTGTATGAAAGCGACCAGCTTATCTCTCAGGTCCTTACCAAGTTGCGGCGCTTTGACAGACAGGATTCGGGACTCTGCTTCAAGTGTCGGAAAGTCGACCCAGTGATAAAGGCAACGCCGGCGCAGAGCATCATGTACCTCCCGGGTTCGATTGGATGTGATTACGACGATTGGAGGCTGCGCCGCTTTCAATGTGCCAAATTCCGGAACGGTCAACTGAAAATCCGATAATAATTCAAGCAGGAACGCCTCGAATGGCTCGTCAGCACGATCAATTTCGTCAATGAGTAGTACCGGTGGCCCACCGTCGTGAGGCTGCAGTGCCTTAAGCAGCGGTCGTTCGATCAGGTACTCGCTGGTATACAGGCTGTCGCTTACGTTTGCGGTACTTCCTTCGGCCTCAGCCAGGCGGATCGCGACCATCTGCCGCGGATAGTTCCATTCGTAGGCAGCACTGGCCAGATCGAGGCCCTCGAAACACTGCAGGCGAATAAGACTGCGGCCCAGGGTTGCGGCGAGCACCTTGGCGATTTCCGTCTTGCCAACTCCGGCTTCGCCTTCAAGCAAAAGCGGCCTGCCCATGCGCAGGGCGAGAAAGACGACAGTAGCCAGATCCCGGCCGGCCACATAGTCGCCACTGGCAAGAAGGGTTTCGGCTGCGGAAACGTCCTCTGGCAAATTGTTGGTCTTAGCCACCAAGACTCTGTACAGCTCGCTTCGCCATCACGCCAACCAGGTGCGCGCGATATTCAGCGCTCGCATGGAGATCGCTGTTCAGATCCGCGGAATCTGTAGTGAGACCTTCCAGCGCCTCTGCAGACAGTGACGACGACAGTGCTTCCTCGAACGCCGTTGCCCGATACGCGCAGGCGCCAGCTCCAGTCACGGCGACACGCAAACCACTGTCAGTATCAGCCACCATTACACCGACCACCGCGTAACGGGATGCCGGGTTAGGGAACTTGGCGTATGCGGCCTTTTTGGGTTTGGGAAAAGAAACCGCAACAACAAGCTCGTCCGCTGCAAGGGCAGTTTCGAACATGCCCAGGAAATAGTCATCTGCAGAAATTTCCCGTTGGTCGGTCCTGATTGTCGCACCCAGACCAAGCACCGCTGCCGGATAATCCGCAGCCGGATCACTGTTTGCGATAGAACCACCCAGTGTTCCCCTGTTGCGGACCTGGGCATCACCAATCGAATCCGCCAGCTTGGCAAGTGCAGGAATCGCTGCCTTTACGACATCGCTTGACGCAACATCGGCATGCCTGGTCATTGCGCCAATCTCAATGGCGCTGCCAGTGTCCTTGATGCCATCCAGTCCTTCGATAGCCGACAGGTCGATAAGGTCGGATGGTTGTGCAAGCCGCATCTTCATTGTTGGCAGAAGCGTCATGCCGCCGGCAACGATTTTAGCTTCGTCGTTTGCGGCGAGAATTTCTTTTGCTTCAGCCAGTGAAGCTGGTCGATGGTAATTGAATTCATACATGTCGATTGCTTCCTATTTCGCTGCTGACTGAATGGCACGCCAGACCCGCTCCGGTGTGGCTGGCATCTGTATGTCGTCAACTTCGTATTTCGCCAGGGCGTTCAAAACCGCATTGATCACAGCTGGCGGCGCGCCAATTGCGCCGGCTTCACCACAACCTTTTACGCCCAGGACGTTATGCGTACAGGGCGTTACACTGGTCGTCACGGAGAAATCCGGAATGTTGTCTGCTTTGGGCAAACAATAATCCATCAGAGATCCACTCATCAATTGTCCCGACTCGTCATAGATGCATTGTTCATAAAGGGCCTGGCCGATTCCTTGCGCGACACCTCCATGCACCTGGCCTTCAACGATCATGGGATTGATGACCCGGCCAAAATCATCCGCTGCTGTAAAACTGACGACATCAACAACACCTGTATCAGGATCAATTTCAACTTCGCAGATGTGACAACCCGCCGGGAAAGTGAAGTTTTTCGGATCGTAAAAGGCGGTTTCCTCAAGTCCTGGCTCTAGCGTCTCAAGTGGGTAGTTGTGCGGCACGTAGGCCGCCATCGCTACGTCACTGAATGCGACGGCTTTGTCAGTTCCCGCAACGGTCAGTTGGCCCTCTTTGAATTCTATGTCCTCTTCAGATGCCTCAAGAAGGTGCGCAGCAATCTTTTTCGCCTTTGTGCGAATTTTCTCGAGTGCATTGACCAGCGCAACGCCGCCAACAGCCGCAGAACGCGACCCGTAGGTGCCCATGCCGAACGGAACCTTGCCCGTATCGCCGTGAACAATTTCCACTAAATCGAAATCGACACCAAGGGCTTCCGTGACCAGTTGGGCAAAGGTTGTCTCATGACCCTGACCATGGCTGTGCGAGCCGGTCAGGACTGTCACCGAGCCCGTCGGATTCACACGTACTGTGCCAGCCTCATACAACCCGGCTCTGGCACCCAATGCGCCGGCAATATTGGACGGCGCAAGGCCGCAGGCCTCGATATAGGTCGAAATTCCAATGCCCCTCAGTTTGCCGCGACCGGCTGATTCTGCCTTGCGTTTGTCGAAGCTGTCGTAGTCACCTAACTCCAACGCCTTGTCGACAGCAGCGCCGTAGTCGCCGGTATCGTATTCGAGCGCAACTGGCGTCTGGTAGGGAAACTCGTCAGGCTGAATAAAGTTGCGCCGCCTGATTTCGATCGGATCAAGGCCGGCGACTTTTGCAGCCCGGTCGACGAGCCGTTCAAGAAGATAGCTGGCCTCCGGCCGGCCCGCGCCACGATAGGCATCAACAGGCACGGTATTGGTGAACATGCCTTTTACTTCGGCATATATTGCCGGTGTCTTGTACGTTCCTGCCAACAGTGTTGCATACAGGTAGGTGGGCACGGATGGGCCGAACGTCGAGAGATACGCGCCAAGATTTGCGCGGGTCGACACTCTAAGGCCAACAAAGATTCCGTTTTCGTCCATCGCCATTTCAGCGTGCGTAACGTGGTCCCGACCGTGCGCATCACTGATAAATGATTCACTGCGCTCGGCAGTCCATTTAATCGGACGTTTAATCTTCTTCGCCGCCCAGGTCACGATCGCTTCCTCGGCGTAGTGGAAAATCTTGGAACCGAATCCGCCACCAACGTCCGGCGCAATCACTCGCAGCTTGTGCTCGGGGATACCCATAACAAATGCCCCCATCAACAAGCGGATTACGTGGGGGTTCTGGCTGGTTGTATAGAGCGTATGCTCATCTTTGCCCGAATCGTATTCGCCGATCGCCGAGCGTGGCTCCATCGCGTTGGCGATCAAACGGTTATTGACCACATCAATACTGGCGATCTGTTTTGCACTCGCAAATGCTGCCTCGGTCGCTGCCTGGTCGCCTATTTCCCAGTCGTAGCAGATGTTGCCTGGCGCTTCGTCCCAAACTAGCGCTGCGCCATCGGCGCTGGCTGCCACGAGTCCGGCGACGGCGGGCAGTTCATCATAGTCGACCTCAACGAGTTCACTTGCATCCCGTGCGATGGCCTTGCTTTCGGCGATCACAACAGCCACCTGGTCACCAACATAGCGGACTACTTCAGCAGCCAGCGGCGGATGGCCCGGTTCTGCCATCGGTGATCCGTCTTTGTTGTGTATCCCCCAGCCGCAGGGCAAGCCGCCGATTCCATCCGTCGCCATATCAGCGCCGGTCAACACGGCGACAACGCCGGGTACAGCGCGGGCGGCTGCAGTGTCCACGCTGGCAAGTCGTGCATGTGCAACCGGTGAACGGACAATGTATGCGTAAACCTGGTTTGGTCTGTTGATGTCGTCGACGTATTGGCCGTTTCCGGTGATGAACCGGTAATCCTCTTTGCGCCGGACTGCGGCGCCCATTCCGTTCTTAATCATTTCTCACCCCGTTATTCGCCGGACCGCATCGCCTCAGCGCCGGCCTTCACGGCACGGACAATGTTCTGGTAACCGGTACAGCGGCACAGATTCCCCTCGAGCCACTCCCTGATTTCCCGGTCATCTGGATCGGGATTATTTTTGACGAGATCCAGCGCGCTCATGATCATGCCAGGTGTGCAATATCCGCATTGCAGCCCGTGATGCTCGCGAAACGCCTCCTGCATCGGGTGAAGTTCCCCATCCGTTGCAACGCCTTCAATGGTCCTGATATCAGCGCCTTCAGCCTGCAATGCGAGCATTGTGCAGCTCTTTACCGAACGGCCATCCACGTGGACAACACAAGCGCCGCACTGACTGGTATCACAACCGACGTGCGTGCCTGTTTTGATAAAATTCTCGCGGATAAGCTCGACCAGGAGCGTTCGCGAATCAACTTCTGTACTAACGGCTTCGCCGTTTAGCGTAAGGGAGACTTTCGTCGGCATCAGACCATCCTGCTGTTGTAGTTCTTCTGGCCCGGCAGCACCGGGCCGCGTGGTTTTTTTATGGACCGCTTTCGCGGCTGCCATCAGCGTAGCAGAAACCACCAGATCAGCAAAACGACAAAGGACGCACCGGACAGCACATAGGTCCATGGAAACGAGGGCTCGGCTGTCGATTCGACCGCAGCATCGACACGCGCGGCGCCAGGATCCAGTTCTTTCGAAAATGCACTAAAAAACTGGTCTGCTGTCTTTTTTGTTGCCCCCATAACCAGCCTGGATCCGACCTGCGCGAGTTTACCGCCAACCTTGAAATCGGCATCGTAGCGGAGCAGCGTGCCGCCGTCCTGCTCCTCGAGCTCTACTGTCGCGCTGCCGCGCCCGAACCCAGCCGCCGCTTTGCTTTCCCCGACGAGGCGATAGCTCACAGGTGGGTTGAGGTCTTCGAGCGACAGAGACGTGTTGAATTTGGCGCGGACCGGTCCGACTGCCGCAGTCACCTTGGCCGCAAACTTCGCGTCGCCAACTTTTTCGAGCGATTCACAACCCGGTATGCATTTCTTCAGCATTTCCGGATCATTTAACGCCTCCCACACAGCCTGACGTGGGGCATCAATCTGGTATTCGCCTTTAATCTCCATTGTGGGCAAAGACTACATGGTGGGCATAGAGAAGTCTGCGCCTTTTCGGATTCCTGTAGGCCAACGGGACGTGACGGTCTTTAAGCGCGTGTAAAAGCGTACACCCTCCATGCCATAGATTGACATGTCGCCGAAAAGCGAGCGTTTCCAACCGCCAAAACTGTGAAATGCGAGAGGCACAGGGATCGGAACATTAATGCCAACCATGCCGACCTCAATATTGCTGGCAAATTCCCTGGCAGCGTCGCCGTCGCGCGTGAACACGGCCGTACCATTGCCATATTCGTGTTCGTTGACAAGCCGGATCGCCTCGTCAAAAGTCTCGACCCTGACCATCGTCAACACCGGCCCGAAAATTTCTTCCTGGTACACGCGCATATCCTGTTTCGCGTGATCAAAAAAGGTGGGTCCGAGAAAGTAGCCAGGCGAATTGGTAATTTCGTGTGTACGGCCATCGACCAGGACTTTCGCGCCCTCTTCCTCGCCGATGTCGATGTAATTACGCACCTTGTCGCGGTGTTCCGCAGTAATTAAAGGCCCCATCTCATTATTGTTATCCATTCCGGTACCGATCTTGAGTGCATCAATCTTCGGCAGTAGCTTTTCCAGCAAAGGTTCCGCAGAGTCACCAACCGCAACCACCGCAGAAATAGCCATGCATCGCTCGCCGGCAGAACCATAGCCCGCGCCAATCAGTGCATCGGCTGCCTGATCCATATCCGCGTCGGGCAATACCACCAGGTGATTCTTGGCGCCGCCCAGCGCCTGCACACGCTTTCCGTTTTCCGAAGCCGTCCGGTAGACATGTTCGGCAACGGGTGTAGAGCCAACGAAACTGACCGCCGCAATTCTCTCGTCATTCAGGATCGAGTTAACTGCAACATGATCACCCTGCACGACATTGAACACACCCGGTGGAAGCCCCGCTTCCGTAAGCAATTCCGCCCACTTCAACGAGCAACTCGGGTCTTTTTCAGAGGGCTTCAGTACGAAGGTATTGCCGCAGGCAATTGCGAGCGGGAACATCCACATAGGCACCATGGCCGGAAAGTTGAATGGTGTAATTCCTGCGCAGACGCCAACAGGCTGGCGCATAGAGTAGGTATCGACGCCGGTTCCAACCTGGTCGTTGTACTCCCCTTTGATGAGATGCGGAATTCCGCAAGCAAACTCGACGACCTCCAGGCCTCGCTGAATAGATCCATCGGCATCATGCAGAACCTTGCCGTGCTCCTGTGTAATGAGCGCCGCAATTTCGGCCCGATCACGCTCGATCAGTTCCTTAAGCTTAAACATCACCCGCGCACGCCTCAGCACCGATGTCTTCGACCACCCGGGCAGTGCTGCTTTGGCGGACGCAATTGCGGCATCAACGTCTGCTTCCGTCGACATTACAACCTCGGCACACTTCTCCCCCGTCGCAGAATCAAAAACATCTGCATAACGATCGGACTGTGATTCGACAACCTCACCATTGATCCAGTTTGATACGGTGCGTATCGCTCCAACTTCTTCGGCCTTTTGTGCCATCTCTAATTCCTGCCTGACTAGTTGTTATGCAGTGCTTTTCGCACAGATTCGACGACAATTTCGATTTGAGCTTCGTCAATAATGAGCGGCGGAGAAAACGCCAGCGTATCGCCCGTTGTACGAATGATCACTCCGTTGTCGAAACATTCGCGAAAGATATTCATAGCGCGTGCCGTCGGCTGCCCCGCGATCGGCTCAAGCTCGACTGCGCCAATCAGGCCGAAGCTGCGAGCATCGATTACGTTGGGCTCGCCTTTCAGGCTATGCAATGCGTCCGAGAATTTGTCTTCCATGTCCCTGGCGCGATCAAAGAGACCCTCACCCAGGTAAACATCCAGAGTTGCACAACCGGCTGCAGCTGCCAGCGGATGGCCTGAGTAAGTGTAGCCATGGAAAAACTCGATGGCGCCTTCAGGCCCTGTCATGAACGTATCGTAAATACTCTTCGATGCCAGTACCGCGCCCATTGGAACCGTACCGCTGGTCAGGCCTTTGGCTGTCGTCATCAGGTCCGGAGTAACGTCAAAGCGCGTGGCGCCAAATGAATCTCCGACACGGCCAAACCCGCAGATCACCTCGTCGAAAATCAGCAGAATGCCGTGTTTGTCGCAAATCTCCCGAATCCGCTTCAGATATCCTTTCGGCGGTAACAGCACTCCGGCGGAACCCGCAATTGGCTCAACGATAACTGCCGCAACCGTAGACGCATCGTGCAGCGCAATTATGTTCTCAAGTTCGTCGGCCAGGTGCGCGCCCCACTCAGGAAGACCTCGCGAATACGCATTGTGCTCAAGATTATGGGTGTGCGGCAGATGGTCTGTGCCCGGCAGCATTGCACCGAACATCTTTCGGTTCGGCGACAAACCGCCAACAGAAATTCCGCCGAAACCAACGCCGTGGTAACCCTTCTCGCGGCCGATCAGCCGGGTTCGCTCGCCCTGTCCACGAATACGGTGATAAGCCAGCGCCATTTTCAATGCAGTATCGACCGCCTCCGATCCTGAATTGACGAAAAACGCATAGTCGATACCTTCAGGCGCAATGGACGTTAGCTTGTTGGCGAGTTCGAATACCCTCGGATGGCCTAGCTGGAACGCCATCGCGTAATCCAGAGTTTCTGCCTGTTCCTTGATGGCCTCAACAATCTTCGGATGACAGTGTCCTGCGTTACAACACCAAAGACCGGCAACCGCATCCAACAGCTTGCGACCATCGTGCGTGTAGCAATACATGCCGTCCGCACGCGAAATCATGCGCGGATTTTCCTTGAAGTACCGGTTGCCGGTGAACGGCATCCAGTAGGATTCGAGATCCGGCAGGTCGGCCGCAATTTTTCTTACTGTGTTGTCCGTCATTGTCAGTCTCCGATGCAGAGAATTTCCGCCAGCGATCAAACCGGTTTCACTCGCCAAAACGCGACCAGGCTTGAGACGGGCTGGAATGTTCAGTAGGGATAAGCTTTGCCGGTCAGGGTACTGCAAGCCGATTCAGTTAACAATATTTAAACAAATCAAAATAACTTATTGTTTTTATTGACATTGATTCAAATTTTGTTAAATTAACTTAACAATTCAACACGTGGTTCAGGCATGGAAAACATCGGACTCAGATTAAAAGCACTGCGCACCTCAAAAGGCCTGTCGCAGCGCAAGCTCGCGGCGAACGCGGGCGTGTCCAATGCAACGATTTCTCTGATCGAACATGGCAAGACAGATCCCTCAATGGGGTTGCTGAAGCGCATCCTTGATTGTCTGGATGTGTCGTTTGCAGATTTTTTTGCCTCGGCGGTAATGGGCGACGAGAAGTACTTCTATACGCAAAACGAGTTAAGCGAAATCAGTACAGGACCCATTTCGTATTTGCAGGTCGGCAGCGATCTCAGCAACAGCCAGTTGCAGATACTGTATGAAAGATATCGCCCCGGCGCTGATACCGGGCAATCAATGCTAAGTCACGATGCAGAGGAAGGCGGAATCATCCTCAAGGGACGCCTGGAAGTGACGGTCGGCGAAAAAGTACAAACTCTCTCGGCCGGAGATGCTTACCGGTTTAACAGCCGCTTGCCACATCGGTTTCGAAATACCGGTAACGAAGAATGCGTGATTGTGTCAGCATGTACACCTCCGAGTTTCTGAATTCGAGAACGTCATGAGATTTCCGGCGGTAACCTGGATCGCTGCAATACTGATTGGTGGTTGCGCCAATCATGCGCACACGCCCGAAAGCACTGCCGGCATGACCAACGAGGAACTTGTTGCGTTGTGTGCTGACCTTGAGATTCGAGCTACGATGGATTGCCGCTGGAACATGCAGCAACAACAGAGTTCCGTGCCCAACCAGCAAACCTGGGAAATTAATTGTCGGGCACGCAGGGACTCGGCCCGCGAGAGTTTCGATAATGTTTGTCTGACCGCCCGATTTCCGATTCAGGGTGACGCCCGCCGCGAGGAATAGTCAATGCCCGGTACGGCAGACCTGAATCAGGCAGACCCGATCGTAGGCATAGTCAACGATTCAGTTACTAGCGTTACCGCCAGCGATCTTCGGCAAAATCGCAGCCAGCAGTTCGTTGACGTCGTTCGAACGGCCTGCCGCGAAACCGGTTTTTTTTGTATTCAGCCGGACCCGGAGCAACGAACAATCATCGCCAGGACGTTGCATAGAATGCAGGAGTTCTTCGCGATTGATGACAAGGACCCACGCAAACAGGAAGTTCGCCAGGACGATTCACGCCAGGGATGGCAACCACGATACAGTGAACCCGCTTACCAGCCGGGAACCATTTCGAGTCTCGAGGCTTACGATCTGGGCATTGGTGAAATCAATGGCAATGACCGCTGGCCGTCGATCAGCGGTTTTCGGGAAGACGTAAGCGCATGCTGGTCTGAATACCTGTCGCTGGCGGACAATGCCCTGGAGGTGCTCGCGCTCGCAGCCGGGATCAAGCAGGACTTTTTCATCACTCGCTGTAATTCGCGAAAACTGAATTCAATGCGGCTGTTGCATTACACCGAAGACTTGCAGCCACATCGCGATGAAGGCGTGGGCATCGCGGCACATACTGATTTCGAGTGCATTACGCTCCTTTATCAGAGCGCGCCGGGACTCGAGCTACGGAATATCCGTGGCGACTGGCTCGATGCGCCCGTTGGTAATGACCGCATCATTGTATTGCTTGATGACATGCTCGAACGCTGGACCAACGGTTTTTTCAAGGCAACCGGTCACCGTGTCCGTGAAACAGACGAAAAGCGTTTTAGCATTGTCATGTTCAATGCCGTCAATCCGGAAATAACAGTCGAGCCGCTGGATCAATTTATCTCAACGTCGTGCCCGGCAAATTACACGCCCGTCACGCAGGCGGAGCATCTGGACGAAGAAATCCGGCGCGCAGAAAAACACACAGAACGGAAGTGACCTCAGGGCTTGTTCGCGTACATATTGATCATTTCGACTGCCAGCGTGGCTCCTGCGAGCGCCGTGATCTCGCCCACATCATAGGCCGGCGCTACCTCGACGATATCCATGCCGATCAGGTTAATTCCGGTCAGCCCACGGAGAATCTGAATCGCCTGGTTCGAGGTCAGGCCGCCACAAACCGGAGTACCAGTGCCCGGTGCGTAACTTGGGTCCAGGCAATCAATGTCAAAGCTTAGATAAACGGGGTTATCCCCAAGGACCTTGCGGGTCTCCTCGACGACTTTATCGACACCATGTTTATGCACGTATGGACCATCGAAAATATTGAAGCCGAGCGTATCGTCGTTGGTCGTCCGTAATCCGATCTGAGCTGATTGGGCAGGATCGACCAGTCCTTCTTTCACGGCATGCCAGAACATTGTGCCGTGATCGACGCGGCCTTCCTCATCTTCCCAGGTGTCGCTGTGTGCATCGAAGTGAAGAAGTGATAACGGCTTGCCGTGCTTTTTTGCGTGCGCTTTCAATAATGGCCACGCGATAAAGTGATCGCCGCCCAGAGTCAGCAATCCCGGCCCCTGGCTAATAATGCTGGTTGCGTGTTCTTCGATTGCATCGGGGATTGTTTCCGGACGACCGAAATCGAAGAAGCAATCGCCATAGTCAACGACGGCGAGCTTCTCGAACGGGTCAACGTCCGTATCATAGGGACGCATCCACGCAATCATGGTCGAGCCCGCCCGGATTGCGCGCGGGCCGAAACGGGTGCCAGGCCGGTTCGTTGTTGCAGTATCCAGCGGGACACCCGTTACAACCAGGTCCACCCCTTCCAGATCCTGCGTGTATTTGCGCCGCATGAATGACGTGGCGCCCGCATAAGTTGGTTCATTCGTGATGCCGTAAAGGCTGTCACGATTAATCGCAAAATCACCGTGTTTTTTAACCGTCATTTCAAGTCCCGCCTGTTTGACTAAAGCGCTTGCTGGGTGAGGTCGAGGCATTTCCACGCCTTCTCGACCAGTTCATCCGCTTCTTCGTACGATAAGGTCAGCGGCGGAGCAGTGACGATCGTATCACCGACCGCCCGCATCACCAGGCCGTTGTTAACCAGGAAATCGCGGCAAATCGTGCCGGCACCGTCGTCCTCATCGAAGCGTTCAAGTGATGCCTTGTCTTTCACCAGTTCAAGCGCACCCATCAATCCGACCATTCGGGTCTCACCAACCAAAGGATGTTCGCCCAGGCCAGCCCATTTCTTCTGTAGATAGGGGCCGATGTCATCCCGAACTCGCTCCACAAGATTCTCCCGCTGAATAATCCGGACGTTCTCAATAGCCACTGCGCATGACGCCGGGTGCCCCGAGTACGTGAAACCATGATAGAACTCACCGCCCTTGTCGATCAGCACGTCACTGACACGATCACCAACCATCACTCCACCCAGCGGCAGGTAACCAGACGTTACGCCCTTGGCAAAAGTCATCAGGTCAGATTTGACGCCGTAATAATCGGCTCCAAACCATTCGCCTAATCGACCAAACCCGCAGATCACCTCATCAGTGATCAGCAAAATTCCATGTTCGTCGCAGATTCGTTGAATCTCCGGCCAGTAAGTATCCGGGGGAACGATTACGCCGCCAGCTCCCTGGACCGGTTCGCCGACGAACGCTGCTACCTTGTGTGCACCAACTTCTGCGATCTTTCGTTCAAGCGCTCGAGCGGTGTGGATCCCGAATTCTTCCGGTGACATGGAGTGGTCACTGCCAAACCAGTATGGCTGGTCGATATGATCGATATTTCCAAGAACGCCGCCCTGTTTATGCATCGGCTCCATGCCACCAAGACTCGCACCGGCGACGGTTGAACCGTGGTAGGCATTCTTGCGGCCGATGATCAACTTTCGATCCGGTTGATCCATGAGATCCCAGTATCGCCAGACCATGCGGATCATGGTGTCGATAGATTCTGATCCCGACCCGGTATAGAAAACGCGGGTGAAATGAGGCTGCGTTACTTCGCCAAGGATTCGCGACAGTTCGATCGATGGCGGATGTGCACACTGAAAGAAGCTGTTGTAGTAAGGCAGTTCCCGCAATTGTTTCGCAGCGGCTTCAACCAGTTCCTCCCGGCCATATCCAGCATTGACGCACCAGAGTCCTGACATGCCATCAAGGATCTTGTTGTCATCCGCATCGTAAATATAGACACCGTCCGCACGCGTGATGATGCGACTCATCTTTGCGCCCAGATCTTTGTGATCAGTGAACGGGTGCAGATAATGTTGACGGTCAAGTTCCTGCCACTCTGACCGCGAGCGGTTTTCGACGATAGCCATTTGATTTCCCCATGCAGCCGGCGGGCCGATATTTCCTGCACCAGATGCTAGCTGAGACGCCTGCCGACTTCACCCCCGCTCCATATCCTGAACCTTAAAATCACGGGCCGGTCCGGAAACGTCGCGGAACCCTCAGCGGGGCCTAAACGTTAAACATCAGTACTTCGCGCTCCCACGGCGTCACTTGTTCATGAAACTCATGACATTCCATTTTCTTGACCGCGCTATAAAGGTCGACGAATGAATCCCCAAGCGTCGATCGCATGGCCGCGCTGCCCTCGAAAGCGTCGATGGACTCGTATTGAGTGCGGTGCAGGCTGAACGGCAGGTCATAGGCACTGCCCTCGATCGGGTCATCCGCTTTCAGCCCCTCGATCATGCCGAGATAGCCGCAGGCCAGCGACCCGGCTAGAGCGAGATAGGGATTTACGTCAGAGCCGGCGAGGCGATTCTCAACCCGCCGCGCCTCTGGTTCTGAATCGGGAACACGCAAACCTACGGTGCGATTATCAACTGCCCAGCCCAGGTTTACCGGCGATGCCCAGTAACTGAGGAACCGTCGATATGAATTCGCATATGGCGCAAATAACAATAGCGCCTGCGGCATATATTTCTGCAATCCACCGATATAAGACATGAAAAGGTCGCTGAAACTTCCATCTTCCTTTGAAAAAATATTTTTACCGTCCTTGCCCACAACACTTTGATGAATGTGCAATGCGCTGCCGGCCTCTTCCGAAATCGGCCGCGCCAGGAACGTTGCCATCATTTCGTGAGCAATCGCTACTTCGCGAACGGTGCGTTTGAACAGAAACACCTGATCTGCAAGATCGATCGCATTTCCGTGCAGGAAATTCAGTTCAAACTGTGCAGGGCCCATTTCCTGCGACAACGTATCGATCTGAATGTCCTGCGCCTCACAATAGGCATAGATGTCGTTAATGAACGGATCGAAGTCATTCATCGTATCGATGCTGTAAGGCTGTTTCGATGTTTCTGTCCAACCCAGCCTTCCTTCCGGCGGCTCAACTTCTTCATTGGCATCGGAATGTGGATTGATCAGGTAGAACTCGACCTCGGGAGCAACGACCGGTCTCCAGCCTTTTGCTTCGAAGAGGTCGAGAACTTTGCGCAGCACATAACGTGGCGCGGTATCGACGGGCGTGCCATCACGATGGGTACAGTCCAGGAATATTGAAGCGGTGGGATCTGACGCCCAAGGTACCGGCCGCAGTGTCGACAAATCAGGTCGCAACAACATGTCACGGTCCTCAACATTGTCTTTATTGGTGGCATAGTCGCCCGATATTGTCTGCGCGAAAATCCCCTCGGGAAGCTTCAGTTCGCCTGTTCCGAATTTCCCCGCCGGCAGCACCTTGCCGCGCGCGGCACCCGCCATGTCCGGCACAAAAGCCTCAACATCTTCTATCGCATTGTCTTTCAGCCAGGCTTGAATCTGTTCTGTTTCACTCACGTATCACCTTACTTCTGGTCGGCGTACTCACGGCACGCGTCACCAAATTTTTTAAACATAGCCAGCGAAAAACTATTCTCGACGACCTTCCATTCGGGGTGCCATTGCACGGCCAGCGTAAATCCACTCGCGCCATCAACAACAAATCCCTCAACCAATCCATCATCAGCCACAGCCTCGACGGTCACACCGTCAGCGAGACGGGCGATGCCCTGCGAATGCAATGAATTGACCATAACTGTGCCGGTGCCCGCTAATCCCGACAGCATTCCACCCTCGACAAGGTGTACTTCGTGCGACGGTCCGTACTGCACATCCAGCGGATCATCGGGATCTTCCCTATGGTTGTGATAACCGGGCTGCTCTTCGACATGTTGATGCAAACTGCCCCCGAGCACGACGTTCAGCTCCTGGTAACCACGGCAAATTGCGAAAAGAGGAACGCCGGTTTCAAGTGCACGTTCGATCAATCGGAGGGTCGTCTCATCGCGGTGCGGATCATGCATCGTGCCGGGTCGACTCGGCTCGCCGTCATAATGATGCGGCTCGACATTGGACGGACTGCCCGTTAGCAGGAGCCCGTCGACGCGAGCGAGAATGGTGTCGGCATCCAGGCTGTCGCCAAGGGCAGGTATCAGAAACGGCAGTCCGTCAGCACCGTCCCGGACGGCGGCAACATATTTCTCGCCAACCATATGGAAAGGGTGCGGGTCGACGACTCGCCGGTCAGCGGGAACACCAATTAACGGCTTGGCAGACATACGCAGGCCACGGGCGGCCTAAGACTCCTGAATAAACTTGGCGGGTAATATACTTCAGTCCCCGCGACCCTGTATATGACAGGTTCACATTGTCGGTTACCGGTCAGGGTTTGCGGAACAACAGGGTATAGCGATCCGTATTGCCTGTGACTGTCTGCCTGCCAACCTCGTAGCGAAGCTCATCGTCAGGGCGGTAATGCAGATCAGTAAAATCCTCCAGTACAAAGCCTGCGGCCTGCGCTTCCTTGATGATCTGCACGACATCAGTTCGCCGCCGGCTTTCATTGGTCATTGGCTGCATGTGGCGGCGATTGTGATCGATTACGCCGTACAAGCCACCGGATTTCAGAGCATCGTAAACCGCCGCGTTCACAGTCGTCCGTCCCGCCTCGGAGAAACTGTGCATGTTACGAAAAGTCAGGACCAAATCCACTTCGTCAACGCCGAAACTGAACGCCTCGACACTGCTGGTGCCAAACGGGCCGTCGCCGACCAGCTCCACACCGATATCGATGGCCTCAACGTCTTCAAAACCGGGTTGCTGCAGAAGATTCCTTTCCACGTTGCCAGTGCCAATCGCGACATACAGCTCTCCTTTTTCCTTTAATACGGGGGCAAGGATTTTTGTATACCAGCCACCACCAGGAAGCAGTTCAATAACCCGCATGTCGTCCTGCAGACCAAAAAACGTCAAGGTTTCCACGGGCCGGCGGTTCCTGTCGCGGGCCATTTCTGCTTCGGTCCGGATATCAGCAGACATAGCCGCTTCAATTTTAGCAACGACATCGCTTTCCTGCGCAAAGACGGGACTGCAGATCAGTGAAATCAGGACAACAGTGAGAACTCGCATTATTGGCTCCTCAGTAATGGTAAATAGGACATCAGGGGGGGCAGAACACTTGTCCGGACCCGGTTGGCGCGCATGGTAGCACGCAAGATCGATCTAGAATTCGGGGTTCAGCCTTTGTGCAGCCCGACCCAGCACTGTGCCTAGCTCATTCCGTCGTGCAGCCGTCAGGCGTTGTGTCGGCCCACCAATCGACAAGGCTCCCTGAACGTCTCCAAGGACGCCCCGGATAATTGTTGCCACAGCCGTAAAACCTTCTTCAATCTCGTCAACCGTAATCGCGTACCCGCGCCTGCGGATCTCCGCCAGCTGTGGCTGCAATGCATCTTTGTCAGTGAGGGTATTGGCGGTAAGCGGCTTCAACGTTTCACCAAGCCTGTCAATGCCGGTCTCGTCGAATGCAAGCCAGACTTTGCCGGTAGATGTCGCGTGAATTGGCCAGCGTGTGCCAATGTTGCCGGCCGAACCAAGAACGTGGTTTCCAGCCACTTCATCAAGTATCAGCATGCTGTCCTCGAATGGAACCTCAAGCGTAGCTGTCTCGCCAGTTTCACGGGCCAGGGTCCGCAAGACAGGGCGAACGCGCCGGCGCAGGTCACTGCTCGCAAGCGCCTGCACACCCAGTGCCATTAATCCAGCGCCCAGACTGTAAGAACTCGTAGCTGGATTTCTGTCGATCAGCGATTCGCTTTGCAAAGCACGTAGCAAACGATGGGTAGTGGTCTTGTTTAATCCGGACGCACGGGAGAGTTCAGCGAGCGACATTTCAGGTCGTTCGTTGGTGAAGAGTTTCAGCAATCGGACAGCGCGGAGAGCCGCCTGTGCGCCCTGCGGCGGACGGGTCTGGGTCATCATTAGTCCACAATATGGGTTTGTGTTTCACATTATGACTGCTTCTGCATCGAAAGGCGAGCCACTGGAGACGGTGGCTTTCCGCGGTGGGCGTCTGGCACACAGCTGGAAAATCGTGCTTAATTGGCGCCAGATCAACGACGGATATCGAAATGGCAAGGCAAAAACCTGACCCGCTCCAAATCGAATTGAAGCGGTTTCTGCGAAAACATCCGGATACGGATGTCATGGAGTTATTGATTGCAGACCTGCCGGGCGTATTGCGCGGCAAGAGAATTCGCAGGAAGGAATTCGCCAAGACGTTCAGCGACGGATTTTGCCTGCCTGGCGGCACGGTGCTCATTGATTCGATCGGCGACGTAATCGATGGCATTCCCTGGTCTGCAGATGATGGGGATCCGGACATCAACGCGAGGATAGTTCCGGGAAGCCTGGCGCCAGTACCGTGGGCGCAGAGGCCCGCGGCCCAAGCCTTGTATCGATTCTACACCCGAAATGGAGAACCCTTCTTTGCAGATCCGCGCCGCGTACTGGAACGCGCCGCGGAACCGTTGCAGAAAATGGGCCTCAGAATCGTCATGGCCACTGAACTTGAGTTCTACCTGTTGGATGCCAAAGCTGACCGGCCGACTGCCCGGGTATCGAGGGTACCCGGTATCGGCAGGCCACAACCGGGACCCCAGGTTTATAACCCGGACGATCTTTGGGACATCGAAAACTTCCTGAACGACCTTAACGATGTCTGCGAAGCGCAAAATATTCCTGCCGGGACGACGACGTCCGAGTTCGCACCTGGCCAGTTCGAGATCAATTTAGAGCACGTCGATAACCCGGTTCTTGCCTGCGACCACGGAGTATTGCTGAAACGCGCAATCAAAGCAGTGGCCCGACAGCATGGATTCGTTGCCTGTTTTATGGCGAAGCCCTTTGAAGAGGACTCCGGCTCAGGCCTGCATATCCACATGAGCCTGGTGGACAAGAACGGTAAGAACTATTTTTCGCAGGGCAAGGAAAATATGGCGTCACCGCCGTTTTCTGCCCGGCTGCGGCATGCGATTGGCGGACTAGCTAAAACGATGGCGGAAGGAACGGCGATCTTCGCGCCGAACGCGAACTCTTACCGGCGCCTCAGGCCCGAAATGTTTGCCCCCGTCGAGCCAAACTGGGGTGCCAATCACCGCAATGTTGCTCTTCGCGTTCCCGTATCAGACGAGAAAAACCTTCGCTTTGAGCACAGGACGTCTGGCGCAGATGCCAACCCTTATCTCGTAACGTCAGCCATTCTTGCCGGCGTGCACTATGGACTGAAGAACAAATGCGATCCGGGCCGCATGGTCGAGGAAGGCGAAGTGATTACATTAAAGAGAAAAATACCGAATCGCTGGGACGATGCAATCGACAAGTTTTCACGAAGCAAGATTTTCCCGCAATATCTTGGCGAAGAGTATTGCCGGATTTATGCGTTACATCGTCGCGACGAATCCCGCCGCTTCCACAATATCGTAAGCAACGCCGATTTCGACTGGTATATGCGCGCAGTTTAGGCTTTATCAACGCGGGCAAGATCACCTTCAATATGCCGGCTGGCCATCAAGAAATGCCAGGCCGTCCATGGTCCGGTAATCGTCGCTATGGTGAGGAGACTGTAGCGCAGCGACTCGTCCGCGAATCCCACGCTCAACGCGTCGCTGAGGAATCCGGCGACCTGTGGTCCTACCCCGAGTCCCAGGGCATTAACTACGAATAGAAGCAGCGCAGATGCAACCGACCGCATTCGAATCCCGACGAGACTCTGTACCTGCGCAAACGTAGTTGCGAGATAACTGTTTGAAAGTACCGACGGAATAAAAAACAAGGCCATAACCAGGTAGGGGTCGGTCGACAGGTACAAAGGAAATACAAACAGCCAGCCAAGAAGCAACGCACCGCTGATTACCTGTAAAGACTTGCGTCGGTCGGATTTCGCGATCCTATCCGCCACCATGCCACCGCCAAGAAATCCGATGCCTGTCGATATGCCGATTATCAGGCCAAGATAGATTCCAATCTCCTGCAGATTCAAGCCGTGACTGCGTTCCAGGAAACTCGGAAAGAAACTTAATACTGCATACCCATTTAGCGAAGCAAGCCCGGCGGCCATTGCAAGATGGATAAAAGACTTCCTGAGCAAAAGATAACGCCCGACTTCTTTAATGCTGTACTTTCGCCCATCGTCTGACCGTCCATCGGAGTGACCTCGTTGTGGCTCTTTCACGGTCAAACGGAACACGAGAGCGAGCACGACCCCTGGTACCCCAACGACGTAGAAAGCCTCTCTCCAGCCGATATTCTGTGCTACCCAGCCACCACCGATAAAGGCGATCATGATGCCGAGCGCAATGCCGAGCGAAAAGACACCCATCGCGGTTGACCGCTGTTCTGGTGGATACATATCGGCAATCATGGAGTGTGCGGGTGGAGAAAACCCGGCTTCTCCAACGCCGACACCAATCCTGGCCAGTGCCAGTTGAACGATGTTCGCAGAGGCGCCGGAAACCGCAGTCATAGCACTCCAGATCGTCAGAGAAACAGCGATCAGGTTGCGTCGGTTCCAACGATCGGCGAGAACCGCAATTGGAATACCCAAAGTGACATAAAAAAGCGCGAATGCCGGGCCGGCCAGAAAGCCGAGGACCCAATCGTCGACGCCAAACTCCGTCTTGATTGCCGGAAGCAGGATCGCAAGTACCTGGCGATCGACAAAATTCAATACGTAGACAGTCGTAATCAGCGCAAGCGTATACCGCCGCGCTGATCGGCTGAGTATCGCGTCTCCGGATTCAGCCAAAAACAATCACCGCAACCGTTACGGCAATACTGTTTTGAAGATGAAGAAGAACACAATCGAGAGGAACGCGCCTGCAGGAATCGTAACGACCCAGGACACAAATATTCGACCGACAACACGCAAGTCAATTGCCTCGATGCCCCTGGCAAGCCCTACTCCCAACACCGCACCAACAAGTGTATGAGTTGTTGAAATTGGAATACCCGTGCCCGACGCAATCACAATTGTCGTCGCGGCTGCGAGTTCTGCCGCGAAGCCACGGCTTGGCGTTAGCTGCGTGATCTTCTTCCCGACCGTTGCAATCACGTGTACGCCGAACGTCGCCAGACCGATTACTATGCCAACGCCGCCAATGAACAAGACCCAGATCGGCAACGCCGACTGAGCGCCCACAATTCCGGATTGGGCAACGCTGATAACTGCAGCAAGAGGACCGATGGCGTTTGCGACGTCATTCGAGCCATGGGCGAAAGCCATCGAACAGGCGGTGACCACCATCAAGACCGCGAACACTTTTTCGACTGTATAGAAATGCTGTTTCTTTTCAGCTTTCGGATCCGGCTTTATGCGCTGAATCATTACCATGCCAAACAATGCAATCGCCACCGCGATTCCGGTGGCAAGCAGGTAGCTGTTGGTGAGACTGATATCCATGCCAACATGCTTCAGCCCTTTAAGGATAGTCACCAGTGTGATCGTAAAAGCGGCGAAAAAGATGTAGATCGGCACGTACCGCTTCGCGCGCGCCAACGGATCTTCTTGAGAGAGAATCAGGCGCTGTACGCTCATGTAGATAAGATAGGCGATGAATCCGGCGGTTAGCGGGGATACTACCCAGCTAACAACGATAGTACCGACCTGACCCCACTGCACCGCGTCGATACCAATGCCAACAGCAGCAAATCCAACAATTGCGCCAACAATTGAGTGCGTTGTCGATACCGGCCAGCCGTTCCTGGACGCAATCAGAAGCCAGGTGCCCGCCGACAGCAGCGACGCCAGCATGCCGTAAACCAACAATTCGGGTGTACTGGAGAGCAGATTCGCATCAACTATCCCTTTCCGAATAGTCGAAGTGACTTCTCCGCCTGCAAGCACGGCCCCCAGAAACTCAAAGACAGCAGCAACCAATATCGCCTGCTTGATCGTCAGCGCTTTGGAGCCAACTGACGTTGCCATCGCGTTCGCCACATCGTTGGCACCGATACCCCATGCCATGAAAATGCCAAACACGGCCGCAAGGCCGATATAGATGATCTGTTCTTCCATCAACGCATCCCCGACAGATTTTTATTGGATTTTAGTGGGAGAGCAATAGCTCAAGACGGCGACCAACCCGCTCCGCCATATCGGCGATTTCGCCGGTCATTTCAATTACCTGGTAAAGGAACATTACATCTACGGGATTGTATTCCTTCTCTACTTCAAACAGAGACCACCGCAGCGCCGCCTGGCGGTCATCTGTATCTGTTTCGATTTGATCGAGCTCTTCAAGCAACCCTTCTACCAGCGCAGCCTCTGCACCGCGAAATCCGCTCGTAAACAGCTCATCAAGTTCGCGAACACTTTTGCGGGCCTGTTTTGCCGCGTCAACGTTTCTTTGTACGAATTCCAGAAATTCATCAGCGATGGACGTCGGAATAACCATTCTTCGACCAAAAACGATTCCTGAAACATCCTTGGCACGATTCGCCATTTTGTCCTGTACGAGAAGTAGCTCTAGTAGATCTTCACGGGGTACCGGCATGAACAAGCTCTTGGGTAGCTTGATTCGAATCTCTTTTTTAAGGTCATCCGCCTCATGTTCCAGTTGCGTTACGCGGTCACGAGCCTCAGAAGCTCTGTCCCAATCCTCGGCTATTGCGGCGGCAAAGAATTCGTTCAGTTCTTTTACGCATTTGTAGGCAATTCCTACATGCTTTTCGAGCGGCATCACTGGCGAAGTGCCGAAAATATTAGCGAGCATATTTCCCAATGTTGTATCCCCTGTGTTGCTGTCCGTCGATCACGGCAGACGGCTTTTTTTGTTTTTCTTTGCCCTGCCGGCAGCCGACAGTGCCAGCATATTAGCATAAGGTCGGTCATTTCAAGGCACCGATTCATACGAGTAAACGGCCCTGCCGGAACCACGATCACATGCTAGACTCGGCTCCTTTCCGGCACGGCACAATCGAGGATCACACAGTGGCTTACTGGCTAATGAAATCAGAACCAGACGCATACAGCATCGACGACCTTAAGCGCGATGGCACTGAGCCCTGGGACGGTATTCGAAACTACCAGGCGCGGAACATGATGCGTGATGACATGAAAATCGGTGACGGAGTCCTTTTCTATCATTCGAGTTGCAAGGTACCTGCTGTTGTTGGAATTGCGAAAGTCGCCAGCGGTCCTTACCCCGATCCCACCCAGTTCGATCCCAAAGCGAAGTACTATGACGAAAAAAGTACCGACGAGAACCCACGCTGGATCCTGGTTGACATCGCTTTCGAGCGAAAATTGAGTCGGGATATAACACTGGCGGAATTGAAGGAACACCCGGCGCTTGCGGACTTTCGACTCAACCAGCGTGGTAATCGACTGTCCATCTTTCCAGTCGACAAAAAGCACTGGGACCTGGTGCTGAGTCTCGAATGAGCCTGCGGGCTCCTGGCTAGAGGCGCTGCCTCAACTTTTCCTGGATATTCGAAACGCGTCCAAGATCGAGGATAACAACCAGGTCACCTTCTTCAGCCCAATCCAAGGCCGCATCGAATGATTCCGCCTCTTCTTCGAAATGTCTTATCTGATCGTCGCGCGCACCGCACCTCAGCAGCTCATCGCGAATAATTTCGAAAACCTCGTTCGGCTCGCGGCCACGTCGATAGTGTTCGAGCTCGGAAATTATTGCCATCTCAAGCCCGATCGACCAGGCACTCTTGGCCAACTCGCGAATCTGTTCATCGGTTCGGTCGCCGGCCTGCCCAAAACAAAGTACACGCCGCTTCGCGGGCACCGCACGTGCCATTGCGAACAGCGCCTGCATTGCTTCCGGGTTGTGGGCGAAGTCTACGAGAACTTCGAATCCGTTCACCTCATAAAGATTGCTACGACCCGGATTCGAATCCTGGGACATCGTCAGCAGGCCGTCACGAATTTGCTGAAGCGACAGACCGAGTTGCTCTGCGAGCGCAGCTGCGCCCAGAGAATTTGCAATATTGTGAGCCGCGGCCGCCTTCAATGTAATCGGGATGTCTTTCGCAGCACAAATAACCTGCCTGGAATCATGTTCCATGCGCACGAGTTCACCGTGGGCGTAAACGAACGCGATACCGCCGTGTTTTAAATGCCTGGCAACTGTCGGATTCGAATCAATAAGACTGAACCAGGTTATTTTTCCAGAAAACTCCGCCGATTTTTTCACGAGCAAGTCGTCGTCAGCGTTTAGGACCAGGTAGCCATTCGTCTCAACCGCATGGCTGATGATCCATTTTATATTTAGCAGTTCGAGAAGGCTCTGTGACCCGAAATCGCCCAGGTGGTCCTCTGCAATATTGGTAATCAACGCGACCTCGGCCCTTTCGACACCCAGACCGCGACGCAACAGCCCACCCCGTGCCGTTTCAAGAATTGCAGTGTCCACTCCCTCCTGGCGCAGAACCATTCTGGCGCCACCGGGGCCCGACCAGTCATCACGATCAATAATCTTGTCGTTAACAGAGACCCAGTCGGTGCAGCTCAACCCCACTGTTCTTCCCGCTGATTGCAGGAGGTGTTTTGCAATACGGACGGTGGTTGTCTTGCCATTAGTGCCAGTCACGATCCCTGCAGGGACATCGTGATAGCGAGACCAGTCGAGCTCATCAGGATTTGGCAGCTCACGGAAGGGCCAGGTTTGGGAACCGCTGCCGTGACCGACGGATACTTCATCGTCGTCCCACAGGAACGATACATTGTGCTGAATTGCTGCCGCCTCAAGCGCAAGCATCGGAGGATTGACCTCATCGGCGATTGCCGCTTTCAACTCGACAACTTTTTCTTCAAAATCAACAGCTTCGCCATCACTGAATTCGGCGTCACAGCAGGCCCAAACCCACTCGTTAATGGCTGACGCGGCGTACAGCGCATCGATTGGCGCTGAAAACGCGACGCTAATGCCGCCGGCAAGCCGTATGTGGCAGACAGACTCTTCGCTCCAGCCAACCGCCTTCAACATTCGGCGAATATGATCCTCGCAAAAAGGTATCAGGTGGTCGGCTTCGTCTGTCGTACAGGCAATATCGAGAATCGCACCGGGCTTGTTCCAAAGAACATTAGGTCCGGTCATCCGCCGTGCGTCGAGAAACTCCATCAGTTGCGCGACGCCTTTCAGTCGCCTTCTTCTCTGGCGATTCGAACACCACGTTCGTCGCTGATGATCTCAACATCGTCGTCGAACGAGAAGCCTTCCGTTTCCGGCAAATCAATAGCCACAGTAGTTTTTTGCGCGCCCTCCTCGCCTTTCGCTACAGAGTTGAAGTAGATAATTTGTTTCCAGCTTCGTTTGATGCTGTCGCCCAAAATCAGGACCAGGTCGCCGGGCGCAGCAATCTCCAGCGCCCTGGCAGTGGCCTCCTGCTCATCCGGAATAACTTCGATGTTGTTAGGTTCAATTCCACATTCGAGCAGTTTGTTTTTCAGCATTACCGGAACTTCATCAGGGCTCCGCCCGCGCGGATTATCGTCACGACGGCAAATGTAGTGGTCGAAATGTCCGGCGGCAATCTCTGCGATATCGCTAATATCCTGATCGCGCCGATCGCCGGGGGCTGCCAACACGATAACTTTCCTGCCTTCTGTTTCGAAACGATCCACGAGGCTGCACATGGCGCGTACTGCCGCAGGGTTGTGTGCATAATCGAGAATCACTTTGAATGGGTGCTCGTCGTAAATATTCATACGACCTGGCGCCTGGAAAAAAGTCGAATCGAAGGTTCGTAATCCATGCCTGATATCTTCGAGCCCGACGTTCATATTGTAGGCAAGAGCAGCCGCAAACATCGCGTTTTGCACATTGTGCATCGCTCGCCCTTCAATGGTTGCAGGAATCAGGTGCGTCCAAAGAAGCGGTGTATGAACTTCCTTATCGTATATCGCAATCATGTGACCATTCATGCCTTCTTCGAGCACAAACGCCATGCCGCCGGCGCGAATATGTTTCTTGACCAGCGGGTGTCCAGGATTCATCGTGATATAGCAAACAGTTGCAGCGTCCGTGTAGTCGGCCATCTGCAGACAAAGCGCATCATCTGCGTTCAATACAGCAGCATCAGTCGCAACCTCAATCGGCACACGTTTTATTTCCGCAAGTTGCTCAAGTGTGTCGATTCCACGCAAGCCAAGATGGTCCGATGACACGTTCAGACATGCTGCAACGTTACAGGCCTGGTAGCCCATACCGCCGCGCAACAACCCCCCGCGCGCTGTTTCCATTACAGCTGCATCCACGGACGGATCACGCAAGATCATTTTGGCGGAAACAGGCCCGGTCATGTCCCCGGATACGCTCAACTGCCCGTCAATGTAGACCCCATCTGTCGAAGTCAGTCCGACGGTTTTTCCTGACATTTTCAGAATGTGTGCAAGCATGCGCGATGTGGTCGTCTTGCCGTTTGTACCGGTAACAGCCGCGATTGGAATGAGTTTCGGGGTATCCGGCGGGAAGAGCATGTCAATGACTGGCCCTGCAACATCCCGTGGTGTCCCCTCACTAGGCGCTACGTGCATGCGAAATCCCGGACCCGCATTCACTTCGCAAATACCACCACCGGTGTCGCGGTACGACTCGGTGATGTCGTTTGTCAGGAAATCAACGCCGCCGATGTCGAGCCCAATTGCCTTGATCGTTCGTTCCGCCATCTCCCGATTGTCAGGGTGAATGACATCGGTAACGTCGATCGCAGTACCACCCGTTGACAGGTTTGCAGTCGAACGCAGGTAAACCGCCTCGCCTTTTTTCGGTACTGTCTTGTGGTCGTAGCCCAGTTTATTAAGTAGCCGCTCGGCCTGATGATCAAACTCAAGACGCGTCAGGACCTTTTCGTGTCCGACGCCACGTCGTGGATCGGAGTTTACGATATCGACGAGCTCTTCAATCGTGTGTTTGCCATCGCCAACCACATGACCAGGCATTCTTTTTGCAGCTGCAACAAGCCTGCCATTTACGACCAGCAGGCGATGATCGTAACCTTCGAGGTAGCCTTCAACGATTATGCTTCGACCGTGCTCACGTGCTTTTTCGAATGCGACTTCAACTTCATCCGGAGTTTTAAGATTAATAGAGACGCCACGACCATGATTACCAGATAACGGCTTCAAAACGACCGGAAAACCAATTCGCTCCGCAGCGCGTTTGGCGTCACTGGAGTTGCGCACCAGTCTTTGCTTTGGCACGGGTAATCCGAGGTCGCGGAGAATGCTGTTTGTTTCTTCCTTGTCGCACGCCAGCTCGACGGCGATATTGCTGGTCCTGCCCGTCGTCGTCGCCTGGATGCGCTGCTGGTAGCGGCCATGTCCGAACTGCACGAGGCTGTAGCGATTCAGGCGCTGCCAGGGAATATCACGTTCCTCGGCTGCATTGACGAGCGACGCCGTGCTCGGCCCGAGCGCACGCGATTGCGCGTAACGAATGAAGCGGTCGCGCTCCTCGGCAAAGTCCCAGTCCTTTTTGGGCGATTCGTCGGTCTGAAGCTTGTCGGGCAACAGGCTCAGAATATATTTCAG
>CAJQPR010000138.1 GCA_905480255.1 uncultured Woeseiaceae bacterium | reverse complement strand
CTGGTGTGAACGACATGGTCGAGCAAGGCGGGCCACTAATCATTGGAACCATCGCATCAGTCACGATAGGGATTCGATTTGTCACCAGCACCCATCGGCATGTCATTCGCTTTGAATTGCCCGATCAAACCCTCACCTGGCGATCGCCGGCTATCGACATCAAATCCAGGGTGACCGCTGCGCACGCTGTGCGCGAATATGCCCGGGAGCGTGGCATTTTAGAGACGCGTTAGCTCCGCAAACACTCAGGTCTGCTGAACGATAAGATCAATGGCGTAGTAGGCCGAAAGAATCGCGCCTTCCTGCCAGCCCTGCAGAATGCTCAGGTGTTCACCGGCAAAAACAATATTTTCGTCAGGCGTCAGCAAAGTCAGGGGGCTTGATGTACCCCATGCGCCCAACTGGAACGGAATCTTTGACCAGGCAATGCTGATCCCGCGGGCCGCTTCACCGTTCATTTCCGGATGGAGGTTTCGACCTTGTGCGATCGCCGTGCTGATTCTTTGTGCCGGCGACAGGTTCGCGAAATTCGTGCCCGCCGATCCGCCGAATATATACGCACCGACAAGGATTCCGTTGTCCTGGCCAAAGCCGCTGTTTGGATACCAGATCTGAGTAATGTCCTGCGTCGTCCAGGAGATACCACCGTAGATGTTGTGGTCCTGCTCCCAGAAACGCCGCGACTGAAACGCGATTTTTCCCGCAGCCGAATAATTGAAGTTTGCGATCTCGGATTGATGCGCGGCTGAAAAATCATTAGCAATGTTTCGCAGAACCGTGGCCGGGATCGTGCAAACGCAAAAGTCCGCATCGAGCTGGGTTGGCGTGCCCAGTCTGTCGTAGACGATCCGCACACCACCCGTTGTTTTTCGAATTTCTGTGACCTCTGCATCTGTAACAAGATCACTCGCTACTTCAGCTTCGAAAGCCCTGGCAATCCGGTCCATTCCACCGACTGCTTGCAGCATGGTCGACTGCTGGTTAAGGCCGTCCGTGAACCCCTGGCGCTGTTGCCAGAAGGTCTCGTTAATCAGGTCCTGCAGCGCCAATGGATTAACCTGCTCGTCTCTTTGCCTGCTGCCAGTATTTTCCTGGCCCGGGAACCCTGCCCGACCTGACCCTGCGTAATTGAAGCTGCCATCAAGATCACCGAAACGCCGCAACATTTCCAGGATATTGGCTTTGTCCGCAGCCGTGAGTTCAGCGTCGAGTGCGTTCTGATTGATGGCCGTCGCCAGCAGCCTTGCGACGTGACCGCGGGTATCAGCCTCTACTCTTCGTGCGATAACCGGCTGTCCACCCATCGAACCTGTCGATTGCATTAGTGCCGCGCGGTTTTCATTCGTAAAGGTTTCCAGCGCGACGCCAAATTCCCGGCAATATCCAAGCAGGAATTCGTGATGATGCGGAATCCTGGCCGGACCCGCGTTGAAATACAGCTCGTTGTTCAGATCGAAATTGCAGGTCTGTGATGAGTCCGTCTCGACAATCGAATCGCCTGCGCGAATCGTCTTATTACGCCCGCCTGCCATCGGTGTTGCTTCCAGAATCGTGCAGCTGTAACCAAGCCGGGTCATCTCAAGCGCTGCGGTCATACCGGCGATTCCGCCGCCGAGAATGACGACAGATTTTCCGGCTCCGACACTGCCCGGCCAGTCGCCGGGCCTTGGCGACGGCATACCCCCCGGCGGCGGCGCGGGTGGCGCTGGAGGAGCGCCCGGTGCAGCAGAGGATGATCCGCAGGCGGCGAGAGATGTGCCAATACCCATTGCGGCCATGGTTCTGAGCATTGCCGACCCGCCGACAGCGCGACCAATTGACGCCAGAAAATCACGCCTCGCCATCCGGGTAGTCTTCAAATCCATCCTGCCATTATATGCCGAAGGTCAGCCACTCGCGCCGGAGCGACAGATTGTTATAGTGTTCAGCCATGAATCTACGCTATGCGATCGTCGCAACATCGTTCGTTCTGCTGACTCTCCCTGTTTTGACAATTGGGCAGGAGTTAGTTCGAACAGCCACCCCGTCAGAGCGCGGTTTGACAGAAGACGATTTCCCCCGCGTTCAGGAGCTCGCGCCGGATGTGTATACCTACGAAGCCCTGACAGGACCGCCGGACGATCGCTATACGACGAATACACTGTTTGTCGTTACCGAAGCTGGTGTCCTCGTAGCAGATGGCCAGGGCGACCCTGAGGAAACTGCTCGCCTGGTTACCGCGATTTCCCGAATTACGTCGCAGCCAATTACGCACGTGGTCATTTGCTCCGATCACGGCGACCATACGAACGGCAATGCGTCGTTTCCCGAAAGCGCGCAGTTCATTGCGCAGAGGAATTCATTGCCCGCACTTGAACGTGCCGCGCAGGATGGCGGAAAGCTGCCGGACACAGTTGTCGATAATCGGCTCGACCTGCGCCTGGGAGGTCGTGAAATCCAGATTCTGTTCCTGGGACGCGCACATACAGGCGGCGACCTGTTTATCTGGCTGCCGGACGAGAAGATTCTTTTCACAACGGAAGTATTCCTGAATCACATGTTTTCCGGGTACCGCACAGCCTATGCCCGCGAATGGCTGACGGCTATGGATGCGGCCGAGGAGCTCGGCGCAGATATGTATGTACCCGGTCACGGCTTCGTTGATTCACCGGCCATTCTCGAAGAGGAATGGTTCGCGTACAAAGACCATCTGAGGGTCGTGCTCGACGAAGTCACTCGTCTGCACGGGAATGGCCTGACTGTTGAAGAAGCGGTCGATCAGGCAGACTTTGGGCCCTACAATGAGTGGTCCGGGGCGGATTCCCAGGGGCCAATTGGCATCCGGCGGATCTATGCCGAACTCAACGGCGAACTCGAATAAGAAATTCCGATTCACAATACTGACTCAAGAAACAACAACCTGGTGTGCTCATGAACTACGTACTACGACGACTTTTCCTGATTCTCTTTATTGCGCCATTCCTGTCAGCGCAGGCAGCGCCACAATCTCCTGAAGAGGTCTTCGGGTTCCGGCCCGGCGATGACTACAAGCTGGCCAGCTACGAACAGATGGAAACCTATTACCGGCAGCTTGCTGCGGAGAGCGACCGCGTCCTGCTTCGGGAAATAGGCCAGTCTGTTCTCGGCAGACCGCTGTTTTTATTGACTATTTCCAGCGAAGAGAACCTCGATAACCTGGATCGCTACCGCGACATCAGCGCACAACTCGCCCGCGCAAAAGTCGACTCCGAATCAGCCGATGCGCTGGCCAGTGAAGGTAAGGCGGTTGTCTGGATTGACGGCGGTCTGCATGCGACGGAAGTTGCACACGGCCAGATGACGTCGTTGCTCGCACACAGAGTTGCGACCGAAGAGTCTGCGGAGATGCAGGCCATCAGGGACAACGTGATCTTTCTCCTGATGCCGGTCATGAATCCTGACGGCCTGGAAATTGTTCGTAAGTGGTATGAAAGTCAGTTGGATACGCCTTACGAGCAGTCGACGCCGCCTGAAATTTACCACCACTACGTCGGGCACGATAACAACCGCGACTTTTTCATGAACAACATGCCGGAGTCGAAAGCGGTCGCGAAAGTAATGTACAACGAGTGGTATCCGCAGATTATTTATAATCAGCACCAGAGTTCGCCTGGATACGCGCGAATCGTTATTCCACCCTATTCCGACCCCCTCAATCCGACAATTCACCCTGGCGTGACCGGCGGCCTGAATGAAATCGGCAGCGCAATGGGCAATCGCTTTGCGCTTGAAAAGATGCCAGGCGCTATTTCTGACGTTGGCTTTTCAATGTGGTGGAACGGTGGTCAGCGCACAGTGCCCTACTTTCACAACATGATCGGAATACTCACCGAAACCGGTCATGACTCTGCCTCGCCGCGATTCTATGACCCGAAGACGTTCCCAAAAATGCTCGCGGTCCGGGCCAATCCGACCGGTGTTGGCGTAACAGTAGATGAAGAACAGAGTGGCGTTCCGGACGCGCGCGTTCTTTATTCCTACCCATGGCAGGGTGGCGAATCGCATTTCAGTGAACCGGTGAATTTCATGATCACGGGCTCGATCGCCGTGTTGCGAACCGCATCTGATTCGCGGCTGAAGTGGTTGAGCAACATCTACCAGATGGGACGCGATGCGATTGACGCGGGAGCGGAAGGAACGCAGTACTACATCATCCCGGCGAATCAGCCGCATGCCGACGAAGCGGTTAACCTTGTAAACGTCCTCCTGGAGGGCGGCATAGAAATCGATCGCGCAACGGAATCATTCAGGATTGGCGACCAGCGTTATGCGGAAGGCGACTTCATCATCAGCGCCGCACAGGCATTCCGGCCCTATGTTATCGACCTGCTGGAGAAGCAGACCTATCCGGACACCCGCCTGGATCCTAATGGCACCATCAAAGCGCCCTATGACATTGCCGGTTGGACCTTGCCGATGCAGATGGGCGTGACCGTTGACATGATCGCGGAAAATATCGAGGTCGACGCCGAATCAATTAGTGGACTGGTTGCGCCGACACCCGGTGAGGTCAGCGGCAATGCCAGCTACGGCTACGCTTTAGGTCGCTCTACCAACGCGGCAGTCAAAGCAGCCAACAAGCTGTTGGCTGCCGGAGACAAGATCCACGTCACCAGTGAGTCGTTCAGTGCGGGCAGAACCGACTACGCAGCAGGCACATTTGTTATCGAGGCGGCTGCAGGCACAGCCGACCGCGTTGCCGCAATGGCCGATCAGCTCGGCCTGAACTTCACAGGATTGCGTTCAGAACCGTCAGCAGCAATGGCTGCGCTGACGCTGCCGAAGGTTGGCATGTACAAGTCCTACGTTGCATCGATGGACGAGGGCTGGACGCGCTGGGTACTCGAAGATTACGGTTTCGATCTCGTCTCTCTTTCGGACGCCGATTTACGGTCCGGAAATCTGTCGCAGCTTGATGCTATCGTCTTGCCGCATCCCGATGGACGCGTCTACTTCAAGGACAGCGTGCAAAAAATGCTGACCGGCCATTCGAAAGGCTCAATGCCGGACGAGTACACGGGCGGCATGGGTCTCCAGGGAGCCTACGCAATGGAGCAGTATGCAGCCAATGGCGGCACGATCCTGACCTTTGGCGATGCGGGAGATTTCGCCATCCAACAATTTGGCCTGCCCATTCGTGACATCGTGGTGAGCGCATCTGCCAAGGATTTCTCGATTCCGGGTTCGCTGATTCGGGCGACGGTCAATACGAATGATCCCCTTGCATACGGCATGGACGAGGAAGTCGCCCTGAATTTTGTTCGTGGCGCGGCCTTTGATGTGCTCGGCCAGGCAGGATGCGTGGATGATCTGCTCAATCAACGGCATTGCCGCGAAGTTGCGCGGGGCGGTCGACCGATGAAAGTATTTGAAGAACCGGTCATGTTCGACAGCATCGTTAATTATGCTGACGAAGAGCTTTTGATGAGCGGCTGGGCGGCCGGAACAGAGTTCATTGCCGGCAAGTCCGCACTGGCGCGAGTACCGCACGGCGACGGCGAGGTGATTGTTTTTGGCTTCAGGCCGCAATTCAGAGGCCAGCCGCGCGGCACATACAAACTGATCTTTAACGCGCTGCTGAACGCCACCACTGACTAATCGTACTAACAGGGGTCAGAGCCGGGCTCTGACCCCTTTATCACGTACGCAGCCTGTAGCCGGTCTTGAAAATCCAACTTACAGCGATCAGGCAGACCAGCAGGAACGCTAATGTCATGGCCAGGCTAAGACCCACGGCAACATCGGCGTTTTCATAGAAGCTCCAGCGAAATCCGCTGATGAGATAGACCACGGGATTGAACAGCGTCACCTTCTGCCAGAACTCAGGCAACATGCTGATGGAATAAAAACTGCCGCCAAGAAAGGTCAGCGGGGTAACGATCAGCGTTGGCACTATCGCAAGCTTTTCCCAGTTGTCGGCCCATACACCGAGAATAAAACCGAAAAGACTGAACGAAACTGCAGTTAGCAAAAGGAACAGCGCCATCCAGATTGGATGCGCAACGCTGATATCGACAAACAGGTTGGCTGTGATCAGTATGATGCCGCCGATAATGATCGACTTTGTTGCAGCTGCTCCGACATATCCAAGCACAATCTCAACAACAGAAACGGGTGCGGACAGCACTTCGTAAATCGTCCCCGAAAAACGAGGGAAATAAATTCCGAAAGAAGCGTTCGAAATGCTCTCTGTCAGTAATGACAACATGATCAGCCCGGGCACGATAAACGATCCGTAACTCACACCATCGATTTCGGTAATTCGCGAACCGATCGCCGCGCCAAAGACAATGAAGTACAACGACGTAGAAATAACCGGTGCGACAATGCTCTGAAACAAAGTACGCCGCATCCTGGCCATTTCGAAACGGTATATTGCGCCGATGCCGAACCAGTTCATTGGATTTTTTTCACAAGGTTCACGAAAATATCCTCGAGCGAACTTTGTGTCGTCCTTACGTCATGAAAACGAATGCCCGCGCTACCCAGCTCGCTGAGCAACGCCGTAATTCCCGTATGCTTCGCCTGCGTATCGTAGCTGTAGATGATTTCCTTCGGGCCCGCACCGAATTTGAGGTTGTACGAAGCAAGTTGCTGAGGAAATTCATCGAGCGGCTCATCAAGATCAAGTATCAGTTGCTTCTTGCCAAGCTCGCGCATCAACTGATCCTTGTCCTGTACAAGAATGATCTCTCCATGATTGATGACGCCAATTCGATCCGCAATTTGTTCGGCCTCTTCGATGTAATGCGTCGTCAATATAATGGTGACACCCGAGTCTCGCAGGTCCCTGACGACCGCCCACATATCCTGCCTTAGCTCGACGTCCACGCCGGCAGTCGGCTCGTCCAGGAACAGGATCCTGGGCTCGTGCGCCAGGGCCTTGGCGATCAGAACACGACGTTTCATGCCGCCCGATAAGGTCATGATTATATTGTCTTTTTTGTCCCAGAGAGACAGGGACTTCAGAACTCGTTCCAGATGTCCCGGGTCGGGTGGCTTGCCGAACAGGCCGCGGCTGAATGACACTGTTGCCCAGACAGATTCGAACGTTTCAGTGGTGAGCTCCTGGGGCACCAGGCCGATCAAAGATCTTGTTGCACGAAACCCGTCAACGATGTCATGACCATCGATCGTTACGCTTCCGGACGATCCGTTGACGATGCCGCAAATGATATTGATCAATGTGGTCTTACCCGCACCATTCGGCCCGAGCAGCGCGAAGATCTCGCCTTCAGTGATGTCGAGGTTGACGTTCTTCAGCGCCTCGAATCCATCGGCGTAGACTTTGCTCAGTCCATTGACCTGGATCACAGAGCCGTTCGCGGACATCAGTACCCTTGAAGCTCGCCGCGCTCGGCTTTCTGATCCTCGACCATCTTGCGTACGTCTTCCCGCAATTGCTCCGCGTCGTAAACAATTCCGTCTTTAATCGTATAGCGGATGCCGACCGTTCTCTCGGGCAAACCGGTTTCGTCATTCAATTTCACCGCGCCTGTTCCATACAGAACCTTGAAATTTTCGAGCGGGTTTTCCTTGACGATGATCAGATCTGCCAGCAGTCCCGGGCGAATCACACCGAATTCGATCTCCTGTCCTTTGGGCTCGAAAAGTGCCTGCGCTCCATACATCGTTGCGGAGCGCACCACTTCCAGCGGATGGAATCCCGCCTCCTGCAACATTTCCATCTCCAGGATCGTACCGAAACCGTAAAGCTGATAAATGAATCCGGAGTCGGACCCAACAGTTACACGACCACCCATGTTTTTGTAGTCGTTGACGAACTGCATCCAAACTTTGTAGAAATTCTTCCACGCAACTTCGTCTGCCGTTGTCCAGTAGAACCAGTAGGCACCATGGCTTTCCCGATTCGGCGTATAGAAGTCCCACTGCGTGGGCAGCGTATATTCCTTATGCCAGTCTGCATTCCGTACACGCATAACGTCGCGGCCGGCGGAGTAGATGCCGAATGTAGGATCAAGCGTAAACCCAAGTGCCTTGAACTCGGCGAGAAGGTCGTTCCATTTTTCGGAGCCTCGCCCGGCGATCATGTTCCACTGCCGCGCAACCTGGCCGAAGCGATGCTGTTCATTGTTGTAATTCATGTCGACGGGCCACGGTTGCACGTCGTTGTTTTCGTACATTGCCTCGAACAGTCCGTAGTAGTGAGTCAACGTACCGAGACCAAGTCGGGCAGCGTCCTGGGCGTTCATTTGCGCCACACCCATCTGCCCAAGGTGGGCAGTCGAGCCCAGGCCGTGCTTTTTACCTTCGTCGAGCAACGCTTCCATGATCGCCGGCCGGTGCGATCCGAGCTTGAGCCCGTCTGCCCCGGCGTCCGCAAGATAACGAACCCATTCGCGGGCGTCCTCTGGCGTCAAAACCTGCTTGTCTTCATATTCCGCGCCGGAACCCAGCGTGTGATAGGAAAATATTCTCGGCGCTACGATTTCGTTTTTAGCGCTGCGCTCTTTTTCGTTGATAGAAAACTCAAGATTGCCACTCGGCACACCACGCACTGCCGTGATGCCGTGGCCCATCCACAATTTGTAGCTGTATTCAGACTCCGGCGCTTTGGTTCGTCCACCCGTGTGCGTGTGCATATCGATAATGCCGGGCATGACGTACTGCCCGTGCGCATCAATTTCCCGGGTCGCGTCAGTCGGCCGGTCGCTTTCATCGATTTCGAGGCCGGGATAGCCAACAGACTCAACACTGACGATACGATTATCTTCGATCACGATGTCGACAGGACCAATCGGCGGCGCGCCGGTGCCATCGATGAGCGTTGCGCCACGGATGATCAGTCTGCCATAAGGACCACCGCCCTCATCCGCTCCTCGATCGGGCGCCGGTATCATTTGTGGCTGATCATCCTGGGCCCAGGTACCTGCAGCGAACAGCAGCACGAGCGACGCAAAAGCCAGCTGCCACTTTCCAAGTGATTTCATTTGATTCCCCGAATTTGTTGTTGCTGATTCGTTGTTATTGGTTCGGTCTTCTTTGCCTGCCGGTTCGCACTTCCAGGCGGTGAATCCTGGCAGATGCATTGGTCAGCCGGAGTTGCAGCGGTCCCGCCGGGTAACCGCCTTCCTTGCGGTAGGTTGCGATCAATCTACCATCATTCCAAAGTCGGTATTCATCGCCGCGGCGCGAAAATCCCAGCTTGATCCGCTTGCCTTTGGCAATCTCCAGGTCTCCGGTCGCCCGCACGATCCAGATTCCGTTTTCAACTGTCTTGATATAGCCGCGCTCTATTTCGTTATCAGGCGCGTCCGCGGCCAATTCATGGCCGGACGCGATCCAGATACCGGTTTGAGTTTTCTGCCCATAGTCCAGGTACACACCCAGGTAGCGACCCTCGTCGAAACTCACATCGAGCGAAACAAGGTATTCCCCTTCCAGTTTCTCCCGGGCAATGATGAAGGTGCTGGCGTCAGGGTCCGTCTTGTCACCATCAAAAATGGCGGTCGACCCGTGTAACTCACCGTCAACGAACTTCCAACGTGCCTCGTCAAACGGTTCCCAGCTATCGGCACCTTTTGCCAACAGGTCAATCGTCTGACCAGACGCCGCCAGTGGGGCCAGGAACATGAGGAGCAGTAATGTCGATTTGTGCTTAAATGTGAAAGTCATAGTTTGTGCAGATTACCTGATGAAATCACTGTTTTCCTTATTTTGCCTCCTGATTGCAACCTCTCTCCCGGCTGCCGACGACCTGCAGGTCAACGGCACACGCCTGAACGATACGATGCAGCATATGCACACGTTCGGCGAGAACGAAGCGGGCGGCTCCGACCGGGTCGCCTACAGTGAGCACAATCGGGATGCGCTCGATTACCTGTCATCGCTGATGCGGGAGGCGGGGCTGACGCCGCGAATCGATGTCGCCGGAAACCTCGTTGGGCGACGCGAAGGCAGGATTGACGGGCTTTCCCCGATCATCGCCGGTTCACACATCGACACGGTGCCAAATGGTGGCCACTACGACGGCATTGTCGGCGTAATGTCAGCGATCGAAGTCGCACGATCACTGTATGAAGCCGGCATAGAACTGGACCATCCCCTCGAGGTGATTGTGTGGAGCAACGAGGAAGGCGGTAAGAACGGCAGCCGGTCCTACGCGGGCGCGGTTCAGGAACGCGAACTAGAGCTCCCCAGCCTGGGCGACAAAAAGCTCGGTGAAGGCATCCGCTATATCGGCGGCCATCCCGACCGCTTGCCGGAGAACAGGAGAATGCCGGGCGATATTGCAGGCTACGTCGAGCTGCATATTGAGCAAGGTGCGATTCTCGACCGCGAGGGAATTTCAATTGGCGTTGTCGAAGGAATCGTCGGGATCAAGCGGTGGTATATCAATGTCGAAGGCTTTGCCAACCACGCCGGCACGACACCCATGGACCAGCGACAGGACGCGCTCTACGCGGCGGCATTGATCGTCGCGGAAATCCGCAGGATTATCACCGGCGAACCCGGCAGCCAGGTCGGCACTGTTGGCCGGCTCGAGGTCAGCCCCGGCGCGCCGAACGTCATTCCGGGCGAAGTGATGTTCAGTCTCGAAATTCGTGACCTGAGCATGGAGAAGGTTACCAGGCTGTTTGCGGATATACGGGCAGCAGCGGACGCGATCGCCACTGAAAACGACACCAAAATCAGCTACAACCAGTACTACGAATCGCCAGCGGCGCCTACGGATGACGGCATCAAGGCGCTCGTACAACAATCAGCGGACGCGCTTGGTCTTGAAACACTGCACATGCCGAGCGGTGCCGGACACGATGCTCAAAGCATGAAAGGCATTGCGCCAATTGGAATGATATTTGTTCCCAGCAAAGATGGCGTCAGTCATGCACCGTCAGAGTTTACGAGCGCAGAAGACATCACTAACGGCGCAAACGTGTTGTTGAAAACAGTCGTTGGTATGGATGAACTGTTGCAATAGGCTCAGTCCGCCGACCAGATTACCTTGCCACCGACGACAGTTTTAGCGATTGGCAGGTAACGGATCCTGTCGGCGTCCATCTCGAAAAAGTCTTCTCCGATTACCGTAAAGTCGGCAAGCTGACCGACCTCAATCGTGCCAAGCCGGTGCTCGTTGAATGTCTGGTAGGCCGGCATGTACGTGTGCAGGTAGATTGCCTCGTCCCGCGTGACCGCTTCTTCAGGGCCATACACCACGCCGTCCCAGCCTTTGCGCGTAATCCCCGTCCAAAGTGTCACGCTCGGGCCATAAGGTGCGCCATCTGATCCCCAGCTGACCCAGACACCGGCATCCTGCAATGATTTGGTGGGATTCATCGTTGCTTCGCGATCGCCTGCCAGCGACTCAACTGCGAACGCCCCAAGCCCGACAGTAAACGCGGGCTGGCTGGCAACGCCGATCTTGTTGCGAGCCATAGTCGCCATGACTTCCGCTGCTGGCTTTACCGCAACGTGATGCAGATAATGACGGTGATCGTCGCGAGGCAATTCAGTAAGGATGCGATCGAGTTGCTGAACAACCATCTCGACGGCGCCATCACCCATGGTGTGAATGCCCAACTGCCACCCGAGTTCATGCGCGCGTCGCGCCACCGGGTAAAAAGCCTCTGCAGGTATGCGAATCGCTCCGGTGTAGTCCGGCCTGTCTTCATAGCCTTCCGTTGACCAGTAAGCGGGCGCACTCAAGCCGCCGTCGATACTCATCTTAATAGCGCCGATTTGCAGGCGATCGTTACCGAACCCGGTAACAAATCCGAGTCCTTCGAGCTCTGCAATCGCATCACGAACAGACAAATCGAGATCGTCATACGCGTCGTAGCCAGGTCGCAAACGAATCTGTACCGTCGCGCGCGGAAGATCTTCCCCGTCGCGCGCATACAGTGCCTGAAAATATCGCAACTGATCAGGCCGAACTCCGGCGACGTTAACGCTCGTTACCCCCGAACTTGCGAACTGCAACAACAGCGCTCGCAGATTTTCTATGCTCGGCTCGCCGCGATCTGCTGCCGGCGCCACCGCTGTGGCAAGTCGACGAGCAGAATCATAAAGACGTCCGTTGGGCTCGCCATTATCGTCATGACCTATGTGACCACCGCCGGGAAAAGTCGTGGTGCGATCGATACCTGCCATTTCCAGGGCCGCGGAGTTCAGCACGGTCGTGTGCGGTCCGCGCGTGAGCAGAACCGGGTTTGTTGTCGTGCCGATATCCAGGTCATCTCGCGTGGGCAGGATCATGTTCGGCCAGACCTCACGACTCAAAGCGCCGATAACCCATTCACCGGGACCGAGTCGTTCAGCTTCACGTGAAATTGCCGCCTGCAGGTCCGCTATCGTGCGCGCCTCGCGAACCCATGCGGGCACCTCGGAGATCAGCCCACCCTCCCAGCCCATCAACAGACTGGTAGCGATTCCGGCGTGAACGTGGTTGTCGAACAGACCGGGCAACATCATGGCGCCCTCAAGATCCACGATGCGGGTCGATTGGGCTGCCAATGCCTGGGTCGCGGCCGTTGTGCCAACGTGTACTATTTCCCCGTTACGGACGGCTACCGCCGTTGGATTGATCAGGCCGTCAGGCGGAACGCCGGTATGGATATCCGCGTTGATGAAGATGACATCGGGCGACGCCGCCCATTCAAGTTCAAGCGTATCGGTGCAACCGCCTGACAGGAGCAGGAACAGCAACCATGCCGCTGGCCTCCCGAAGTTGAAATGAAAGCGATTCATTATCCTACTCGCCTCGCTGGTCGGCCCGCCAGATCAGGTACACACCCCAGGTCAGCACCGGCAATACGAAGACCAGGAGGAAGCCATAGGTGATGGTGCCATATCCTTTGGCGACCAGGCCGGTGAGTCCGACCGCGTCTGCCAGAATGACGGCGGTAAAGAGAATAAGCATTGCGACCACCGGTCTCATCCAGTTCGGCATGTTGATGTTCTTTTCCGCGAACGTGTGATCCAGGCGCTCGTTGACGCCGTGAATCATTGCAGCGCCGGTTTCGACGAAGGTGCCAAACAGTACAACCGGAAAAAGATAGGTAAAGAACCCGGCCCCGTGCAATGCCCCCATCAGCACGGTAATCGGCAATGGACCGTTATCGCCTACTGCCGCGAGTTGGTCGTACTGGCCGATCATCGCAACGAAAAAGAGCATGGCAGGCACCATTGCAATTGGCCCCGCCAGGGCTCCCGCAATGACTGCCTCGCGTCGACGATGCTGATGTCGAATGCAAAACAGGATCGCCGGGATCGCCGCCATGTTGTAGCCGGAAAAAGCGATGCCGCTTTTGATCCAGCCCGCGCCGATTTCTCCGCCTGAGAGATTGGCAAAAATATCGGCGCCGTTTTGCACCAGGTGCCAAATGAAAAAACTCAGATAGGTGCCGTAAAGGACGAATGACCAAAGGGCCAGGAATTTTTCAACCGCTGGTGTGCCATAGAACACCAGCAGCGCCGTCAACACCATGATGGCACCGGTGCCAACGAATGCGGGAAGGCCGAACGTATCCTTGAGAATATCGCCGGCTGCGGCACCGACGACGGAGATCACCAGTATCATCATCAGCACGTAGAGAATTTCATACAGAGGCCAGGCTCGACCAAGCAGTGCTTTGCAAAAGCTGCGGTAGTCGAAAAGCCTGAACGTCCTGGCAAATTCATAGGCCGCCATCAGTACCAGGCTGAACACGACCATTGTTACGGCCATTCCAAGCAAACCGCCGACCGGGCCGTGCCCGAGAAAGAACTCCTGCAGCTCCTTGCCCGACCCGTACGCGCCGCCGATTACGGCGGACTGGAATATAAATCCGGGCAGAACGTAACGCTGAAACCAGTTGTCCTTCATTAAACCTGCCCTGATTGTTGCTTATCCCCAGAGTTCGGGTACGAAAACCTCCACGCGCCCATGCTCGTAGTGCATTGCGTGATCGCAGTCTTCCGATTGCAGCAGCGGCCCGTCGATATCGACGTACCGGCAGCGCTGCGCAATCACGAATGATGGTGCCATGGCGAGCGATGAGCCGAGCATATTGCCGACCATCAATTCAAAACCCATCGATTCGGCTTTCTCAACCAGCTTCAATGCCTCGGTCAGGCCACCGGTCTTGTCGAGCTTGATATTCACCATGGAATACAGCCCCGCCAGCTTGTCGAGATCGGCACTGGTTGCACAGGATTCGTCGGCGCACAACGGCAATGGCGAATCGTAGCCGCGCAGCGTCTCGTCTGTGCCCTTGGCCAGCGGCTGCTCGATCATTTCGACGCCCATGCCCTTTAATGCTTCCGAATACTTTTCGAGATCGGCCACTGTCCATGCCTGGTTGGCGTCAATCACGATTTTTGCGTTCGGTGCCCCGGCATTGATCGCGCCAATTTGCTCCAGCGGGTCGCCAATTCCTACCTTTACCTTGATGAGCGGATAATCGCTATGGTCGGCTGCGTCCTTCTGCATTACGTCCTGCTCGGCGATGCCTACGGTGTAGACCGTGGTGACCGGTTTTGGCGTCCAGCCAAGCATTTCCCAGATAGTCTGTCCCGAACGCTTAGCCTCGAGATCCCAAAGCGCGCAATCCACTGCATTTCGAGCGCCGCCAGGTGGCAACAGGGATTGCAAATCCTCCCGCGAGATACCACTGGCAATCTGTGCCGAAACCGCGTCAATCTGAGCCTGGATAGATGCAAGCGTTTCGCCTTCGTAGGAAACGCCGGCAGCTTCACCGCGGCCGCGGATATCTCCATCCGCAATTTCGCAGATGATGGTCTCGGAGTGGTAGTGAACATCTCTCGAGATCTTGAACGGTTTATGGAGAGGCCAGTTCTTCGGGGTCACACTTACCTGGTAAGCCACATTCAATTCCTATTTAAAAACTTCGACAAGGTGATCGACAAGCGGTCCGACACCTGTTGCAACCGGGTCAACGCAAGGCAGGCCGGTTTCGTCGGACATCTTCTGCAAATACTCCTTCCGCTCGTCTTCGGAGAGCTCTGACGTATTTACGCTGACACCAACGCAACGAATTTTGCCATTCGTGACCTTGCCATTTGCGATCGTAAGATCGATCAATTCATTAATGCTGGGCGTTGGAAAGTCCGGGAATGCCTCAATCATCGTCCGTCCGGCAGCGTGGCATACAACGAACGCATCGGGTTGCGAGCCGTGCATCAGCCCAAGCGTGACGGCAGCGTAACCTGGGTGGTATAGCGAGCCCTGCCCTTCGATGACATCCCAGTGATCGTCGTCATTTGCGGGAGTCAGCACTTCGGCAGCGCCCGACACAAAATCGGAAATAACAGCGTCTATTGGCATGCCGCCACCAGAGATCATGATGCCGGTCTGGCCGGTCGCACGGAAATCCGCGCTCATACCCCGGTCAACCATTTCTTTCGCAATCGCCAGTGCTGAGAATTTCTTGCCGACTACGCAATCGGTTCCGACCATTAACAAGCGTCGTCCACTGCGTTTTACGCCTGTGCCAACGGGCAGATCGGCCGGTGGGTTGCGAATATCGATCAGGGAAGTACCCGCTTTTTCTGCCGCATCAGCAAGACCTGAAATTTCAGTCAGTGAAGAATGGGTGCCGGCAACAATGTCGAGACCTGCCTCCACTGCCTCAAATAACGTTGGAATCCAGTGCTCGGGAACAATGCCACCAACGCCGGCCACACCCCAGATTAATGACTTCGCGCCTGCCGCTGCGGCCTCGGCCGGTGTCATATCGGGAAATCCCAGGTCGACACCGCTGCCAGGCAATCTCAATTGCGCAACACAGGAGTCCGGTCTCCAGTGGGCAATGCCGACCGCCGTCTTGGCGTGCGATTCTTCGGGTTCATCACCCAGGAATAACAGGTAAGGGGATTTAATCTGGACCTGCATGACTCTGTCCTTCTGGCGTTTGTTTTTGTTGGTATTTAAACTTGCCGCGGGCTAATTACGGATTCTACTCAGCGCTTTGTCAAGCGTAGCAACCGTTCGGTCCACGTTGTGCAACTTGTCGAGCCCGAACAATCCCAGCCGAAAAGTCTGGAAATCATCCGGTTCGTTGCACTTCAGCGGGACCCCGGCAGCGATCTGCAAGCCTTCCGCCGCGAATTTGCTGCCATTGCTGATACCCGCATCGCTCGTGTAACAAACGACGACACCAGGCGCCTCAAATCCTGGCGCCGCTACGCTGTTAATGCCCCTGGCTGCCAACAAGGCACGAACCTTGTCGCCAAGTTCCTGTTGTTCGGCGCGGAGTTTTTCGAAGCCGTATTCCTCCGCTTCCTGCATGACATCGCGAGATTTTTTCAGCGCGTCGGTTGGCAATGTCGCATGGTATGCGTGCGCGCCACTTTCATACGCCCGCATAATTTCGAGCCACTTTCCGAGGTCACAGGCGAAGCTTGTACTGACAGTCCCCGCCATCGTCTCCAGCGCTCGCTCACTCAACATGACGAACGCGGCACAAGGTGAACCACTCCAGCCTTTTTGCGGAGCGCTCACCAGCACATCAACGCCGGATTCCTTCATATCAATCCAGATCGTTCCCGATGCAATGCAATCCAGGACGAAAAGACCGCCATTAGCATGAACTGCGTCGGCAACGGCTTTTATATAATCGCCGGGGAGCAACATCCCGCAAGATGTTTCGACGTGCGGCGCGAACACCACATCGGGTTTTTGCTCGTTGATTGCCGCGATCACCTCTTCGATCGGCGCGGGCGCAAAGGGCGCTTCAGTTTCATCTGCGATTTTCCGTGCCATCAGAACCGATGTGGACTCAGGGATGTTTCCCATGTCGAGAATTTGTGTCCAGCGGAAACTGAACCAGCCATTGCGAATGATCAGGCACTTCTTGCCGGTTGCAAATTGCCTTGCTACCGCCTCCATGCCAAAAGTGCCGCTACCCGGAACCACCACCGCAGCGTCAGCTTTGTAAACGCGCTTCAACATACCGGAGATGTCGTTCATCACATTCTGGAATACACCTGACATGTGATTGACTGCCCTGTCCGTGTAGACAACCGAATATTCAAGCAATCCATCCGGATCGACATCGTTCAATAACCCTGGCATACCTTTTCCTCGCGCCAAAAAAACGCATTGTGACACGGAATGAGTGCCCGTAGAGGTAAACTGAGGCGGTGAAAATCATCTGTGCACCCGACAGCTTCAAGGGATCGATTAGCGCCGTGGACGCCGCCAGCGCCATGGAAGATGGCATCCTTGCGGCACTACCAGGTGCCGTCGTCGACTGTTGCCCGGTTGGGGACGGAGGCGAAGGTACCCTGAACGCGTTGCTTGGATCCGTTGACGGGTCAGCCTTTACCGTTCGGGTACATGAAATGCAGGGCGTCATGACGGACGCGCCGATAGGACTTTTCAGCGCCGGGAATTTCGCCTATATCGAATCGGCGACAGTTGTCGGTCTGAAAAGCAGCCTGAATGGCAAGCGTAATGTCATGACAGCGAGCACTGTCGGCATTGGCGAGCTGATCGGGCACGCCTGCGGCAAATCGCCGGAGCGAATAATGGTCGGGCTCGGCGGCAGCGCAACAAATGACGGCGGCTGCGGCATGGCGCAGGCACTTGGCATACGATTTTACGACGCCTCGGGTGCGTGGCTCGAAGCTCCAATTGGAGGCAAAGATTTACATCGAATTCAGCGAATTGATACTTCGAAAAGAAGCACTTCAATCGGCGGGATTCCTGTAGTTGCCCTGTGCGACGTAGACAATGTGCTTACCGGCGCCGAGGGAGCAGCACAGGTCTATGGACCTCAAAAAGGCGCTACGCCTAACGATGTTGCACGGCTCGATGAGGGCCTTGCCAACCTGGCTGACGTAATCAGACGGGACCTGGGCGTCGACGTGGAGTCGGTGCCCGGCGCCGGAGCCGCAGGCGGCCTGGGCGCCGGACTTGTTGCATTCGCAGACGCCACTATCGAATCAGGAATCGGCACGGTGCTTGCTGCAATCGAATTCAGGAAACGACTCAATGGCGCAGATCTCTGCCTGACTGGCGAAGGTCGGATTGACGGTCAGTCGTTGTACGGCAAAGCCTGCATGGGTGTGGCGCGTGAAGCCGACGAAGCAGGTGTGCCGGCAGTTGCGCTGGTCGGCTCCACCGGACCTGGCGCCGATGAATGCCTCGCTGCCGGTCTCAGGGAAATTATCGTTATAGGTGTGGGTCTGCCAGCGGAAGAGTCGATCAGCAATGCAGCGACGCTGCTCGCTGACGCTGCCGCAATTGCGGCAGCGAAGTACCAACCTGAATTGTCCGGGCGCTGATCAGTCCGCGGCGGCGGTTTGCGGTTCACCACTGCTTTCGGGTGCATCGTATGGCAGGTTCTTCAGGAACTTGCCGGTCAGTACGCCGGCGGTCATTGACCCATTCACGTTCAACGCCGTCCTGGCCATATCAATAAGCGGCTCGATCGAAATCAATAATGCGACGATCGTGACCGGAAAGCCCATGGCCGGCAATACAACCAAAGCGGCGAAAGTAGCCCCGCCGCCAACGCCGGCAATGCCAAATGAACCAATCGCAACGATCGCGATTAGCCCGGCGATGAATGATGGGTTCATCGGGTCGATTCCCATCGTTGGCGCAACCATGGTTGCAAGCATGGCCGGGTAAATGCCCGCACAACCATTCTGACCAATCGTCGCGCCGAAAGTCGCCGAGAGATTCGCGATAGGTTGCGGCACGCCGAGCTCTTCCACCTGCGTCTCGACATTCAGCGGAATTGTCGCCGCCGAACTGCGCGAGCCGAAAGCAAAAGTCAGCACCGGCCAGACTGTTTTGTAGTAACTGAGCACATCGACGCCGTTGAGACGCAACAACAGACCATGCACCACAAACATTATGGCAATCGCAATATAGGAAGCTATGACGAATGAGATGAGGTTCATGATGTCCTGGGCATTCGAACCCGCGACGACCTTGGTCATCAACGCGAGTATGCCGAAGGGCGTTAGTGCCATAACAATGTGCACCAGCTTCATGATGATCGCCTGCACGGTATCGACAAAGCTATATATGCTCTCCGCCTTTTCGGGGTCCTCGCGGGAAACCATCAACGCGGCGATACCAAACAGAATGCCGAAAATGACAACGGCAATGACCGAAGTCGGCCTTGCTCCGGTCAAATCAAGAAAGATGTTGCTGGGGATGAAGCGGATCAACATGTCTGCCAGGCCCTGGTCTGACATGGCTTCCTGCCGGGAATAGAGGACATCGGCCCGGGCCAGTTCACGCGCACCCTCGGTCAGGCCCTCCGCCGTCAGTCCGAAGAGACTTGCCATCAGGATTCCAACCAGGGCAGCAATCATTGTTGTGCCGATAAGAATGGCAACGACCATCCCGCCTATCTTGCCGAGTGCAGCGACTTCACGCATGCGAACAACAGCGGCAATCATCATGACGAGTACCAGCGGCATGACGATCATCTTCAGCAGGTTTATGTAGGTCGTGCCAACGACATTGGTCCATTCGAGCGTTCCGCTCATCACATCCGGACTGCCGCTATAGATGAATTGCATGGCGAAACCAAATGCGATGCCGGCAATCAGGCCAAGCAGGACTTGTCGGGACAATGAGTATTTCGGGCGGCGAAAACGCGCCAGGAACATGATGATGCCGATGAATGCGACAAGATTAACGATCACAAGTGGAGACATAAGGAATCCCGATGTTTTTGTTATCTGATGATCAATCCGACCACTGGCGGGCCAGAAGCGTGCCAGCGATTCTGTCTCGAATTTACACGAAACCGGGGAAATGTGACATTTGGTTGCGCGGAGCGGATCGTATGGCTGACGAGAAAACGTCGTCCGGGCGACTAATCACAGGGAGTTGCGGGAAAAGGTGACGCGCAGGAAAAACGGGTAGCGGTTTGCCACCACCACCGACAATCTCATTTCATTCATTTGTCACATAACGACCTCCCCTGCCTCACCGCAGGCGCTTACCCGGACAGATGGTCGCGGCAGCAAATAACTGTCAAAATTTCCGGTTTTGTTCGAATTGGGCGTATACTGCAAGACTTGGGCAATAAGATTCGTAATTAAATCAGTAAGATGTCGCGATTTTCGAGAAGCTCTTGGAAGTCTGTCCGGCGCCGCATGTTGGCGTCGCTGGCGCTTGCGGGTACAGCCTGGTACTTCGTCGCCGATCCTTTTTCTTATATTCGCCCGGACAACGTCGAAAACATCTGCGCCATCTTTGAGGATCGGCGTGGCTGGTACGAAGCAGCAAAGAGCTCAGAGGAACGCTGGGGCACGCCGAAACATGTGCAGATGTCGATTATCCGGCAGGAGTCGTCATTCATCTTCGATGCAAAGCCACCGCGACGAAAACTTATGGGCTTCATTCCGTGGAAGCGTCCGTCGAACGCCTACGGATTTGCACAGGCGCTGGATGGCACCTGGCTCTGGTATCTGAAAGACACGGGCAGAGAGTCAGCAGATCGCGACAACTTCGAAGATGCCATCGACTTCGTCGGTTGGTATACGAACAAGTCCAATAAATCCGCGGGAATTTCGAAATGGGATCCGTACAACCAGTATCTCGCCTACCACGAAGGACAAAGTGGCTGGGTTCGCAAAACTTTCGAACAGAAAGCCTGGTTAAAAGAAAAAGCGCACCGCGTAGATACCCGGTCACGCGAGTGGTGGTCGCAGTTGCAGGGTTGCGAGGAAGAGCTCAACAGGCCCTGGTGGATGTTTGCCGCCGAGAACAAAGGCAACTAGTCAGGCGACTCCCCTGCTGGCTTTTCTCAATGTGTTGAAGAAGTGTTCATGACGGGCGAATTGCTTCACGTAGCCTATTTCTGACTGCCCACCCTTCGCCCGCATTAGATTCACTAGCAACGTCTTTTCCCGCGCGGGCCATCCGGCCGGCTTTGTTGCGGCAACAATTGGAGCCAGGCGAACAAACCATTTTCGTTCTTCCTGGGACCAGCCATCCATCAATTTAATTTTCAGGTCATCGATCAGTCTCCTCGAAAGCTCGTCAATCGCTTTTCGTCTCGACCGCTGGCCCGTGAGGGCGAGCTCGCGAGTTGCCAACAAGGAACAGGATTCAATCCAGCCTTCATCGAAAAATTCGGACTGGCGGGCACCGGGCAGAACGAGGTGCATATCGCAGGTTGCCAGATCGCGAAGCACGCTCACCGGTGTTCGGTAGCCTTTCTTTTTTTGAATCTTTGCGAATTCGTTGCGGGCGATTTTGCGCGTCTTTGCCACTACGGGCCGGTAGCCAAGGCGGTAATAAAACCAGAATGCTCCACTTTGCAGAGCCTCTGTGTTGTCGCCGCCAAACTGGTAGGGATTGGCGATAAACCGCGTGCAGCCTGACAATGCATGAAAGACCCGCATGACCTGGACCCAAAGCCACGCGGCCTCGCTGCCACGGTATTCCTCGAAGATGTTGATACCCGTATTCGCCTGCCGGTAGAAAATACTCGACCCGCCGTAGCCAATCGGCACACCGTTCGACAAAATCAGAAAGCCCATCGTACATTCGAGCGGATATCGATGCTCCGGCAACAAGCCGGTCGCAGCGATGCTAACTCCCCTTCCAACGTCGGCAAGCCAGACTTCTTCCGCGTTCGCGTAATTGAAGTGAATGGTTTCCCTGTGCCTGACAGCCAGTGAGCTCATGCCAACGTCAATCAGCCTGGCGCCATCGCGTTTACTTAAAACCCGAATAGACTTGATGGGTCGCGCGATCTCGCGCTTCGCGTTGGCGACGCGGCTTTGCATTGCGATATCCCGACCGCGTATCGTTTTCACGGGAAATACGTTTGCAGTTCGCGACATTGGAGAATCGGCGAGCTGGCAACGAAGTGGAATCTCCGCTGCGTTATAGAGCGACGTCCAGAACCGGCTGTCGTGCCTGCGGTCATCGAGTTGTGACAACAGCCAGTCAAAGTCCGTCCCTGGCTGATGTTCCGCTGCAATCTTCACCCACTCTTCAGTGCTGACCTGGCCACTGTCGAAATAATCGGCCTCGGCTTGATGAAGAAGATGTTCAAGCAATTCATCCAATCGGCTGCAATCCGGCAGCTCGCCCCAGTCAATCGATGCCACGCCGGGAAAGCGGCGCGCAAGCCACGCGGCGACTTCAAAGGAAAAGTGATAGTGCACATCCGTCCAGCCGATGCCGGAATCGACCAGCGCGGCCTGTTGAGACTCGCTCATGCCGGCTATCAGGGAGTCGAACCCTGACAGGAGCCTGACGACCTTCTCATGGACCTCCGCGGAATCTGGATAGGCCCGGATAAAACAAAGTGACATGTGTAGTTTCTGGAGATCCGATGCTGCACGAGCTGTCAACTCAGGCAACAGGTCCAGGAGACTGGACTTTTCTGCCGCTGGCTCCGGGCCATATTGATTGCGGATTTCGTGCAGCCGTCTTATTGTCTGGCGGGCGGAGATCCTTTTCATAGGGATCGATCCTAGACAAAGGACCTGAATTGACAATACGTACTTTCTGCCGGATGCCGACTGATGCTGCCTGACTTCAAGCTTGAAACCTATTTCTCGAAATGGGAGTTCACTGCGCGCTATCACATGTGTGCGTCCGATATGGAAAGCCTGTCGGTTAAAGAGTTGCTGGCCATGGCCGGCGACGAAGATCGTCGCCTTTGGGACGACCTTCGACTGGGATACACGGAGACATTTGGCATGCCTGCGTTGCGCCAGGCGATCGCCAATACCTATGACAACATCGACGAAAGCGAGCTTTTGACGTTTGCCGGAGCCGAAGAAGGCATATTCGCTGCAATGCAGGTGTTATTGACGGCAGACGATCATGCCATCGTCATCACCCCGAATTACCAGGCTGCCGAGACTGTTCCAGGTTCAATCTGTGAAGTCACCGGACTTGCGCTGGACCCGGATGACAACTGGGAGCTGGATATTGCCGCCCTGCGCGAAGCGATCAGGCCGAATACCAGGATCATTTCAATCAACTGCCCGCACAATCCGACAGGCAAAGTCTTTAGTCACCAGGCGCTTGAACAAATCATCGCCATAGCGCGCGAAACAGGAATTTACGTCTTTTCCGATGAGGTCTATCGACTGCTCGAACGAAGTGAAGAAATACGACTGCCGCAGGTCGCAGACATTTACGAACGCGGCCTGTCGCTGAATGTCATGTCAAAGGCCTACGGTTTACCGGGCCTCCGAATCGGCTGGATCGCGACCAGGGACCGCGAAGTGCTCTCGCGAATGGAGCGCGCGAAGCACTATTTGTCGATCTGCAATTCAGGCCCAAGCGAAGTTCTTGCCCTTATCGCACTCAATGTAAGCGACTACATTCTCAAACGAAACCGCGGCATCATTGACGACAATCTGAAACTGCTGAACGCATTTTTTGCCGACTATCCGAAACTTTTCGAGTGGACGGTTCCGGACGGCGGCTGCATTGGCTATCCGCGTTATGCCGGCGCCGATGGCGTTGAAAGTTTCTGCGAGGAACTGGTGGAACAATCCGGCGTGCTGCTTTTGCCTGCCAGCGTGTACAGGTCGGCGCTAAATACAACGCCTACTGATCGATTCCGCATTGGCTTTGGCCGCGCAAACATGGGCGAAGGGCTGCAGGTTCTTCGTGAATTCATGGAAACGAGGAACGCGTAGGAGGATCTGTGGAAGAGATTACCTTTCAAGTCAAAGGATCATCGCCCGAGCCGTATGAAGTGATCTTCATAAAGGATGGCGCAAGCCTTACTGCAGTATGCAACTGCCCTGCCGGCACCTACGGCAATTTTTGCAAGCACAGAATTTCCATTCTGGACGGCAACCCTAAATCCATCAGCAGCGACAACGCAGACAAGGTGCCGGTTGTGGTCGGCTGGCTGCCCGGCACGGATGTTGGCGACGCATTGCTGGAGCTGAGAAAGACCGAGAAAGCCGCCGACGCCACCAAAGACAGCATCGCCGCCGCCAAAAAGAAGCTCGCGAGGGCCATGAATACATAATCCGTATTCAAGCCGGCGTAAGGCCGGACAGGCGCCCCGCCGCCACATTCAGCCTTCATTCAGGCATCCCCCGGTAGATTTAGGCCAAAACCAGCCAACCAAACTACCCGAAGGGAGATGGCAATATGAATGTCTTGCCAGTTCTGCGATGCACTGAAAAAGTTGCCGGTATGCGCCTTGCGCGTACCCTGGCCGGCCTGGTGCTCGCAATATCGTTACCCGTTACAGCATTGGCGCAATCGAACGCGCCCACTATTCGCCTGTTTCCTACTACGGTCGTTGAAGACCTGCGCCAAACCAGTTCTGTCGCGAAGGAAATGGAGAGCGGCCTGCAGGAGGTAATCGGCCGGCTCGACCAGCAACAGCAGCTCTATAACGAGAGCAAGTGCGATGGCGCTGAGTCCGATCCGGGCTGCCAGCGCCTGGCAAAACAGCTGGGAGCAACCTATCTCGACATGCTCGGCATCATGGAGCAGCGCCTTCCTGACATGGAGCACACCGTCAATAACACACGCCTGAGTCTTGAAAAGCGATTGCGCAGCGAACTTGGCAACAAGATGACATCGTGGACATTGCAGGAAACATTGCTTGGCAGTAACCCGGAAGGAACCAAGGAACCAGGCCCCGTCATGCGCGGCCGCTCGGGCATGCGCCTCAGTGAACGTTTTCGCCAGTACTACCAGCTCGTTGCCTCGTCCGGCAGCAAGAATGACCAGTCTCTGGCCGTGCTTGCATCGGATATCTACCTGGACATGGATGAGACCAGCGAACTGATCGCGCGCACTCGTGAAGAAATTGCACGTGCAACGTTGATCGAGCAGCTCAACCAGTCGTTCGGCACGATCACGCCGGAAATGATGGAAGTCGTCGGTGGCGTGAAATCAATCCTGTTTGGCGATGAAGCTGACTACGTGCAGGTGGCCGGTCCACCGCCCGGCAGCTTCGAACAGGAATATCGCAGTCCGCTCGAAAACTAAGCCGGAATTCTCCAGGAGATCGTCATGAAA
>CAJQPR010000137.1 GCA_905480255.1 uncultured Woeseiaceae bacterium | reverse complement strand
TGGCCCTTCGCTCTTCATTCCGTAGCCGTCTGCGATCTTCGCATAGTCGATATACGGGTCACGGAATGTTGTACCAATGTGCATTCGATCCGTGCCCCTGCCACGAACACCCGCAAGGTGCTGCAGGTACATCAATTCCATGTGGTACGCACGGTTGTTATGCATGATCGTCAGCATTGGCAGCTTGTGATGCGCCGCCGTCCAAATGGATCCCGGTGCATAGTTGAAATCACCATCACCCTGGATGTTGATCACGATTCGGTCACGTGCCCTGGCTGCGAGAGCGGCACCCGCACTCGAACCAAGGCAATAACCAAGTGCCGCTGCCGGGTACATGCCCAGGTAGCTGTATGGCTTGTCATGATTCCAGAGCTGAACGTTGTGGAAGCCCGAGAAGATCGTGCCCGAGGACAGGCACCAATCCTCTTCCTTGATCAGTGACCAGAGTTCGGCGTACAGGCGCGCGGTGCTGATCGGGCTTCCCTCCCAACCTGCGCGCTTGACCTCCACGGCTTCCTGGAGCATTGCGATACGGGCGTCGCGGTTCGTCTTGCGGTTTCTTGTGGTTCGCGCGACGACGGCTTTGCGTGCGCTATCGTCGAGCTTCTTCCTGACAGCATCAATCACCAGCGGCAAGCTCGCCTCGGCGTCGGCCACAAGGTCGAACGCCCCGCTCCTGTCACGCTGCGGAATGACGGGCGGCCGGATGTTGCCGAACCCGATACCGATCAGATCGCGGTCATCAATCGTCCGCAGGTGCGGTCCGTTGATCGAGGCCTGTGCGCCAGGCTGTTCCAGCCCCAGTTCGTAGTCGTAGTTTTCGTCCGCACCTGGCCCGGTCAGGTGATGCGTCTGCGGAAAACTCATCGGCCCGCTGGTCGCCCGCGTGTCCACGGAAGCGCCGACAAGCTCGGCGAGCTCCACGGCGTGACCAATACCTTCGGGCGTGCGGAATCGACCGACGTTCAGGCGCGGATTCTCTGCTGCGACCAGGTCCGCGGCGATACGACCGGCATCGGCCGGGCTGATCGTCGGAATGACCGGCGGATGATACTCCGGTACCTGCAGGTCGCCGGCTTCCTGCTTCTGGATTTCCGCGTCCAGGACGACGACGACCGGCGCACACGGCGGCGTGGTGGCCTGTCGGTAAGCTTCCTGCAAGGCGTCCAGTGTGTCTTCAAGCGTCTCCGGAATTGCGTCCCATTTCGTATGCGCACGGACCATGCCGGCAATATCGTCCGCCGTGTGTTGTTGCCGGCGACCAAAGTCTTCCCGGCCAATCAGCACAATGACCGGCGAGCGACCGAGAAACGCCTGGTAGATCGCCATCGATGCATGCTGCAGGCCAATCGTGCCCGACACCAGCGCGCAGACAGGCTTGCCTTCTGACCGCGCGTAGCCGTGACACATATCTACGGCCGATTCTTCATGCAGCGCGGTAATGAACTCCGGCATCACGTTCGGCGTATCGCCATAGTTGACGATCGACTCCTGCAGGCCCTCGAAGGTCGAACCCGGGTTCGAGACGACGAACTCTATGCCCAAATCCCGGAGCACCTGCACCATCAGGTCGGACCCTGGACGTTTGACCGCCGGCTCGACGACCGACGGCGGCACCGCGGCACCGACCTCCCGCGCCATTTGCTCCGGTGACAGCGGCTGCGCCTTCGCTTCTGCAGCGGCCACCGTGGCAGACGACTCCTGCGCCTCCACCGTACTACCACCCGGGAGTACTGATGCTGCACCCGCGGCTGCGCCGCTCCCCAGGAACGCACGCCGGCTTATCTGCGGCTTGCCGTTATCAGATTTTTTCGTCATCGGGTGGTCTCTTCGATTTGTTTGGTTGTTGTCGTTGAAAAGATAGCAGAGCTTTGACCCGTGCGTGCAGTGCTGTTACGCATGCATGCTCTCCTGTCTCGCATAGCGATCAGATCGTCACAACATAGTAATACATACTGATAGACAGTCGCACCGCACCCTCCAATAATTTCCGACTCCACCCCGTTAGCGTGTGCAGAGGATACAAAAATGGGCGAAATTGTACTTGCGGCAAAGATTACGCATGTGCCATCCATGTTCATCTCCGAAGAAGAAGGCCCGAACAAAGGATGTCGTGCGGCCGCGATTGAAGGCCTGCAAAGAATCGGCGACCGGATACGTGAGCTTGGCGTTGATACAATCGTCATTGCGGATACGCACTGGCTTGTGAATGCCGGCTATCACATCAACGCGAATACGGACTGCTCTGGAATCTACACGAGCACGGAATTTCCACACTTCATTCGCAACCTGGAATACAGCTACGTCGGCGATGCCGAGCTTGGTAAATCTATCGCTGAAAAAGCGACGGAAATGGGTACCTTCACCCGGTGTCACACCGATGTTCCATCACTCGGCCTCCAGTACGGAACTCTGGTACCACTGCGGTTTATGGGAATTGATGAAAGCATCAAGATCATCTCCATTGCAGCCTGGATTTACGACGCCGGCCTGGAAGAATCAAAGGTCATGGGTGAAGCGGTCAGAAAGGCTGTTGAAGAATCAGACAAGAAAGTTGCATTTCTTGCCAGCGGCTCACTGTCACATCGAATCGCGCCTAACCAGGTGGTTGACCAGTACCTGTTTCGCAATTCCAGCCCGTTCAATGAGAAAACCGATCACATGGTTCTCGAAATGTGGCAGAAGGGAGAAATTCAGGAATTTCTGCAGATGTTGCCGCAATACGCGAAAGACTGCAGCGGTGAAGGAAACATGCATGACACTGCAATGCTTTTCGGGCTGCTGGGCTGGAACAACTACGACGGACAGGGAGAGGTTTTTACCGAGTATTTCCCAAGCTCCGGCACCGGCCAGTGCAACGTCGTCTTCCCCGTGCAATGAACAAAAAACTCACGCGACGTATATTTCTTCCAGCCAGTAGAGTCGCATCGGATTTATGATCCGCAATTAGTTAGCTGGATCGCGCTAATCAAGATCCAGGTTCAGAAGATTTAGCGCATTGATCCGGCCGATCCTGAGGCGATCTTCATTTGAAATCACGTCGGTGTTGTCATACCACCCGGCAGCGTCTTCCATCTTCTCGAACGGATAATCTGCACAAAAATATATTTTGTCATGATCGAGAACATCCAGCGTGCAACGAAACGCGGCATCGTTAAAGTTCCCGCTGGTTGTGACGTGAAAGTTCTCGCGAAAGTAATCACCCAGGGGACGCTTGCCGCGGTAGTTGCGGCGGGAGAATCTCATGCGCGCATCGATACGCCAGAGACCAAACGGAATATTTTCGCCGAGATGCCCGATGCAAATTTTCAGGTTCGGATGATCGTCGAACACCCCCGAGCCACACAAACGTAAGGCATGAATTGACGTTTCGACGGCAAATCCCCAAGGCGCACTCATCAGCCAGGGATGCCCTTCGTAGTTTTCTGCGCGAGACGGAATCTGCATTCGTGGGTGCAAATAAAATGGCACGTCCAGCTCGGAAACAGTCGCCCAGAAGTCACGGTATTCGGGGAGGTCATAGTATTTGACGTTGTCGGGGTTTCCGACCTGCTGAAAACCATTGACCATGCAACCCTTGAATCCCAGTTCGCGTACGCAGCGTGTCAACTCGCCGGCGGCCGCGACCGGATCATGCATGGGAAGCGCCGCAAAGGCTGCGTAACGATCCGGGTGCCGGGCAACCGCTTCTGCCATCCGCTCATTGCCCTTCCTGGCAACATCCATTGCCTGGTCGGCATCGGTGATGCACTGCACTCCCGGCGCATTCAGTGACAGGACAGCAAGCTCAATCCCGGACTCGTCCATGTGCGCAAGCCGACGATCATCCAGATCAAGAATCTGCTCCGTGAACTCGTCCCACATTCCGGAATCGCCGGCGAAATTTCGCGTCTCACCAAGCGTCTCCTCAATCGCGAAGTGCTCCTCGAATGCGATCTTGCCTTTCACCGGATTGTCTTCCGGTCAGCCCTGATCAAACGCGAGAACGAAGCTCACCGGTACCGCCAGGCCAATGCTCGGCAGCCCTGCGATCGCGCGCAGCGCCTCGACACCTTCAGCCAGTTTGAATTCGGGTGCGTTCACGACAACGGGTTTCTTGCTCATCACCAGCAAATTCGAATCGCCCGACCGCGCGACCACCACGCTCATCATTAACGGGCGTGTTTCGCCATGCAGCGTGAGGATTCCCTCAACCATCATATCGACCGACTGTCCGGCTGAGAGATCGGCCAATTCAGCCGCATCAACCTGGGCTGATATTTCTGCCGTCGAATACTCAGCCGTGTTGAACAACATCTCCCGCATACGTTCATCACGAAGTTCGATGCTGGTATCAACGCTGGCCAGGTCAATCGAAATTCTGACCATGCCGTCTGCGCCGACGCCACCGCTGAGTTCCGCGAATTTGTGAACCTCGGCGACATTGATCGCTTTCGTTGAAACAAAGCTCAACGCAGATTGATCGCCATTCAGGACCCACTCGGCCTGGGCCGGCAAACTGACCAGGGTTGCAAGAATCAACCCGTACGTAATCTTCTTCATAATCCCACCTCGTTTTTATGTTTCATGTTCTGTATTTGATTCATGCCATGTCCGCCGCAACTTCGAGCAGCATCTCAAACATTTCATCGATATCTTCTGTGCGGGTCCGCCAATTCGAAAACGCGGGCCGAAAAATTGTTCTTGCTCCCATTCTGGATGTGCCCACGAGATATCGGCCATCTGCGAGAACGGCCGCGCCCAGCCGCTCATTGAGTGCATCCAGTTCCTCATCGCTCATACCGCCCGGGTTGTAGCGAAACGAGACGATGTTCAGCTGAGGATCGTTCATTAAATCAAACTGATCGGCTTCCAGTACTTTTTTGGCGCAGTACTGAGCGATGTCGAGACAGTGTTCGACGATGCGCCGCTGCCCCTCTCTTCCGTATGCCTTCAGTGTGGCCCATACGGCAAAGCTGCGCGCACGACGGGAACTTTCCGGTCCGATTGCGCCTGGCGTCGGCCTGGCGCTGCTCTCTTCAGGCAGGTAGTCCGCCGAGTAGCGAAATGCTCTTGCCATCAGTCCGTAGTCACGAACAAACGCATAGCCTGAGTCATAGGGAACGTTCAGCCACTTGTGACCGTCAACCGTGACGGAATCCGCTCTTTCCACGCCTTCAACAAGATGTGCTGTGCGTGGGGATGCTTTTGCAAAAAGCCCGAACGCACCGTCAACATGTACCCAGCAGTTGTGCTGCCGGGCGAGATCGATCATGTCTTTTACCGGATCAAATTCACCCGCATTAACCTCACCGGCATTGACGATCATCATCGCCGGTTGTCCATCGAGTTCGACCAACGCTTTTTCCATTGCGTCGATATCGAGCCGACCGAAATCATCACGGCAGAATCGCTGTACATTGCCACGACCAACGCCCTGCACTGCAAGGCATTTCAGCGTGGCAGCATGGACGAATCCGGAGGTCAGGACCGGCATTTGTGGTTTTCCGGCAAGACCATCTTCTGAAATATCAAATCCCAGCTGCTCACCCCACCATTGGCGACCTGACGCGAGGCAGACGAAATTGGCCATCGTCGCGCCCGTAACGATAACCCCCGGCCAGCTTTCGGGAAGCCCGAAAAGCTCCTTGAGCCAATCAAGCGCCTGGATTTCCATCTCCACACCAGCTGGAGACAATAACCAGGTATAGGTTATGGCTTCGTAGGCGGTGGCGAGAAGGTCCGCGCCCAGCGCCGCCGGGGTGCTACCGCCGATGACGAAGTGATAGGACTTGGGACCGACGACATTGCCACCCGCCGTCTCATTTAGCTCGATCAGGCGCTCGATGGTTGCTTGCGCGCCGGTTCCGGTGTCCGGCAACGGCTCCCTGAAATCCTTTAGAACAGCCTCTGCATCAGGCGGCAAGGCGATACGGGTGTCGATGCTTCCGATAACTTTTGGGAGCGACTCTTTCAATTGCTCCATCAGGGCGTCCATTTCCAGGCGAAACTCTTCGCCCAAATCCGCGTGTGTCATTCCTCTTGGTCCTCAGTTATTTATTCTTCGGTGCAAATGCCACGCTCAGGGCGAGCAGGAATTGACCAGTGTAATAGAAAGGAAGGCCCCATATGTAGGTGGGAAACGTCGGTTCAGTGAACTGCATTGTGGCCACGGACAGATCAGACAAAAAGAAAAGCGCCGCACCAATCGGTATCAGCAGCGGACCGGCCGCGCCCCGCGTACCGATTGCCGCAATGACCATCAGGCTGATAACGATCGTATAAACCCGTACCGGAATGAGCATGTCCGGCGCGACATAAGGTGCCAACCATAGCGTCACCGCCAGCGACACTGCCGCAATGGGCACAACAGCAGCCAATGACCATTTGCCGTTAATCCCGCGAATCGCAAAGGCGACAATGTAGGCCACATGTCCGAGCAGGAAACTGGCCAGTCCCGCCAGGAAAAGTTCCTGCGACGCACCAAGCAGAAACATGTCGCCAAACCAGGAGAAGACCAGGCCAGTGAAGATGCTCCTGCCGTAGTTCGACCGGAAGGCACCAGCGCTGACAGCGGCAGCAAGAAACGCAGATGACGCGACCAGCTTGGCAACGGCTGCCCCGGAAGCCAAACCGGCCAGCTGGAAAACAACCAGCGCTGCACATGCAGTCAGAAGCAGGGTTGCCTGCGTACGATTGTCGTGAAATACGGTTCGAAAAACAGACATTTTTGAGTCTTCAATATGACCAGGTAGGCGTAGAATACTGATTCCCGGTATTGTCTGGCATTTGTTATTCAGTGCCAACAATTCCGGCCTAAACCGGTCAAATCGCCCAATGAAATACAGATACATACAATCCCCGGTCACCTGGCTGGCGTTGCTCACCCTGGCCTTGGCCGGGGTGCTACCGATATCAGCAGGCGCGGAAGTCGTATTCAAAGGGTTGGACGAGATTCAGGAAGCGAATGCACGTGCGCTTATGCCGATTGCTTCGGCCGATTGTGACTCCAACTCATGGCGTGTTGACCGCCTGTTTCGGGACGCGGACAAGAAACTAACTGAATCGCTGCAGGCGCTCGGTTACTACAACGTTGAATTCACCAAAACCCTGTCGCAAGGCGAGGATTGCTGGCTTGCGGAATATGCGGTCACTCCTGGCGAGCCGGTGCGTTACAGCGCTGTCGATATTACAGTCGATGGCCTGCCGTTGGCGCAGTCCGGGTTAGCCCTGCCGCAACTCTTCGCGAAGCCCGAAGTTGGCGCGATACTGCATCACGGCCAGTACGAGAAATTCAAGGCCGCTCTTTTGCAGCAAACATCAAACCAGGGTTTCTTCGACGTTCGCTTCTCACGCAACGAAGTTATCGTGGAGCCCGATTCCTTCGACGCCAGCCTATATCTGCACCTGGAGCGGGGCGAGAGATACCGCTTTGGAAAAATCAGTTTTTCCGAGGGGATTCTGCGCGACTCACTCCTCCAGGGATACCTGGATATCGCGGAAGACGACTATTACGATGCTGCAGAAATCAACAAGCTCTATGAGGCGCTGAATGGCAGCGGATTCTTCGGTTCCGTATCCATACGAACTGATCCACTAGACGAAAAAACGCACACTGTGCCAGTCAGTGTTTCCCTGACGCCGGGCAAACGTCGTAACTATTCTGTTGGCGCCGGTTTTGCCACCGATACCGGCCCACAGGGAAGACTCGGCTACATTAATCGGCGGCGAAATGACAAGGGACATCAGTTCGAAGCGCGGCTGTTCGTTTCCGACACAAACTCCTCGGCCACAGGTCTTTACAGATGGCCGGTTCAGGACCCGAGAACGGACTGGGCAAGCTTCGTCGGTGGCGTCCAGAATCAGGACACGGATACCAGCGAGAGCGATACGTTCACGTTTGGCTATATGCGTACCAGGAGCCTGAGCAAGAACTGGCTCTGGTCCCGACTGGTAAATTATTCCTATGAAGACTTCGCTATTGGCGATCAGGACGAAACCAGCCAGCTTGTGATATTCGGTGTAAATTTTGAGTCCGCCATTGGTCGTGAGATAGGTCGATCGAAGGCCGGGCGACAGATCAATTTCGATTTACGCGGCGCCAGCGACTCGCTGGGATCGGATACGAGCTTCCTGCAGTTCAAGGCAACGACCAAGTGGATTTGGTCAATAACCGACAAGACCCGCTTCATCACACGCGGCAAGCTGGGTGCGACGATGAAAGAAGACCTTGCCGATTTGCCCGTTTCGGTACGCTTCTTCACGGGCGGCGATCAAAGTGTCAGAGGCTATGACTTCGATTCACTTGGTCCGGTTGACGAAAACGGCGCAGTAATTGGCGGCAGCCATGTGCTTGAAGCAAGCATAGAGTTCGATCGGATGGTCGTGGGGAACTGGTCGATCGCCGCATTTGTTGACACGGGCAGCGCGTTTAGTGATTTTTCGCCTGAATTCAGCACCGGTGTTGGTCTGGGTATCCGCTGGTATTCACCGATTGGGCCGATCCGCATTGATTTCGCACATCCGCTTGACGATCCGGACCGCGACTTCCGTCTGCATCTGACTTTAGGGCCAGACCTGTAATGCAAAGCCTCTGGAAAAAAATTCGTCGGTGGCTCGCTTACGGGTTCCTGTTCACAGTCGTCCTGCTTGGTAGCGTAGCGATTCTGCTAAACACGGAGTCAGGAAGTCGCTTCGTCCTTAACCGGGTTACGGCAGCTTTTCCCGGTTCTCTCTATATTGGTGACACGCACGGAACGTTATGGCGAACACTTAATATACGCCTGCTACGTTATCGCAATGCGCAATTAGATCTCAGCCTGACCGAGGTCGAGCTAACCATCAGCTGGCCGAACGTGCTGACTGGCTCCCTCGTCCTGAATCAGCTTCATGCGGAAGAATTCGAGTTTCGAAATCTCGCCGTCGCTGAAGTTGAACCATCTCTATTTGAAATCAGCATGCCGCCGGTACCACTGCCCATTTCAATTGGCGACGGACAGCTTGGTGAGATGCGCTTGCTTCGCGGATCATCGGAAACCGTCGTTCAACAGATTGCCATCGAAAACTTCACGCTCATCGAAGACAGAATTCGCATCGATTCAGGCGCAGCCACAATTACCGGAACCGTGCTGGAGTTGGCGAACCTCGACACCAGGTTGAATGCAGATGTTCCACTCGCCGTGAATTTCAACTGGTACAGAACTGACGATGCCTGGTCTGGCGAGGGTTCGATCAGCGGTTCACTTGAGAATATGGCGGTCTCACACTTTCTGACGGCCCCCCACGCAGTCTCCATCGAAGGCGACGCCAGGCTTCTTGGTTTGTACGAACCCGAGTTTGACCTGCAGATCGACTGGCCAATCTACGCCGTCGCCGATGCCGAGTTCCGCAACGGAAGCGTTCATTTTCGGGGCAAACTTAGCGGCTACGATGCTGACTTCAGTACGGTGCTCGCGGAGCCGCGAATTCCTGAAGTGAAAATCAGCGGCACGGCATCCGGCAACACCGAAGGCCTCTCTGAATCCAACTTGCTTCTGGAAATTTCCGCGACAAGGGTATCGACAGCCGGCCGAATCAACTGGCTGCCCGCACCGACCGCCAGCCTGGAGATCCAGGTTGAAAACTTCGATCCGGCATTGGTCAATGAGCAACTGACAGGGCTGCTAGCCGCAAATGCTCACCTCGAATGGCACGATGCAACGAGCTGGGACGTATCCCGCGCCGTAATTTCCGGAACCCTCAACGAGTCGGAAATCAGCGCGTCGGGTGATGTCTCCGTTTCCGCTGAAGACGTAAGTTGCGACTCCTGCGAAATCCTTCTCGCGGATAACAGGTTTGAATTTGACGGACGATTCGGGGATGAAGCTGTAGGGCTCGACGTCAATATTGATGCGCCATCCATTGGAGAATTGCAGGACTATATTTCCGGCAGCTTTGCTGTTCGCGGTCGAATCGATGGTACTCCTGCAGCGCTTGTATTTACCGGAACCGCAAAATCGGAAATGCCCGGGTACGACGTCTGGCGTGCCGATTCTCTCCAGCTCGACAGCGGCGGTTCCGGTCTGGAAATTCTGGATCTCAGCGTTGCCGTGACGGCGCTGCAACGTGACGAAACCTATCTCGGCTCATTTTCCGGCGCCCTGAATGGAACCGATGATAATTTCGAAGTCGATCTGACCTGGACGCTCCGGGAAATGATCGTCGCAAGCGCTTTCGCGAAAATCGCCCGCACCGACCTCGGATTCAATGGAACTGTAAGCCGGGCGGCTATGGACGAAAATTATACCGGTCACTGGGAACTCGCGGCGCCCGTCGACTTCGTATTCGAAGAGAGCAACATCGATATCGGTCCACATCGCTGGACGCTTCCACAGGGGCAAGTCGAAGTGTCCCGGATCTCTGCAACACCTGACCAGACCGCCATCATTTCCAGCATTACGAACCTGCCGCTTGCTACGGTGAACAGTCTGCTGCCCCAGCAGTATCGGCTTGGGGGAACGATCAACGCAGAAATTGACGTTACCCGTAGCGGTGATGACTGGCTGGGGTCAGTCGACTGGCAGCAGGCTGATACTGTGCTGTATCTCGTTAGCCCAGGACAGGACCCCTATGAATTTCGGATACCCGAAGCAATCGTCAAAGTCGATTTCGCAGAGGGCGGCGCAGAGGCCGAAGCAACGCTTAGGGTTGATCCCGGCGTTTCGATCCGAACGACCGCTAAACTGGATAGCCTGACCTCGAATCCGCTAATTGAAGGCCGCCTGCGCATTGATGGCGATGAGTGGGGGTGGATCTCCTCGCTAGTCCCGGAGGTCGCGAACTTCGGCGGTGACATCTCTGCAGATATTTCGGCAAGTGGCCCGTTGCTGTCACCGGATCTGTCCGGGCAAGCTTCCTGGCTGAACGGGAACGCTGCCATACCCGCGCTCAATGTACCGCTGACAGAAATCAACATCACGGCATCCGGTGCAGCCGACGGCTCGGCTACCGTAAACGGCGGCGCAATGGCAGGCACTGGCAGCATTGAGATTTCCGGACAATTTGCGGACCTGATGCAGGCAGACCGCCGCGTTGAGCTGACAATTACCGGCGAAGCTGCCGATCTGATGAACTGGCCCAATTACCAGGTAAAGGTCTCTCCGGATCTTGTCGTTGTTGGGACGCCCGGTGGCTGGGACGCCCGCGGCACGATGGAGATACCACAAGCAGAGATCATCGTGCGTGAGATTGTCGAAAACGCGGTGACCGTTTCTCCGGACATCGTTGCTGCCAGTGACGACTATTCAACACCGCGGTCGGCGGCGCGGTATTCCGGCGAAGCCCGACTCGTTCTTAGCGAAGATGTTCATATCGCCGCGTTCGGCCTCGATACTAATGTTAGCGGCGAACTGCTTGTTCGGAAATCGCCCGACCAGCAGCTCACCGCTGAGGGGCAGATCGAACTGAGCAACGGAGAATTTGTCGCTTATGGTCAGCGACTGATGATTGAAGAGGGCACGCTCACATTTACCGGTCCGCTCGACAATCCTATTGTGGACGTCACCGCGACTCGGACTATTGAAAATTTCGATAGCACAATTGTTGCCGGCATCCGATTGCGGGGCCGGGCCAACAATCTCAATTCAACTGTTTACTCAGAACCAGCGATGGCCGAAGCGGATGCATTGTCGTACCTGATGATTGGGCGCCCGCTTGCCGAAGCAAGCAACTCTGAAGGCAGCCAATTGGCGGGTGCCGCACTCGGCTTAGGCCTCAAACAGGCGTCGCGCCTGACAGAGCAGATCGGCCAGTCCGTAGGTCTTGATGAGCTAACCTTCATCGGTGATGGCGGAGATGCAACGGCGCTGGTTGCGGGTAAACAAATAAACTCCAGGCTCTATGCACGCTATGCCTATGGCGTGTTCTCGCGACTGGGAATGATCCTGATCCGCTACAGGCTCTCGGAACGCCTGTCTCTCGAAGCCGGCGCAGGTGAGACTCAATCAATCGATATACTGTATTCCGTCGAAACGGAGTAATCCGGCCGGTCTTTCAGCTATTAAATATAAGGCAGGTAGTGGTACCTCTCGCCAGAATTCGATCTTTGGAGTCGCGCAAAATTCCGTCCGCTATGCCGACCCTCTTGCCAACATTTACCACTTTACCTTCCGCTTTGACTGTACCGGTATCGACGGTGACGGGTCGAACGAAATCGATTTTGAACTCAACGACTGTGAAGCCAACGCCCTCGGGCAACATGGAGTGAACGGATGATCCCATGCAGGAGTCCAGAACAGCAGCGGCCCACGAGCCGTGGATCGACCCATTCGGGTTGCAATAGTCCGGTGAAGTTTTCCCGGTAATTACCGCACGGCCAGCTTCGACTTCCGTCAGGCGGAAGCCGAGTGTATGCGCCATCGTCGGATGTTCGATTCGACCATCGACAACGCGATTGAGGTATTCGAGGCCAGTCACCCGACCTATTGTACGTCCATATGCGAGTCAGGGTAGTCCGCGAATATTTCCAGGAATGCATTACGCATCGCCGATTTTGCGGGCGCATCATGCATATAGGAACCTTCATAAACGTTGTGCACCCTGCCCATCGAGCCCGCCCAGAGCTTCTCGCCGGTAACGCTGTTCTTCAATTCCACTTGCACCTCGGCAATAAAGCGCACGCCGCCGCCCGGAGCAATCGTTTCCCAGGCCTCGTCCCGCGCCGACTCATCTGAACTCAGAGTTCGGTTGACGAATGTCATCAACAGGATGGCGTGGGCGTCGCCCTCCGTGTAGTCGAGCCCCTTCGTATCCAGAACGATGCTCGCCTCATCGCGAAGCATTGGTTTCAGAAATTCCGGCATATCCACAAACTCAACGCGATA